>JAEPMY010000135.1 GCA_017643685.1 Sneathiella sp.
ACGACAGCTTCTGTTGCCGCCGCTGTCGAAGAACAATCCGTTGCGACAAGCGAAATTTCTGGAAGTACGCATAGCGCTTATGACAGCACAAGAAACCTCCAGAAAGAAGTTGGCAACATTCAGAATGACACCAAGGAAACGCTGACGGCCTCTGAAGGGGTTCGTAATGCGGTCACCGGGATGGTACATGATACAGATGTTGTAATGAAAGAGGTTGCCGCTTTCATCAGTCGAATGCGAGGCTAAGTGATATCCGAAGATTTTTTAAAACGCCCCGTATTGGGGCGTTTTTTATATGAGGATCAATTCAATGCGATAGGGAGGCGTATCCTGTATCAGGATCGTTTCGATGTTGTAGTGGGTCGGGGTTGAAGTCTTAAACGACACCCCCCAGGATGTGACGTTGAGGCGGCAGATAAGCCCGCCGAATTTCAATGGAACTTCAAATCCGGACGCGGGCCCTTTGCAGTAACAGCGGGAGAATTTAAAAGGCTCCAGTTGCTGGGGTGGCTTTAAGGTCCATTGAACATTTTCGGATGGCAACTCATCATATTTAAAACTTTCACCGTCAATTGCGTTTATCAGGGAAATCTCTACATTCAATGGCATTCTCATCCTCCGGCTGGAATGAAGACGCCTTTTCTGGTTTGGATGTGAGCAAGTAAAACAACGGGAGCTTGGATTCGGAAATGCACTGGCTGGACAACGGAATTGTTTTATCCGTTCGTAAATATGGCGAGAATAGTGTGATTCTACAGGCTTTCACTCGTGATCACGGGCGCAACGCCGGGATGGTGCGGGGCGGCGTGGGCAAACGGCTTCGGGGTATCTTACAGCCGGGAAATGTCGTTGGCTTGAAATGGCAGGGTCGTCTTGCTGAGCAATTGGGTACATATACAATTGAGGCGGGAACATCCTCCGGCGCACTTCTGTTCGATCGCCCCTTATCGCTCGCAGCTTGCTCCGCGGTTATGTCTATTTTGGAAAAAACACTGCCGGAGAAGGAAAGTCACGCAGCCCTTTATGACGCTACGGAAATTCTCCTTGGAATGATGGATGAAGATATTCTTCATTGGGGGCCGCTTCTGATTAAATGGGAATTGGGGCTTCTTCGCGAAATGGGGTATGGCCTGGATTTGGAAAAATGTGCTGCAACAGGTGTGCGGGAGGGGTTGATCTATGTCTCCCCCAAATCCGGTTGTGCAGTTTGTGAAGGGGCAGGTGGACCTTATAAGGAAAAATTGTTGCCGCTTCCGGCTTTCCTGCGGCCAGAGATTCCTGAAAAAGAAGCTGAGATAGATCTGATGCAAATCGAGCAAGGCCTGAGTCTAACTGGCTATTTTATTAAGCGAAATCTGGTTTCTCATTATGGTGAGGAGAGCCTGCCCGCTCGGGAGCGACTGATCCATAAAATTCAGTCAAAAATCTTGGCTTAATTCAGGCTTGGAACTGCATTTTTTCCTCCCTCCGGCATGATCTGATGCTATAAAGACAGCATGAGTGATAAGACAGCCATCAAATCCGGCGAGATCCTACCGACCTCGCTGAAGGACGCCATAAGCGATCGGTATCTCGCTTATGCGATGTCGACCATTATGTCCCGTTCCCTGCCAGATGTACGGGACGGCTTGAAACCGGTACACCGTCGGCTTTTATACGCCATGCGGCTTTTGAAACTGGATCCTGATTCTGGTTTCAAGAAATGTGCCCGTGTGGTTGGTGATGTGATCGGTAAATATCACCCGCATGGCGATCAATCTGTTTATGATGCACTGGTTCGATTGGCCCAGGATTTTGCCCAGCGTTACACACTGGTTGATGGTCAGGGTAACTTTGGTAACATCGACGGCGATAACGCCGCTGCCATGCGTTATACTGAGGCGCGCCTGACCGTTTTTGCGGAATTGCTGCTTCGGGATCTGGATCAGGATACGGTTGATTTCCGTCCGACATATGACGGCGAAGATAAAGAACCGGTTGTTCTGCCAGCAGCCTTTCCAAATCTGTTGGCAAATGGATCAAACGGCATCGCGGTGGGGATGGCAACATCCGTGCCGCCTCACAATGCGACAGAGCTTTGTAATGCGCTGATCCATCTGAACAAACATCCCAACGCATCCATTGAAAAGCTGTTGGAGTTTGTACCGGGCCCAGATTTCCCGACAGGCGGCGAACTGGTTGAGAAGCCTGAGAATATCCGCGAAGCTTATCTGACAGGCCGCGGTGGTTTTCGCATGCGGGCCAAATGGGAAGTCGAGCAGGGCGCGCGGGGCACCTATCAAATCGTTGTGACAGAAATCCCGTATCAGGTTCAGAAAGGTAAGCTGATTGAGCGGGTTGCCGAACTGATCCAGACCAAGAAATTACCGCTTCTGGCTGACGTACGCGACGAATCCGCTGAGGATATCCGCCTCGTGCTGGAGCCGCGGAGCAAGAATGTTGATCCTGAAATTCTGATGCAGGGTTTGTTCCGTCTATCCGATCTTGAAAGTCGTTTTTCACTCAATTTGAACGTTCTGGATGCCACGCAAACCCCTCGGGTTATGAGCTTGGCTGAGGTTCTGCTGTCTTTCCTTGAGCACCGCCAGGAAGTTTTGCAGCGCCGTTCTCGTTACCGTCTTGGTAAAATTGAAAACCGGTTGGAGGTTCTGGAAGGGTATTTGATCGTCTTCCTTAATCTGGATGAAGTTATTCGTATCATCCGGGAAGAAGATCATCCAAAACAGCAATTGATCAAAACCTTCACGCTGACCGAAGTGCAGGCCGAAGCCATTTTGAATATGCGTCTTCGCTCCCTTCGTAAATTGGAGGAGATGGAGCTACGGACAGAGCATGATAAATTGTCAGCTGAGAAATCTGAATTGGAAGCCTTGCTTGCAAGCGAAGATTTACAGCGGGAAGCCCTTGGGAATGAGCTGAAAGATCTGAAAAAGCTCCTGAAAGATCACCCTGAGGCGTCTAATCGCCGGACAAAAATTGGTGAGGCGCAGGAACTTCCTGAAATTCCACTGGAAGCCATGATCGAGAAAGAGCCAATTACGGTTATCTGTTCTGAAAAAGGCTGGATCCGGGCGCTTAAAGGGCATGTGACCCAAACCGGTGAAGAAAAGTATAAGGATGGGGATAAGGCCCGTTTCTGGATACAGACAGAGACAACGGACAAGCTGATCCTGTTTGGAACAAATGGTCGTTTCTACACCATCGGTTGCGATAAAATTCAGCGAGGCCGAGGCCATGGGGAGCCGGTGCGTCTGATGATAGACCTTGGGAATGATCAGGATATCGTCTCTCTGTTTGTTCATAAACCAGACCGCAAGCTTCTTGTTGCGTCTACAGATGGGCGTGGCTTCATTGTTGATGAAAACAGCATCATTGCCCAAACCCGTAATGGTAAGCAGACACTTAATGTATCAGGGGATGCGGAAGCCGCTTTCTGTATTGAGACTGAGGGCGACTCTGTTGCGGTAATCGGTGAGAACCGCAAGCTCAATTGCTTTGCGCTTGAGGAAGTTTCCGAGATGACCCGAGGCCGTGGTGTTACATTACAGCGGTATAAAGACGGCGGCCTGTCGGACATCAAGACTTTCGTTAAAGAAGAAGGTCTTAGTTGGAAATCAGGGGAGAGAACCCGGACGGAGATGGATCTAACCGGTTGGTATACGCGGCGCGGAAATGCGGGCCGTTTGGCACCACGAGGGTTCAGCCGTAATAATAAATTCAGCTAAGTCCTAAATAACAATAAAAGGGGAAGCGCTATGGACACCCTCTATGAGGCGTTTATGGCAACGGCGGATAAGTTCGCCGAAAATGACTGCTTATGTGTGCCGCCGCTAAAAAAGCGGCACTATTATCCAGAGGGAATTACCTTCACTTACAAAGGGGTGAAGGACCGTGTTCAGGAGCTGATCAGCCGGTATGAAGCGGCCGGTTATGGTTATGGTCATCGGGTTGGCTTCCTTTTGGAAAATCGCCCGGAATATGTGATGCACTTGCTCGCGCTTAATTCCATGGGTGTGTCCTGCGTTCCGATTAACCCGGATTATCGGCATGATGAAATGCTGTACCAGATGACCCATTCAGAGGCTGATCTGGTCGTTGGTATAGAGGCACGGGCCGAAGATCTAAAAGCTGTTGCAGCTGACTGTGAGCATGATCTGAAAGTTGTTGCGGATACAGCTTTTGATAAGGCTTTGCCTGTCCCCACTAAGCCTAAAAAGAACGGTACTCCTTGCCGGATGAGCGAAGCTACGCTTCTTTATACATCCGGTACAACAGGACGCCCAAAGGGCTGTGTTCTGACTAACGACTATCACCTGATCGCGGCATATTGGTATGCGGAACTTGGCGGATTGATCGATATTCAGGAAGGGGCAGAACGCCTTTATAACCCGCTTCCTTTATTCCACATGAACGCGGCCGTGGTCTCTCTCGGGTGTATGTTGGTAACAGGTGGGTGCATGATCATTCCTGATCGCTTCCATCCGAGCAGTTGGTGGGAAGAAGTGAGCGCAACGCGCGCGACCATCGTCCATTATCTGGGGGTGGTGCCGCCAATGCTATTGAACCAGCCCTTTCATCCGGCTGAGATGGCCCATTCTGTTCGCATTGGTGTCGGGGCAGGGGTTGAACCGGAATTACACGGTGCTTTTGAAGAACGCTATGGCTTCCCGCTGATTGAAGTTTGGGGGATGACAGAGACAGGGCGCATTCTGGCAGTGAACGAAGAGCCGCGAATGATTGACACCCGTGCGTTTGGCCGCCCAATTGGCGATTTGGAGGCAAAAGTTGTCGATGAAAATGATCAGGAAGTTGCCCGGGGAACCGCTGGTGAATTGCTGATCCGTTGTAAAGGCGATAACCCGCGCAAAGGCTTCTTCAATGGTTATCTCAAGAATGAAGAGGCAACCGCCGAGGCTTGGAAAGGGGACTGGTTCCATACAGGGGATACGGTCACAATGGACGAGACGGACATGATTTTCTTTGTGGATCGCAAGAAAAACATCATTCGTCGCTCTGGTGAGAATATTGCCGCCGCTGAAGTGGAAGCGTTATTGCAATCCCATAGTGCGGTTGCGCAAGTTGCGGTTATTTCGGCCCCTGACGACCTTCGCGAAGAAGAGGTCATGGCCTGTATCGTGTTGATGGACGGGCAGGAGCCAACAGAGGCGTTGGCACGAGAGCTGTTTGATTTTACGTTTGAGCGGCTAGCCTATTTCAAACCGCCAGGATGGATGTTGTTTGTCGATAGCCTGCCGACAACTGGCACTCAGAAAATCCAGAAAACCCAGATATTCCCCGCAGGGACAGACCCCCGGGACAGTGACGGAATTTTTGATTTCCGGGCTTTGAAGAAAAAGAACCGCTAAAACTTTTTGAGTTGTTGAAAGTATTAAAAAAGCCGCCGGGATGAACCGGCGGCTTTTTTGTTGTGATGATTACCCTTGCTAGTTAGCCGGTAACAGCTCTGGAAGCAGGGTCGTAATTGATGGGAAATGCCACAGGAGCAACAGGCCAATAACCTGAATGATCACAAACGGAACAACACCACGATAGATATCCATTGTCGTTACGTTCTTTGGCGCAACACCCCGTAGATAGAAGAGGGCGAAGCCAAATGGCGGCGTGATAAAGGATGTCTGCAGGTTTACCGCAATCAGGATCGTAATCCATGTTGGCGGCATCAGTGTTGGGTCTGCTGCGTAGATAACGGGGCCAACAATTGGGATCACAATGAAGATGATCTCAATAAAGTCGAGCACGAAACCGAGCAGGAACAGAACGATCATTACGACGATCAACAATGTCCGCGGATCTTCAAATGACTGCAGGAATTCCTGAATGTAATGCTCACCACCAAAAGAGCGGATGGTCAGGCTCAGGAAGAGAGAGGCAATCAAGATCACAAACACCATAGAGGTCACTTTTGTGGTCTCATACACAATGGCTGACATCACCTTCTCTTTAAAGAGAACCCAGCAGGAGTAGAGAAGACCAAAAATAGCAACATGATAGGAAATGATCGCAACGATGATACCAAGCTTGTCTGCAACGCTGATATCTTCCATGGATGTCCGAAGGTCAAAGTTACCCCGCATCAATAGCATCATCACAATGGCAAGCGCTGCCCAGACGATGTATTTGGAGGATTTGAACTGATCTTTCAGCTTTCGGTTGGCAGCCAGCATGATAGCACCCGCCGCCCCAAGGGCCGCAGCTGCAGTTGGATTGGTGATACCACCAAGGATGGAGCCTAGAACCGCAACGATCAGGATCACCGGAGGAGAAACAACCCGAAGCACCTCAATTTCGATGAGGCGCATCACGGACTCTTTCATGCCGTAGAAGATCATGGTTGCAGGAATGATGTAGTAAAGCGCCTTAGTGCCGCCATCAGCATCACCTGCAACAAAGAGCCAATCAGCCGCTAGCAGCAGGAATACACCCAGAAGGCCAATGATCAACTGACGTTTCTCATACCCAGGGCGAAGCACCCACGCGAGGATCTGAATGTAAGAGGCAATCACCATCAAGGCGAATGTCCCACCGGATAGCGGACCAAAGACTTCTTCTTCGCCCAGAACAGCCGTACCAAATACACCTGAGACTGCAAAAGTAATCCAGATTGTGACCAGCGTGATCAACGGGATGAAGATCGCACCAACCAGCAGCAGTGGGCTGTTTTTGTAGTAAGAAAGAAGGCCATAGCTATCAGGGTCTTCCAGATGCACTGGAGGCGCTTGGTCTCGGTTCAGAAGCGCAAAGCCAAGACAGTAAAGCGCATAAAGAGAGGCCAACATCAGGCCCGGAATAAAGGCCGCTTTAAAGAGTGTTCCTGTTGAGAGAACCGCTGGCTCGCCGAGCATTTCAAGAACGGTCACACCAAGTTCAGCAGCCCGGTTTTCCTGACCGATGGCGTACATGTCACCAACGATGGAGCCCAAAAGCACAATCACGATGGAGGGCGGAATGATTTGCCCCAGGGTACCAGAGGTCGCGATAACGCCTGTTGCCAAAGATTTGGAGTAGCCATGTTTCAACATGGTTGGAAGGGCAATCAGGCCCATTGTCACAACAGTCGCACCCACAACACCAGTTGACGCGGCTAGAAGCGCACCCACCAGCACGACAGAAATCGCAAGACCACCTGGCATGGAGCCAAACAGTTTTGCCATGGTTGTCAGAAGGTCTTCCGCAATGTTTGACCGCTCAAGCGCGATACCCATCAATACGAAAAGAGGAACCGCGAGAAGGGTTTCGACGTTACCGCCGAACGCCCTCGAAAAGACCCCTTGAGCCCAGGTCGACTCCGTGGTTAGCATCGCATGTTCCCATCCTCTCTCGAAGACAGGAACTTTTGTCATCTCACCGCCAATTTCTTGAATAGTGTAGAGCCAGCCAGCCTCGTTGAGACCAGCAATCAATACGAAAC
>JAEPMY010000106.1 GCA_017643685.1 Sneathiella sp.
GCAACAGATGATCCGCGGGAACCAAACTGTCAAGCGTCACCATCTCAAGTTCGGTTTGTAAAGGAGTGGGTTTTTTAAGCATTCCCCATTGAATCAAAAGTCCCCGCAAATAGCGAGGACTTTGTCAGCAGTCTGAGCCCCTCAGTAGTTGAGGGGCTTTTTGTTTTAAGCACCGCCAAAGACGGATTTCAGAATATCAGTGGTTCGGGCAACTGGATTATTTCGAATGGAAGCTTCTTCCGCGGCTAAGTAATGGAATAGCCCTTCAAGAGCCAATTCTGTGGCATGCTCTGTCAGGTCTGATTGGATATTTGGAACGAAAGGGACCTTTTTATATTCACTGATCAGCGAATTATAGGCTGTAATCGCACCGACATCTTCCAACGACTGATTAATCACCGGTCTGACTGTATTCATCAGATCATCTGTTGCGACCCTTCGAAAATACTGCGTAGCCGCATCATCAGGCCCGTCATATATTTTGCGTGCATCTTCCAATGTCATGTCTGAGATTGCTTTAATGATGAGCTCTTTAGCCTTTGGCGCCGCAGCCTCCGCGCCCTGATTGAGGCGACTTTCCACGTCATCTGCAAGAGAAGAGAGACCAAATTTTCGCAAATATGATTGAGCTTGTTGCATCTTTTCAGGCAAGGGGATGTGGATCGTTGGGTCGTTCTCGTAACCACCATCCGCACCAATCTGTCCAACTACTCGTTCTGTTCCAACCTTCAACGCCTCTTTAAGCCCATCGGTGATCTGGGAGAGGTCGAGCTCAGATCCACTTGTCGTACTGGAGTTGCTACCGGACGAGATCGAGGAGTTCAGTTTATCCTTCAGACCTTTTAGCAGATCTGAATTCGCGGAAGCTGTCGCCGCACTAAGGCAAAGTGAAAAGGCAAGAGAGCTGAGCAGAAGACGTTTCATGATATTTCCTTAAGTCTCATCAATGAAGAGAGAAAATCTGACATAAGATTATGTCAAAAAATCGCTCTTGGCTCTACTTTCTTACCTGACTGATTACAGACCTTTGGCGCCGCTGCCATGAGGGTTGCTGTTGAGGGGAGGATGCTATCCGCCTCTACAGGGCGCGGCGTGATGTTGCCTGTCACCATACTCCAAAGCCATGGGAAGTCCCCTTCACTGGAGCGACTAGAGGCGACACGAGCTGCAAGAGATTTAGTGTCTTCTTGTCCGTTCTGCAACTTGAAACGGAAAACATAGTTCGGTGTCATTCCCATCCGAAGATCAGCTTGCAGAAGTTGTCCATTATCTGATTTGGTCAGGCTGTAAAAGCCTTTGGTGAAATTCTCTAAAATCGCGTGGGCGGGATAATGATCCAGTTGCGCGCATGTCAGGCGGGCTGGCCAGCGTTCATGTTGATAGAAAACAGGCTCATCATCGCTACTTTTTAGGGGCAAGTAGAGATTAGTGTAAGTGTCCGACTGAACTGTGATTGCTTTCCAGGCGAATGTGGTAAAGGGAAGCGGGATCACCAACGTTTTGTCCACAGAAATACCGCGTTCTGCAAATTTCTGTTCAGCTTTATTTGTCATCCAGTTTTGGGCGACCACGGACCAGCCAAGATATAGCGTTGATATAGTCAATGCAGCGGTTAGTGACTTGCGATAAGCATTATTCCAACGGGGCCTGATTAGCGCCCATAATGTTATGAATAGCAATGGAAGGGTATAAAGTGGATCGATAATAAACATTGATCCCACCCCAAATGGGTGATCAGTCAGAGGCCATAGCAATTGTGTACCATAAATAGTCATTGCATCCAGCAATGCGTGCGTCACCAGCGTTAGCCAGACGGTCAGATAGAATGATAGGCGTTGCCCTTCCGGTTTTTTAAATATGCGCCATAACCCTTCCGCTAAAATAGGTGTTGCAAGTGTTTGCAACAGAAGAGAATGTGTGGCTGATCTATGAAATACGAAATTCTCTAGTGGGCCGCCATAGTCCCAAAAAACATCCAGATCAGGCAGAGTTCCCAATAGGCCACCGGTGATTGCCGCTTTGCGAAGACCATGTTTTTTGCCAAGGCATGCCGCACCAATCCCTGCGCCCAGCACAAATTGAGTAACTGAATCCATCTCTGCCTCTTAGAGTGTTTGTTTTGGTTTATTGCAATTATATACGTTAGAGCGTGAATTAAAGCTCAAATATGGTCAATAAATTCGGAAATTTGTTTCTTTTAGAATTCACGCAGTCCTTTAAAGGAAAAAGTAGGGGGGAGTTGTTATATAAGCTATTTATTAAGGAAGCTGTTTTACGGTTTTGAGATTGATCAATGATTTGATCGGTTGATCTAAATAAATTCTGTTTTCGTTATCGGCCTTCTTTTCTTGATCAGATATTTCGGGAAATAATTCGTGCAAGCCAAGTTATTGAAATTGCTGATTATGATGTGCTGCACCGTTTGGCTTCATCTGTCGACGGCGTCCGCTGAGCCAACCTTTGACGAATTTTTCGAGAGCCAAAATGTTGTCTTGTTATTGATCGACCCCAAAACAGGTAACATTGTTAGGGCAAATAAGGCGGCCGCGCTTTTCTATGGATACCCAGAAGAAAAACTGGAAAAAATGAGCATACAGCAAATTAACCAGCTCTCACCTGAGCAGGTTGCTGAAGAGCAGGAATTGGCTCAAAAAGAAAACCGTAATTTCTTTATTTTTCGCCATGAAATGGCTGACGGAACGGTCAAAACCGTTGAAGTGTTTTCGGTTCCGTATCAATTTCAGGGTAATACTTATTTGCTCTCGGTCATTCATGATATCTCCAAGCAGCGGGAGTTTCAGGATGATTTATGGTACTATCAAAATCGGCTGGAGCAGTTGGTTGACGAACAGACTGAAAGCATTGAAAGCCAGTGGCAACTGATAATTGCCCTTTTACTCGGCGGCCTTGGGACTACCCTGTTCTTTGTCTTTAAGCTCAAAAATGCGGTCAAATCACAAAAGAAATCAGCCGAGGATGCCGAAGAAAAACGGCAGGCACTGGATGACATCATCTGGGGGACGAATATCGGAACCTGGGAGTGGAATGTTCAAACCGGGGAGACCAAGTTCAACGAAAGATGGGCGGAAATTATTGGATATTCTCTGAGCGAGTTGGAGCCCATTAACATTGAGACGTGGGTGGCTCATGCTCATGAAGGCGATTTCCAACAATCCGAGGCGCTCCTTAATCAGCATTTCAGTGGTGAAACTGATCATTACGATATTGAATGCCGGATGAAGCACAAAGATGGTCATTGGGTCTGGGTTCATGATCGCGGCAAAGTTGTTGAATGGACAGAGAATGGTGAACCTCTTCGGATGTCTGGTACGCATGAGGACATCACAAAACGTAAGAATATGGAGGCAGAGCTCGAACAAGCGCACGCGATTGCTGTTCAGGCAAGCCTCGCGAAAAGTAATTTTCTCGCCAACATGAGCCATGAACTTCGGACCCCTATGATGGGAATCCGAGGTGTGCTTGACCTTCTGCAAGACAATGACGCCGTTAAAAGCGAAGCCAAAGGCTTGTTGGAAGACTTGGATGTATCGTCTCGTTCTTTGATGGCGTTGCTTGATGACATTTTGGATATTTCCAAGATCGAGGCTGGGAAGCTTGTTCTCGATTATTCAGTTCGCTCACCTGCTAAAATTATCAAAAGCATTGTGAATGTTTTTTCGTCCGCCGCCTCACGTAAGGGGGTAGTGATTTCCACAAATGCCGGAGAATTGCTGGACTATTATTGTGAGTTGGAGGATACAAGGTTTAGTCAGGTCGTTAATAATCTGGTTAATAATGCCGTCAAGTTTACAGAAAATGGCGAGATTCAGGTTGATCTCAGAGTTAACGAATATCCTGACAACGATCAGCTAACAGTCGTTGTTTCTGATACCGGCATCGGCATGACCGATGAGCAAGTAGCGAAAATATTCTCGCGCTTTGAGCAAGCCGATAGCGGAACCACCCGCAAATATGGGGGAACCGGGTTGGGGTTAGCAATCTCTCGAGAGCTAACTGAGTTGATGGGCGGTAGTCTTGAAGTGGCCAGTGAAGCCGGTGTTGGCTCCACCTTTATTCTGACGCTTGTTGTCAAGCCTGCCACAAAAGAGAAAAATCTGACGGTGGAAGCAGACGTTGGAAATTTGCAAATTCTACTGGCGGAAGATAACGAAATTAATCAGAAGATCGTCTCCACCATGCTTGCCAATAAAGGACATATTGTCGCTGTTGCTAATGATGGGGAAGAGGCCGTTGAGATTGCATCGAAACAACCATTTGATCTCATCCTGATGGATATGCATATGCCAAAACTTGATGGGATCGGCGCGACCAAAATTATTAGAAGCGACAGTGAGTATAATAACAGTGCGCCGATTGTGGCATTCACCGCCGATGCGCTTGCTGAGCATCGTGATCAATTCATTAAGGCGGGAGTGAACGATATCTTGACCAAGCCAGTTAAGTTGGACGAGCTGCAAGCGGTTTTGGCCAAGTCGGTTAGAAAAGATTGATCATATGGAATAAAAAGCCCCGCATGTTACGGGGCTTTTTGTTGGTTAGCTGCCGAGAACTTCTTCAACGGCTTCTGCTGTAGCATCAACGACGATCTTAACTTCGTCCGCTGTAACACACAGCGGCGGTGCAAATCCAAGGATGTCACCTTGTGGCATCGCACGAGCGATAACACCTCGCTTCAGTAAGGCGCCCGCGATTTTAGCGCCTACGGTTTGTGAAGGGTCGAAGAATTTCCGTTTTTCTGGATCTTCTGCAAGCTCAAGAGCGATCAGAAGACCTTCACCACGGATTTCTGCAACATTCTTATGGCCGCCAAGAGCCTGCTGCATCATGGCTTTCATATCCGCGCCGGTTTTACCGGCATTCTCAACGAGGCCAAGCTTGTCGACGAGTTCCAGGTTGGCGACCCCTGCCGCGGCTCCAATTGGGTGAGCGGAGTAAGTCCACCCGTGTCCGATCGGTCCGTTTTCGTCTGTCCCTTGCATAAGGACGTTCCACATGCCATCGCCGACAATGGAACCAGAGAGCGGCGCATAGGCGGAGGTGAGGCCTTTCGCAATGGTGATCAGGTCTGGTTTCAGATCGTAGTGATGGCTACCAAACATGCTGCCGAGGCGACCAAAGCCAGTTACAACTTCATCTGCGATCAGAAGAATGTCGTATTTTTTCAGAACAGCCTGAATGGCAGTCCAGTATCCTGCTGGTGGCGGGACAAGTCCGCCTGTACCTAGTGCAGGTTCACCAATAAAGGCGGCAACCGTGTCTGGGCCTTCTGCCAAGATCAGCTCTTCCAGTTTAGATGCGCAATGAGCTGAAAACTCTTCCTCGCTCATGCTTTCGTCTTCACGGCGAAGATAATAAGGGGCTTCAGTATGGATGACCTGAGCAAGCGGCAGGTCAAATTTCTTGTGGAACAGCTCCAGTCCAGTGAGGGAGCCGGTCATCAGACCGGAACCGTGATAGCCACGCCAGCGAGAGATGATTTTCTTCTTCTCAGGACGTCCCAGAATATTGTTGTAGTACCAAACCAGTTTGATGTTGGTTTCGTTAGCATCGGAGCCAGAAAGACCAAAATAAACCTTGCTCATATGATCTGGCGCGCGGTCCAGAATCATTTTAGAGAGCGTAATGGACGCTTCTGTCCCGTGGCCAACATATGCGTGGTAGTAGGCCAGTTCTTCAGCTTGCTTTGCAATGGCCTCTGCAATTTCTGGGCGGCCATATCCAACATTCACGCAGTACAGGCCTGCAAACGCATCCAGCAGTTTGTTATCATCGCGGTCTTGGATGTAGACACCCTCTCCGCCCTTAATAATGCGATTTGGGGCTTCACCGCGTGCGAACTGACCAAGGTGAGTAGATGGGTGGAAAAAGTTTTCGCGGTCCCATTTGGAGAGTTGATCATTTGTCAGCATGAATTTCTTCCTCTTTGGTTTCTTTAGGCCACGTCGAAATCGCGGCATACATATTTGATTTCTGTAAATTCTTCCAAACCTTGACGGGCGCCTTCGCGCCCAAGGCCAGATTGCTTAACCCCGCCGAACGGGATCGGTGCGCCGGTGACTTTGGTGCGGTTGATCGCTACCATTCCAAATTCGAGGGCGCGGGACGCTTTGTAGATACGCCTTGGGTCTTGGGTATGGACATAAGCAATCAGTCCATAATTTGTCTCATTTGCCCGTGCAATAATGTCATCTTCCGGCTTGAAAGGGGTGATGGCAGCAACGGGGCCAAACGTCTCTTCGTGTAGGATCAAGGCATCGTCGCTAACATCAGCAAGAACCGTTGGCTCATAAAAGAGTG
The DNA here is from genome assembly GCA_017643685.1 of Sneathiella sp. GTDB lineage: Bacteria > Pseudomonadota > Alphaproteobacteria > Sneathiellales > Sneathiellaceae > Sneathiella. The sequence goes on from JAEPMY010000106.1 coordinate 6,319, forward strand.
GACCCAGTTGATGCGTTTTACCGCCGAGCAGCAGCTTTGCGCCTTTATCCAAAGCATCTTTGACATGGGCATCCTGCTTTGCGATCGCCCGTTCATGCATGAGCGGACCTATATCTGGGTCATCCATACCAAAGCCGACAGAAAGCTTGGCTGTTTCTTCTACGAACTTTTTGCAAAAGTCTTTGTAAACGGCTTTGGCAACAAAGAACCGGTTCGCTGCCAGGCAGTCTTGTCCGGATGTCGCGAATTTAGCCGAAATAGCGCACTTAACGGCAAGGTCCAAATCAGCATCTTCATAGACGATGAAGGGGGCGTGCCCTCCAAGTTCCATGACCAGTTTTTTAACGGTGCCGGCGCATTGTTCATAAAGCAGGCGGCCGATTTCAGTTGACCCTGTGAATGAGAGTAGACGAACGCGCGCGTCTTCAGTCCACGGCTTTACAATTTCCGGGGCTTCGCCAGTTACGACATTGAAAACCCCTTTTGGAAAGCCTGCCCGCTCAGCCAGTTCTGCCAATGCCAGGGCGGAGTAGGGGGTTTCTTTGGAAGGGTGGACAATTACGGTGCAGCCTGCCGCTAAAGCCGCAGCTGCTTTCCGTGTAATCATCGCAGATGGAAAATTCCAAGGGGTCACAAGAGCGACAACGCCCACCGGCTCCCGCCATAGTTCGATTTCCGCACCTTTTAGATGAGAGGTGACGCCTTCAATATTGGGTCGTTTTGCTTCCTCTGCATAGAATTCCGCGAAATCAGCGCCATAATCGATTTCACCGCGGCATTCGGAAATTGGCTTGCCTTGTTCCGTTGTCATCAGGATAGCGAGGTCTTCCCGATGTTCCTGCATCAGGGCATACCACTTTTTCAGAAGCTGTGCGCGTTCCTGCGGAAGGGTGGCAGACCAATCCTGAAATGCGTCCTCAGCGGCGCCGACAGCCAAAAGGGCATCCTCACCGGATTGGGCAGGTATAGAGCCAATTACATACCCATTCGCTGGATTTGTAACCTCAAGCGTTTTGCCATTTTCAGCGCCACACCAGCTTCCGCCGATATAAGCGAAGCTTTTGAAAAGAGATGGATCCTGCAATTTGAAGTCATCAAACCGAGGTTCATTCAAAGATTTTGCCTGTTGCATGGGGATGCTCCTTGATTGAATTTGAACCCAGTCTAGGAGATGAACAGGAGAATGTGCTTTTGTAGTCTTGCGGTTTCCAGATTATCTTTTCTTTTAAAAAGCATCTGAGTAGATGAAACGTCTGCCTATTATTCCTTTCTTATTTTGGAACAGGGACAGGCGGAAAAGGAGAAATCTTAACCGGCTTGGTCACGACATAGGTGTAGTAACGCCGAAGGCCAATGTTACTGTTCAGCATTTGATCTATAAGTCGTTGGTAGCTATCAACATCCGGTGACGTGATCTTGAGAAAATAATCAATGCCGCCGCCAACGGCCCAGCATTCTACGACGTCGTCGTAATTCTGAACGGCATCTTCAAAGATGCGGAAATCTTCTGCTTTATGACTCTCCAGCTCAGCCTGCATAAAGAAGACGGAGAGAGGGCCGAAGCTTCCAAGAGCGATACGGGCTCCATATCCTTCAATGATGCCTTCAGCCTCAAGCCGTTTTAGGCGCTCCCAACACGGAGTTGGGGACAAGGCGATCCGTTCCGCGAGGGCCGCTTTGGTAATCCGCCCTTCGGTTTGGAGGGTCTTTAGAATTTTTAAGTCGCGGTCATCCAGTTTAATCATTTGGTCGTTCCGTCTGTCTCAAAAATTTGTCCCATATCTTCTGATGTTGCGACTTTGAATGCATGTGCCGCAATCGCAGTGTCTTGAACTCCCGTTCCCGTCAGATCACAAATTGTTACATCATCATCAGACATGCGACCAGATTTTTGACCTGTAATAATCTGGCCAAGCTCAGGAATATCGGGGGCAGTCCAACCTGCGTTAAGCGCGGAACGAAGCTCGCCCAGTTTTTCGCATTGCGATATCCTGTCAGAAACATAAAGGTCTGCAGCCATTAGAGCCTCGGCCTCGATTTCGTTTTTGCCTTCCTGATCAGATCCCATCGCGGTGATATGAAGACCAGGATGTAACCATTCCTTTTTAAAGATAGGTGATGTCGCAGGGGTGGTTGTAATGGCAAGCTGGCTCTCTGCGACCGCCCGCCCAGGATCATGGGTCGCCACTACTGGAATTGAAAGGTCTGCACTTAACTCTTTGGCTGCCTGATCGGCTTTTTCAAAGTTTCTTGCCCAAATGAAAGCCTTGGAAAATGGTTTTGCAATATGAGCCGCCTTTAACTGCATGCGTGCTTGAACGCCCCCGCCGAAAACGGTCGCACAATTTACCTGAGAAGGGGCAAGGTGCTTTGCGGCAACGCCCCCAGCTGCTGCGGTCCGTACATCGGTCAGATATCCGTTATCGAGCAGAACAGATTTCACCAAACCTGTCTTCGCATCAAATAGGATCATTAACCCGTTTAAACTTGGAAGACCTAATTGAGGGTTGTTGAAAAAACCGGGGCTAACTTTAATCGCAAAGCCATCAAATCCTTCGATATAGGCGGTTTTGACATCAACCTCGCCATTTACCATGGGAAGATCCATGGACAGGATGGGCGGCATTACTATTTTGCCATTTGCAAGTGCTTCAAACGCATCCTCTATCACTGTGAGAGCTGTTTCATTTAACCCAACACAGGTACTCAGATCAGCCTTGGTTAAAATTGTCACATTTCCTGCCACCGACGTAATCCCCCCTCAAAAAATACTAAACCGGTATGCCAAGGACCGACAAGCAGTCACCGCGATTAATCAAACCTGCCAGATGCCGATGAATGACAATACCGTCGCATGGGGCTCGGTACTCTGCCGCGGCCTCGGCCGGGCGGTCGATGTCAAAGACACGGGCAAGGACATCGCCCTCTTTGACGGTATCCCCAAGATTACAAGCAAACTCGAACATGCCAGCCTTATCGGCGATAACAAATGCGTTGCTGGGGGTTTCGAGAAAGCGTGTTTTGCCGTTTCCAAGCGGTGCCGCTTGTAAGGCGCCAAAATGGACAAGGGTATCGTGGATACCTTGTTCCGCAACACGGATCGTTTCGGGGGTAGAGGTCCCTCCGCCGCCAAGTTCTGTGGATACAAAGACTTTGCCCATTTCTTCGACCGCTGTATCCAACATGCCGCGCGCATCCAGCTCTTCCAGAATAAGGCAGTTCGGCGCGCCAAATGCTTCCGCCGCTGCTTTGGTGCGGGCCATTTGATCCGGGTCTGGTAAATTATGAATCACTGCGGTTGGCAGAAAATTCATGATTTTTCCGCCTGCATGAATATCGATGACGGCATCTACGCGGGATAGAATAAACCTCTGCACATAGTCAGCGATCATGAAAGTGATGGAACCATCCGGATCGCCGGGAAAAGCCCTGTTCATATTTGCGCCATCCAATGGGGACAGGCGTGTTCCTGATTTGACGGCCGGGTAATTCAGCGCTGGGATAATGATGATCTGCCCCTGCACCTTAGCCACGTCCAGCTTTTGAATAAGTTTCAGAAGCGCAATGGGGCCTTCATACTCGTCGCCATGGTTGCCCCCTGTTAGAAGGATAGACGGACCTTCGCCATTCTTGAAGATGCTGACAGGCATCAGCATGGAGCCCCAAGGGCTATCATTTCGGGAATGGGGAATGGTTAGATGCCCATGCTGAACACCATCTCTCGTATAGTCGAGATTGGTTGAAATTTTACTGCGAAGATCAAGAGAAGTGCTAGTCATTGAATCACCATACCGTCATGATGTACACATTAGATGCTGATTTACCCAATATTTGTAAAAATATTGCCGGTCAACTGCAAAATTTCTTATTGATGTATACAACATGGAGATCTCATGCTCTCTTTGCAAAATATTTACCACGCCCGAAACCGAATTCAGTCCCATGTTGTCAGAACCCCGTTGGTGGCTTGTCCCAGTCTTTCAAGTAAGAGCCGACAGGTTCGTTTGAAGCTGGAAACAACCCAGGATACCGGCGCTTTTAAGCTGCGGGGCGCAACAAATGCTATTTTGTCTTTGGATCCGTCTGCGTTGGAAGCTGGTGTTGTATGTGCGTCGACGGGAAACCACGGGCGCGCGGTTGCTACCGCCGCTGCACGGGTCGGGGCAAAAGCAACAATTTGTATGTCGAACTTGGTGCCACAGAATAAAGTGCAGGCAATTAAGGCACTTGGCGCAGATGTTCGAATAATCGGTAAAAGCCAGGACGAAGCACAGGTAGAGGTTCAGCGTCTTGTGGTAGAAGATCGGATGTCCGAAATCCCGCCCTTTGATCATGCTGATGTGATCGCGGGACAAGGCACGGTCGGACTGGAGCTGATGGAAGATTGGTCGGATATCGACACTGTGCTGGTCCCTGTCTCCGGCGGCGGATTGATTGCGGGTGTGGCGCTCGCCGTTAAATCTGTCAATTTCAATATCAAGGTTATTGGCATTTCAATGGAGCGAGGGGCAGCGATGGATGCTAGTCTGCAGCGTGGCCGCCCTGTGGAAGTGCCTGAGGAGCCCTCATTGGCGGATTCGCTTGGGGGCGGAATTGGGCTTCAGAACGAATATACGTTGGGCGTGGTACAAGAGTTGGTTGACGAAGTTATTCTGCTTAAAGAGGAGCAGATTGCGTCTGGGATGCAGTTTTTATATCGCGAACATGGCATGGTGGTTGAAGGGGCGGGTGCTGTTGGCATTCCAGTTATTCAGGAAAACCTCTCTCAACGATTGGGAGAGAATATTGCGGTTGTTGTGTCTGGGCGCAATGTGGATTTGAAGACGTTTCAAAGCGTGTTGGACGGAGAACTTCCCTTCGGCGCCTAAAAGAAAAGCCCCTGCCGGATGACGGCAGGGGCTTAAATATCAGTGTTTGACGAAAAGCTCTCGCGGCACTTCTGCGAGACAAGAGGCGCCGGTTTCGGTTACGACGACACTTTCCGTCATTTCAAAGCCCCAGTCATCAAACCAAAGCCCTGGCATAAAGTGGAAAGTCATACCTTCTTGCAGGACAGTTTTGTCTTCCTGACGAAGGCTCATTGTTCGCTCGCCCCAGTCAGGGGGGTAGCTGAGACCAATCGGGTAGCCACACCGATTATCTTTTTCATATCCATGTTTTTTAAGGTTTTCAAAAAAGACACCCGCGACTTCACCGCAGGTGTAGCCCGGTTTGAACCAGTCTAGTGTTTTCTCGATGCAGTCTTGAATGGTGCCTTCGACCCGGCGGTATTCATCTGTTGGATCGCCAAAGTAAATAGTTCTTGATACCGGGCAATGATAGCGATGATAGGCGCCGGCAATTTCCATGAAGGCGCCAGTATCTTTTTCAAGAAGGCCATCATCCCATGTCATATGACTTGCAGCGGCTTCTGCGCCGGTACCGATAAGTGGAACGATAGCGGCGTAGTCACCGTAGAATTCGTCCGTACCTTTGATGGAGGCGTGATAGATTTCCGCAGCTAGGTCGTTTTTCCGCATGCCCGGTTTTGCTACCTCAAGAACCCGCTCATATGTTTTTTCGATGATCCGTGCTGCCCGTCGCATATATTCCAGCTCCTGCGTGGATTTCACATTCCGTTGCCAGTTGACGAGAGCGGTCGCGGCAACGAACTCTGCATTTGGCAGGTTTTCCTGTAAGGATTGCATTGCTTTTGCGCTGAAATAATAGTTATCAGACTCAACCCCAATGCGAGTGTTGCCAAGCCCTTTATCTGTCAGGATACCGGATAGGTAATCCATAGGGTGAGCATCCGGATTCTGGACGTAGAAGTCCGGATAAGCAATGATATTTTCATGGGGGAGTGTTGTGGTAATTCTGGCACCAGCGGCATCAATGCCCCGGCCATACCAGTAAATTTCA
>JAEPMY010000045.1 GCA_017643685.1 Sneathiella sp.
CCTTGCACTTGATCCTTACCCTCGAGCAGAAGGTGCGGATAGCTCTGATAGCGCTCAGTTCCTGAGCCAGTCAGAGGGCAAAAGTGAAGCTGATGAACCTGAAAAAGAGACCCATCGGCCATTTGCCAACCTTAAAGAATTGATGGAACGGAAATAACCCTGTATATGCGGGGGCGAGATTAGGTAAGTCACCCTGTTGGGTGCATAAGTGAGAGATAGAGAAATGGCTGTACCTAGAAAGAAAACAACCAAATCCAAACGCAACATGCGTCGTGCACACGATTCACTCGTTGGTACACAGGTTCAGGAATGCCAGAACTGTGGCGAACTGAAGCGTCCACACCACGTCTGTGATTCTTGCGGTTACTACGGTGACCGTGAAGTTGTGGAAGCAGCTGACGTTCTCTAACGTTTATCCGTTAGATCAGATTTAAAAACCGGACGCTGGAATGAGCGATAACATCATAATTGCCCTTGATGCGATGGGGGGGGACGATGCCCCCGATATCGTGATTAAAGGTGTCGATTTGGTGCGTGTCCAATTTCCAAACGCCCGGTTTTTGCTGTTTGGTGATGAAGCTAGACTAAAACCTTATCTGGATGCCTATCCAGGTGTAAAAGACGTATCTGAGATCCGTCACACCGATCAGGCTATTAAAGGTGAGGATAAGCCAAGCCAGGCCCTGCGCAAAGGCCGCAAGAGCAGTATGCGTCTTGCGATTGACGCCGTGCGCGATAAGGAAGCTCATGGTGTCGTCTCGGCCGGTAATACCGGTGCTCTGATGGCGATGGCGAAATTTTCTCTTCGGACGTTGCCGGGTATCGACCGGCCGGCGCTTGCCTCCATGCTGCCATCACCGCGCGGTGAAACGGTGATGCTGGACTTGGGGGCAAATATTGAATGCGATGCCGACAACCTGTTCCAGTTCGCTGTGATGGGATCGGATTTTGCCCGGGCTGTCCTTGGCCGTATTCCGCCGCGTGTGGGACTGCTGAATGTCGGCAGCGAAGAGCTCAAAGGTAGTGATACCATTAAAGAAGCGGGGGAAAAGCTCCGTTCTCTTGAGAATGCGCCGTTTGAATATTACGGCTTTATCGAAGGTGACGACATTACCCGCGGGATCGTGGATGTTGTAGTCACAGATGGATTTACAGGAAATGTGGCGCTGAAAACGGCAGAAGGGGTTGCCTCTCTTTTCAGTAGTTTCCTGCGGACGGGCTTTCAAAGCTCACTCCTATCCAAGCTCGGGTATCTTCTTGCCCGCAGCGGTCTTCGTATTTTGAAAGATCGCTTGGACCCTCGTGGATATAATGGGGCGGTATTCCTCGGCCTGAATGGTATCTGTGTGAAAAGTCATGGTGGAACGGATGCGGTTGGTTATGCCAATGCCGTGGCCGTTACAATTGAAATGATTTCCGAGGGTCTAATTGAGAAAATGATCGCACACTTCCAAGAATTTGGTGTAGAAACAAAGTCTGGACAAAATTCTGAAGCATCCTCAGAAAATGCGATTTCGGCGGCGGAAAGCGATAGCGCGTCCGAGGCCGAGAAAATATAACTTACGGACCGATACCTAAACGGTCCTGAATGGAAACTAAATGCGTCGTTCAATCATTACCGGTACAGGTTCTTATCTTCCGAAACGTATTCTTACCAATCAGGAGCTGGAAACAATGGTCGACACCACCGATGAGTGGATTGTTGCCCGTTCCGGTATCAAGCAGCGGCACATTGCGGCTGAAGGTGAGTTGACATCTGATCTTGGCACAAACGCGGCCAAGAAAGCATTGGAAGCAGCAGGGCTTGAGCCAAATGATATCGACCTGGTTTTGGTCGCAACGGCGACCCCGGACGAAACATTTCCGGCCACCGCAACGGTCATTCAGAAAAAACTGGGAATGACACGGGGCTTTGCCTTTGATGTGCAGGCCGTGTGTACGGGGTTCATTTATGCGCTGTCGACTGCGGATAACTTTATTAAAGCAGGTCAGGCAAAGCGTGCGCTTGTAATCGGCGCGGAAACATTCTCTCGTATTATCGATTGGGAAGATCGGACAACCTGTGTTCTCTTCGCTGATGGTGCCGGTGCCATTGTTCTGGAAGCCTCAGAAGAAGAGGGAAACAATCAGGATCGCGGGATTCTGACTAATCACCTGCATTCCGACGGTGATAAGCATGATCTGCTCTATGTCGATGGAGGGCCATCCTCTACCCAGACAACTGGTCATTTGCGTATGGAAGGCCGGGAGGTATTCCGTCACGCGGTCACTAATCTGGCCAATGTGGTTGGTGAGGCACTTGAAGCAACTGGCATGTCTGCTGATGATATTGACTGGCTTATTCCGCATCAGGCGAATAAGCGGATTATCGATGGCACGGGTCGGAAACTAAAAATGGATTCTTCCAAAGTGGTCGTGACCGTTGATCGCCACGGGAATACATCTGCGGCGTCTGTTCCGCTTGCATTGGATGAAGCCGTTCGGGATGGCCGTGTCAAACGGGGTGATCTGCTGCTTCTCGAAGCAATGGGCGGTGGATTTACGTGGGGTTCCTCCCTCGTTCGTTGGTAAACACTCCGGGCTTGCGAATCTCTTAAAGTGATTCTTGATCGACCATTCCAATTTTGGGGCCGAGATGTCTCTTGACTCATCAATTCAATGGATTTTTACTAAAAAACACGGGTTTAGGGGCAAATGCTCACTAAATATGTCCGTTAGCTGTTGACGGTTTAAGCGGCTGTGATAATCCTTTTGCAACAGGCGTGAGGTGGGAATATGAGCAAAACAACTGTTACAAGAGCGCAATTAGCAGAAGCGCTTTATCAAAAAATCGGATTGTCCAGAAACGAGTCAGCGGAACATGTGGAAGCTGTACTGGATGAAATTTCTAACCGATTGGTTGCGGGGGAGACGGTTAAGATTTCCTCTTTCGGAAGTTTGCAGGTTCGCGAGAAGAATGAGCGAGTCGGCCGAAATCCAAAAACAGGCGAAGAAGTTCCAATTGAAGCTCGCCGCGTTCTTGTGTTCAGGGCATCTCATGTCCTTAAGGACAAGATTAACGACGCCAATCGCGATTAATAGCTGCTAGAAAGATATTAGCGCCGTATGTCAGAAGACGAAAAAGGGGCTGCGTCAAAGTCGCAGAAATCCCCTGACGCATTTCGAACGATTAGTGAGGTTTCAACGGAACTGGATGTTCCGCAGCATGTGCTGCGATTTTGGGAAACAAAATTCCCTGTTGTGAAACCTCTCAAGCGGGGCGGGGGGCGCCGCTATTACCGGCCATCTGACGTCGAACTTGTTAAAGGTATTCGAGACCTTCTCTATACGCACGGCTTCACGATTAAAGGCGCGCAGAAGCTGCTGAAGGAGCAAGGCAACAAAATCGAAAATATCGAAGTTCTCCAAAAAGGGGATGCTGCGCCTAGTATCGCTTCAGAAGCCTCTGAAGATGAGACAGTAGTTGCCATGCCGACGCCCACTTCGGCGGCCCAGCAAGCCACCTCTGAGGGCCGGGGGGAACTCTCTCCAGCCATCCGTGAGGAGCTAGAAAACCTCCTCGAGGACTTGCGCGGCATGCGAAAAATGCTCCCTAAATAAAGGGCCGAATATTCACACCATAAAATCTAATCCCAAGAATCATTGCGGCGTTGCAAAGAAAAAGCAACAAGGCTATAGTCGCGCCGCTTCCCCCTGATTTTGACGGGCAGTAGCGCAGCCTGGTAGCGCACTTCACTGGGGGTGAAGGGGTCGTCGGTTCAAATCCGGCCTGCCCGACCAATCGAAAAAGCCTTGAAAACTGCGGTTTTTGAGGCTTTTTTTTGTGCTTTCCCCCCGAGCAAAACTGTCAGTAGAAATATTAGCTTCTCTGAAGAAATTAACGGTTATGGTTACTTAATACCGCACGTATATACAATTTTATCTACTTTTTATATTTTAGGTTTTTTAATATATCGTTATAGTTGTGTTTTATAATTAGATTTAAATCAATGAGTTGCTTTTTAGGTTTTAGTATGAAGGATATAGAAGAGGTATTTTAGTACGGCGACCGGGTAGAGTTGATCATGTCTCAAACAGACTTTGAAGCAGGCGAAGTTCCTGCAAAACGGGGGCAGCGAAGAAGAGGGCGGCCAAAAGGCTCTAAATCTTCTAACGTGGCAGGAGAAGTCACTCGTGCAAAACTCATTGAGGTAAGTTTGGAGCTATTTTCTCGTCAGGGTTTTGCCGGGGTGAGTATCGGGGCTGTCAGCGATGTCTCCGGTGTGGCCAAGGGGTCTATTACTCATCACTTTCCAAATAAGAAACACTTATACCAGGCTGTGCTGGAGGTTGTTGGTTCTGGCCTCAAGAGTGCCTGTCTTATTGCCTTTGACTCTTCTCGGCCGTTGGGGGAGCGCCTTGAGAACCTCATTGATGGGATTATTCTTTGGTCCTTTGAAAATGAGGCTCAGGCCCGCATGGTCGCGTTTGAGTTATTAGGGCTGTCTGAGCGGGGAAAAATTCCACCTGAATGGGCGCTGACGGAGCATATGGAAAACACGATGCATCTGCTGACAAGAGGGCAAGAGGAAGAACTGCTGGTCGAAGATTGCTCTCCGCTTGCGCTACTGGAAGTGATATTTGGTCTTGCCGTTTTCAGTGCGATCCATAAACCTTGTATATCTGAGGAGAGGGGAATTGCACCGTCTTCAGCACAGGAAGCACAAACACTTCTTCGGCAGAGTATTTTTAAATCCGCTTAAGTGCTTGATGGAATGCGTCTAAATGTCACTTGAAAATTGCCAGTTTCCGGGTATTTTCGCTGCTTGAGAACGTAAAATCCCATCAAGGAGTACGCAATGTCGTCCGTTTTGTCCCTCCCATACGGGCATGACTTACCCTATTCAAATCGCCGCAAACTGGCAACTTGGCTGTTATTTGTGGCCGGGCTGGTTTTTTGCATGGTGGTTCTTGGTGGGGTGACACGGCTGACTGAATCTGGTCTATCCATGGTGGAGTGGAAACCCGTAACGGGATGGCTTCCGCCGCTGAGTGAAGAAGCCTGGGTTGCCGAGTTCGATAAATACAAAGCCTTTCCTGAATATCAAAAAGTCAATAAAGGCATGTCACTTGATGAGTTTAAAAGCATTTTTGCTTTTGAGTATGCGCATCGGGTATTGGGGCGGTTGATCGGCCTCGCTTTTTTCCTTCCGATGATGTTCTTTATTTTCACAAAGAAGGTGGAGCGACAGCATATCCCGCGGCTTGTTGGATTACTCATCCTTGGGGGCGCGCAAGGGGTTATGGGCTGGGTTATGGTCAAGAGTGGCCTCGTCGATCATCCTGATGTTAGCCATTATCGCTTAACGGCTCATTTAACACTCGCCTGCCTTATTTTTGCGGCGCTTCTTTGGACGGCACTTGACCTGCTCAAATCACCGGAGCGATTTGCCGGAACCCATCCGTTGCGAAGTTTTGCCGCTTTTGGGTTATTGCTTGTTTTGCTTCAAATTATGATCGGCGGCTTTGTCGCGGGTTTGAATGCGGGCTTTATTTACAACAATTGGCCAATGATGGGGGATAGCTTTATTCCGGACGATATCTGGCATATGACGCCGTGGTATCTGAATTTCCTCGAGAATATTGCAACAATCCAGTTTACCCATCGGATGATGGCCTATGTAATCTTTGCGGTATTGTTGGTCTTGTTCCTGAAAGTTCGGGCGGCAAACCCGACACCGGAAGCCAAATCCGCAGCGCATATGCTGATCGCTGCTGTATTCCTGCAGATCCTTATCGGTATCTGGACGTTGGTAGCGGTTGTTCCCATCACCCTCGGGGCATTGCATCAGGCCGGAGGGCTTGTCGTTCTGGGGGCGGGCGTTTTATTGGTTCATCGCTTGAGCCGTTAAAAAAAAACGGGGCGACAAGCGCCCCGTTTCTAATGAATGTCGTTAATTTTCGATTTCGGCTTCCTCATCATCCACAATCATGTCTTTATATGAAGGGTTGCTGAAGGAGCCGACATTTGTGAGTGAAAGCTCTTCCGGCAAGGTCACTTTGTAGGCATATGGGTCAAGGTCTACCCCTACTTCTAGAAGACTAGCTTTGGTGTTCTGTGAGAAAAAGTTGATTTGCTGGGCCGTGTTGCCAACGGTGATTGCACCATAAAACTCTTCAGGATCACCAGCTCCTCCAAGAGGAATCTCTAGAACTTTAAGATTGTTATTTACAGAAACTGTTGCGTTTATGTTTCCACTATACATTAAATTGGCCGTACGCCCTGAGTCTCCTGAGACATAAATGCCCGCAGGTTTAGGGATAACGTCATTCGCACCATTGCCACCACTTCCAAGTACTCCGCCGAGTATTCCTGCGTTTGCAGAGGCGGTCATGCCCATAAGAATTGCAGCAGAAGCGAATATAATTTTTTTCATGTAAAATCTCCTTAAATCAAATAAAATAACTACTTGGTAAATCAGGCGTTGCCAGGCTTAGCAGCCTCCTGAACGCCTTCCACCTGATCAACAATGGATTGGCAGTCGGCGATTTGTTCGGGGTCTACTTGCTTTAATAGCTCGTAAAGCCCGAATTGAAGCATGGAGCGCAGTGAGAGTTGCAGTGGTTCGCGATTGCCGGAGCCCAGATCAAAATCCACAAGTGTGGTGCCAAAGAAGCGGCCGATGCCGAAACCCATCTCCTCTGCAAATATCTGTTTTGAAATATTGACGGCGCCGACTACTTCGGTTGTATCTGCGCGTGTTAGATGAAGATCCAAGCCCACCAATGCACGGCTTTGACGATATCGAGGCCCAATGCCTGCAACGGTAACCTCAGCGGCGGCACCGGGGATGAAATCAAGCGTGTTGATTGAACCAGTGATATAATAATCCATCACCTGCACACCTTTAAGGTCACGTTTGCCCCATTTGGCCTCAAGGATAACAGGGCGGGGATCGCGTCGGTTCATGACTTTTTCAGCCCCTGCGTGCAGCAACATGGTTTGCATCATGTCACCTGCGCCTTGGGAAACAAAACGACCTGTACCTTCACGGTCGGTTGAGATTTTACCTGTTGCATCCACGATATCACCAACTGCCCATGCCCCGCGCATCACATGCTGATCCGCTATACAGTTCATTAAGCTTTGATATGGTGTTGTAACAGTCTGAACAGGTGGCCCTTGTTCGAGAGCGATGTTTTTTGACGAAGTCGCCACGCAACCAGCAGAGAGCAGCGGGGTACATATGAGAAGAGAAGCAAGAACTTTATTCACCATTACCTCCATACGTAGTGGTGCATTCTGTGTCTTGGTTTTGCGTATCACTACCCGCGTCGCTGCTGTTAGTAACTTGTTGAGTTGTAGAGCCACAGGTATGAGCGAAAATCGTTGCTCCTTCGCTGACAGTGCTATTGGTGATTTGCACGTAGGAACCGATATTTAAGTATGTGGCGTTTGTTGTGTAATAAATAGGCTTGGCGTAGAAGCCATTTTTACCCTTTAACATCTCGGTCGCCATGTAAGTGGCGATCTGCTTTTCATAGGCGGATTTGTTTCCGGGACTATCGAACCAGACCTGACTGGCGGTGAGGCGCTCAGCCTGCGCCGGGGTGCTCAAATAGGCGGCCCCCAGTATGGATATGAATAGTATGCTTGCTTTTTTCACGTCATCTCCTCCTGTGTGAGGAGGCAGACATTGGGCGGTGAAAAACAACCTTCAATGGTTAATTGAAAGTTAATATACTATGGTGTGACGAATTGAGGAGTTTGCAGACCATGATAAGCAGTTTGGATCATCTAGTGCTGACCGTTGCCGATCTGGAGGCTACAAAAGCTTTCTATTGCGACATTCTAGGGATGCGGTTTGAGGCCTTTGGGGAGGGGCGGCAGGCATTACATTTTGGTGAGCAGAAAATCAACCTGCATATCAAGGGTAAGGAGCTGGAGCCGAAAGCCCATGTGGCGCTACCGGGGACCGCTGACCTTTGTTTTGTGGTGGATAGGCCACTTGAAGAGGCGGCGGCGAGACTAACGGCGGGCGGCGTTACAATTTTGGAGGGGCCAGTGAGGCGAACGGGTGCGCTTGGGACGATTACGTCATTATACGTGCGCGATCCAGATCAGAATCTGGTGGAGCTATCGACTTATAGCCGATAGCTCCAATAGGAATTAGATTTTCGCGAGGGCCTGATCCAGATCGGCAATAATGTCGTCCACATGCTCAATCCCGATGGAAAGGCGAACAACATCAGGGCCAGCACCGGCCGCGACTTGTTGTTCCTCACCCAACTGACGGTGTGTCGTTGACGCCGGGTGGATGATCAGGCTGCGGGTATCCCCGATATTGGCAAGGTGAGAGAAAAGCTCAACACTTTCAACGACCTTAACGCCTTCGTTATAGCCGCCTTTGACGCCAAAGGTCATCACTGCACCGCCGGAGCCATCGCGCATATATTTCTGTGCCAACGCATTATACGGATCTGATGGCAGCGCCGCTTGGGAAACCCATGCGACTTTCTCATGGCCAGACAAGAACTCAGCTACTTTGAGTGCATTTTCGCTATGCTGTTTCATACGAAGATGCAGAGTTTCAATTCCTGTCAGGATCATAAAGGCATTAAATGGAGAAAGGGCAGGGCCCAAATCCCGGAGACCCAATGCACGGCAGGCAATACCAAAGGCAAGTTCGCCAAATGTCTCGTGGAATTTCAGGCCATGATAAGATGGGTTTGGCTGGCTGAGTGTTGGGAACTTGTCAGACGCGCTCCAGTCAAATTTTCCGCTATCCACAATCAGGCCACCCACTGAGTTTCCATGACCGCCGAGGAACTTAGTGGCGGAATGCAGAACAATATCCGCGCCCCATTCAATCGGGCGGCAGAGATATGGGCTCGCCATTGTGTTATCCACGATCAGCGGAATACCTGCTTCATGAGCGATTTTTGCGATTGCTTCGATATCGGTGACAATGCCGCCCGGATTTGCGAGGCTTTCAATAAAGATGGCCTTACATTTTGGTGTCAGGGCTTTACGGAAATTCTCTGGGTCGATCGGATCCACAAATATGGCGTTCCAGTCGAATTTTTTAAATGACTGACTGAATTGGGTGATGGAGCCGCCGTAAAGACGGGAGGCTGCCAAAAACTCATCGCCTGGTTCCATCAATGTGTGGAATGTGATCAGCTGCGCCGCGTGGCCAGAAGCAACGGCAAGAGCTGTTGCACCGCCTTCTAATGTGGCGACCCGCTCTTCCAACACGGCGTTTGTTGGGTTGGTCAGGCGGGAGTAGATGTTTCCAAATGCTTGCAGGTTAAATAGTTCTGCGGCGTGATCTGCATCGTCAAACACATAAGATGATGTCTGATAGATCGGTGTCACACGCGCGCCAGTGGTCGGATCCGGCGATGCCCCTGCATGGACGGAGAGAGTTTCAAACTTTGGTTCGCTCATTTGCGTTTCCCTAGTAATTTATTGCGTTTTGAAGAAATGACCCGAGATGTGCCGCCCATATACGCAATTTCCCCCGATAGGCGTCCAAACTCGATCTTGGGGCAGCGGTTCATAACGACCCGCATGCCAAATTCCTCTGCGTCTCTAGCCGCTTCGGAATGGCTGACACCAAGCTGCATCCAGATAACCTTGGCGTTGATCGCCTTGGCTTCTTCGACAATGGCGGGGATGGCTTCGGAGTTTCGAAAGCAATCCACCATATCGACCGGAATGTCGATGTCAGCAAGCGAGGCGCGAACTGTCTCTCCCAACAATTCTTTGCCCGCTTTGCCCGGATTAACCGGAATAACGTGATACCCTTTTCGTTTCAGGTATTTCATAACCATGTAAGAGGGGCGAACAGGATTGTCGCTGGCGCCCACAACGGCGACAGTGTTCACATCCTGTAAAATCTCGCCGATATATTCATCACTATATTTTTCGTGGTCCATGAGGGCAGCTACCTATTCGCCTTTCCAGGTTGGATCGCGCTTTTCCAAAAAGGCCGTAATGCCTTCTTGCGCATCCAGTGTTTGCATATTGTCGGCCATTACCTCTGATGTGTAGGCATAGGCATCCGCAAGATTCATAGGTAGCTGTTTATAAAAGGCTGTTTTACCCGTTTTCACAGTTAGCGGAGATTTGGAGGCGATTTTTGAGGCAAAATCATAAACCACATCGTCCAGTTCCACCGCCGCAACAGCGCGGTTAATGAGACCAATGCGGGCGGCATGTTCCGCATCGATGAAATCTCCGCTGAGGAGCATTTCCATCGCATGCTTCGGTGATACATTGCGGCTAAGCGCCACCATAGGGGTAGAACAGAAAAGACCAAGATTGACACCGGGTGTCGCAAAGCGGGAGTTTTCACTGGCAAAGGCCAAATCGCAGGAGGCGACAAGCTGACACCCTGCGGCGGTGGCAACGCCGTCCACTTTGGCAATAACGGGCTTTGGCAGATTGACAATCGTCTGCATCATGGCACTGCATTGGTTAAACAGGTCCAGCATGACCGCTTTGCGATTATCGCTCATGACCTCTTTTAAATTATGACCAGAGGAGAAAACCGGGCCCGCCGCCTCAAGAATGATGACGGACACATCTTTTCGCTCACCCAGCGTGGCCATTGTTTCTTGAATGCTGCTCATCATTTCCGATGACAGGGCATTACGGGTTTGCGGGTTATCCAGGCGGAAGCGAGCGATCTTATTCTCTACTGATACAGAAATAAGTGTCTGCTCCTGATCCGGTTTCTCTGAAGGCTGTGTCATGGCGTTTCCAATATTCTCTTCTCGGCATTTTTGGGCGCCGAATACTCTTTTGGCATAAGATTACCTGATTTCCCCTTATGTGCAATGTCGCAGCGCCTTTTACGAGTACTTTTCTAATCGCTGATTTGATGCTACTTGAAAAGACGGCCATTATAAGAACAAGGAAAGAGCCTGAAACATGCCATTAATGACGGGTGAGGAACTGCTGGAATTTCAACGCCGTGAATTTCCGCAAACTGTAGATATGGGAATCAGCGTCGAAGAACTCTCTGATACGCATATCGTGATCGGGATGAAAACGACAGATCGCCATCTTCGGCCGGGTGGAACTGTGTCTGGTCCGACGATGATGGAGCTTGCAGATCTCACCATGTATTTCCTGCTGCTGGCGCAAATCGGGCCGGTCGCGCTCGCGGTGACGACGAATTTGAGCATTAATTTTTTGCGGAAACCTGAGCCAGGCTCGTTGAGGGCGACCGGCAAGTTATTGAAATTAGGCCGTTCTTTAGCTGTTGGTGAAATTAGTATCTTCTCAGGGGATATGAGTGAGCCCGTTGCCCATGTGACAACCACATATTCCATCCCGCCAAAACGCTGAATAAAGCCAGCCTAAAAAGTGCGGTAATATAATACCGCATCAATAAAACACCGTTTTTATTGCATTTTTTCGTTTGACTTCGGAAATAAGTGAAATTATAAACCGCCTCAAGTTCAAGGGGGCCGTTAGGTCCCTTTATTTTGTTTTGGCACGCATAAGCGAAGGCTGAATTTTAATGAAAACCTATTCTGCGAAACCAACTGAGGTTGAAAGCAAATGGCTGGTGATCGATGCTGAAGGCCTCGTTCTCGGTCGGCTGGCAACTATCATCGCAAACCGCCTGCGCGGTAAGCATAAACCAATGTTCACACCACACATCGACTGTGGTGACCATGTTGTTGTCATCAACGCTGAGAAAATCGCGCTGACTGGCAAGAAGATGACTGACAAGATCTTCTACTGGCACACAGGTTACCCAGGTGGTATCAAAAGCCGGACAATGGAAAAGCGTCTGGGCGGTGACCACCCAGAGCGTGTAATCGAAAAAGCTGTTCAGCGCATGATTCCAAAAGGTCCTCTGGGCCGCGCTCAGCTGAAAAAACTGCGCGTCTACGCCGGTTCCGAGCACCCACATGAAGCACAGCAGCCAGAAGTACTGGATGTTGCTTCCATGAACTCCAAAAACACAAGGGGCATGTAAGAATGGCTGACGAAGCAAACACACTCGAAGATTTGAAGAATCTGACAAGCGGTGCGGCTCCTGAAGGTGCAGAAGTTATCGAAGCTGCTGAAGTTATCGACGCTCCTCTTCCTGAGCCACAAATCGACGACCTGGGTCGTTCTTACGCAACTGGTAAACGTAAAGACGCGATTTCCCGCGTTTGGGTTAAACCAGGTTCTGGTAAAATCACTGTAAACGGCCGCGATCAGGAAGTTTACTTTGCACGTCCAGTTCTGCGCATGATCCTGGCACAGGCTTTCGAAGTTGCTGATCGTGTTGGTCAGTTCGACGTTGTCTGTACTGTTAAAGGCGGTGGCCTTTCCGGTCAGGCGGGTGCGGTTCGTCACGGCATTTCCAAAGCCCTGACACTTTATGAGCCAGCTCTGCGTCGTCCACTGAAAGCTGCCGGCTTCCTGACACGGGATAGCCGTACTGTTGAACGTAAGAAATACGGTCGCCATAAAGCCCGTCGTCGTCCACAGTTCTCAAAACGTTAATTCTTCTCCCTTTACAGGGAACAGAATTGGAAAAACCCGCCTTCAACGAGGCGGGTTTTTTGTTGTCTGGATTATGCCGGCCGCTCGGGGTAAGCTGCTGCCCGCTATATAAAAAGGGACGGTTATCAACACCGTTATGAGGGAGGCATATGGTAAAAGTTTTCACCCCGGGGGAGGTGTATGCCCCCATTCCGTATCCAGATCGGCAAAGCTTGACTGATGCTGAAATGATTTCGCGCTCTGCTGAATTTTACGACGGCATAAAGAAGCGGCATTCCACGCGAGAATTTTCCGATAAGCCCGTTCCGCGCGATGTGATTGAAAACTGCCTGAAAGCAGCAGGCACAGCCCCAAGCGGTGCAAATCATCAACCCTGGCATTTCTGCGTTGTTGAAAATCCGGAAATTAAAGCCAAAATCCGAATTGCGGCGGAGGAAGAGGAAGAGGCTTTCTATAATGGTCGCGCGGCTGAGGAATGGCTGGCAGCACTGGCGCCCCTTGGTACGGATACGCAAAAACCTTTCTTGGAAACAGCACCTTATCTGATTGTGATTTTTGCTGAGCGTTTTGGCGTTGATGAAGAAGGTGAAACTTATAAGAATTACTATGTGAACGAGTCCACTGGGATCGCCACTGGTTTTCTGATTAATGCGCTTCATAGCGCAGGGCTTGCCACATTGACCCACACCCCAAATCCAATGAAATTTCTGAACGAGATTTGCGGACGCCCAGATAATGAAAAAGCCTATCTGATTTTGGTGGTGGGGCATCCGGCGGAGGACGCGGTCGTGCCTAAAAAATCAATGATCAAAAAGCCCCTCACAGAGATGAGCAGCTTTTTATAATTTTTGATGCTGCGCCTATTTCAATAGCCGCTCAACAGATGCAAAGAATTGCGCCGCGTGATAGCCATCGGCAAGCGCATGATGCATTTGGATGTTAAGCGGCATGGAATAGGCGCCATTATTTTCGGTGATCTTTCCCCAGGCAATGCGCGGAATGCAATCATCTGGCCCATCCACAGGGTGGGTCATGCTGGTAAAGTTGAGCCAAGGCCCACAGGTTAAATATGTCCAGCGGAAATGATCCGCTTCTTCAACCAGCTCGGCTTGCTGCTTGGCCGCTTCAACGGCGGCGGTGCAGCGGGCATTGAATTCATTCCAGTCGCCTGAATGCGCCACCTGACAGAAGGCGAAGTTATTCCCTTCAATGGGAACGGTGAAAGACGGATCCGTTTGATCGAGTTCAAATACGCGCTCCCCCTCAAAGCGCAAGCGAAATTCCGGGATCTCATTGACCGCCTGCATAATGGCAAAGAGGGTGTAGTTGAAAATGGGAACCCCATCCGCCTTCAAGGTGGTCATCAGGCCCGTCACATCAATCGGGACGGTTACACTGAAATGTGGCTGCTGGCTTTGGCGGAAGAGATGGTAAGCATTCTTTCGGGACCATGTCTCCAGATCGATATCTTTCAAGTTTTACGCCTCGCTGAGAACCAGATCCCACAAATCCTGAAGTGGGATATAGGCGCCAAGAGCCATGACTATGGAGCCCGCAAATTTGGGCAGGATCTTCTGCCCCATGCCGGATGCGGTGAATTTTGACGATATGACCCCAGCAAAAATACCGATGCCACCCATGATAACGAGCGCCTGAATTTGGAATAAAATCCCAAAGAAAACAAACTGTTCCGTCGCAAAACTGCTGCTTGTGTCAACAAACTGCGGCATAAAGGCGAGAAAGAAAAGCGTCACTTTCGGGTTCAGAATATTCATCACGATTGTCTGCCGATAAATGGCAAGCAGTGGTGAGGGCGGGGCATCGTCAGAAATCTGGATAGGGCCGGATTTGAAAATCTGCCAACCCACATAAAGGATGTAGGCGGCCCCCGCATATTTAATGATGGCGAACAGAACCGGGGCGCTTGCCAGAATGGCGGAGAGACCAAGTGCGGCGAGCAGAATGTGAACGATCAATCCAGTGACCAGACCAAGCGCCGCAACCACACCCGCCTTCCACCCTTGCGCCAACCCGCGAATAGCCACGTAAATATTATCGGGCCCGGGGGCAATGGTCAGCAGAACGGCGGAGGTTACGAACAGGAGAATGGTTGAGAGTTCAGGTATCATAAAAAATCATCCAAATGAGCTTTGCCTGAACGTTATCTTTCCTGTATCCCATTGGCAATAGACTAATAAGGCAGATGAGTGGGTGGAATGAGTATCCGTTACAGATATGGTGAAAACAGCGACGAGGCGGGGCTTATTACCCTGATCGAGAAATGTTTCGCAGGCTATGATAACTGCATTCTGGATGTCGATAATGAAGAGCCGCAGCTGCGCCATATTCGAACTCATTTTGACGATTTGGGCGGCGAGTTTTGGGTGGCTGAACAGGACGGAAAAATCGTTGGTTGTATTGGTTATAAACCAACTGAGGATACCGTCGAGATTAAGCATCTGTATGTGGATACGGATGTCCGCCGTCAGGGCTTGGCAACGCATCTTTGTGATCTGGTAGAGGAGGCGGCGCTGAAACGCGGTGCGGTCAAAATTACTTTATGGACAGACACGCGTTTTATGGAGGCGCATGCCCTCTATGAAAAACGGGGCTTTGCTGGCAAAACAGAGACACGAGAGCTCAACGATATCAGCGAAACCGTTGAGTATTACTATGAGAAGCCTTTGCGGGTTTCCTGATTTAGTGTATGAAACGGCTGAAAGACTTGTAATACTTGGAATAAATTCATGAATTATCCGATTAAAGACATGACCGATATCACGGCGAAAGACCTTGGCATCCCGTTGGATGAAGAGGGAAAACTGCGCCTTAAGATCAAGGATTATGTTCATGAACTGACAGAAGAAGAACTGCTGACGGAAATGAATGATCAGCTTGATGTTCGGGGGTCTGTTCGGAATGCGCTTCTTCGCAAAGCGCAGAAAGAAATCCTCTCTGGTTTGAAACGCGGCCGACGACGAATGGACGAAGAAGCCGCCGAAGTGTTCGATTTGAACGTTTTGATCTGGTTCGCAGACAAAGCGCTCAATGGCAAACACGAAGAATATCTAACCAAATAAAGAGAGTGAGGCGCATCGCATTCGCCTCGGAGATAATGATATGACACAAAAAATCAAAGTCGGCATTCTGGGGGCCAGCGGTTACACAGGTGCAGAGGCCATGCGGCTTTTGCTGCGGCATCCTCATGTTGAAATTACATTGCTGACAGCGGACCGGAAAGCGGGCCAGTCAGTAGAAGAAGTTTATCCGCATCTGGGCGGTTATGGCCTGCCTGATATGGTGTCTGTGGATGACGCGGATTGGTCTTCTGTTGATGTGGTTTTCTGTGGTCTGCCACATGGCACCACACAGGAAATCATCGCGACGCTGCCAGAGGATGTCAAAGTCGTCGATATGTCCGCAGATTTCCGGCTTCGGGATCCAGAGACATATGCGGAATGGTATGGTCACACCCATCAGGCGCTGGAATTGCAGAAATCAGCTGTTTATGGTCTGACAGAACTATACCGTGATGATGTGAAATCCGCGCGGCTTGTGGCTTGTCCGGGCTGTTATCCAACAGCGACATTGATTGCGTTGCTGCCATTGGTGCGGGCTGGTCTTGTTGATCCGCTTGATCTGATCATTGACGCCAAATCCGGTATCACAGGTGCAGGCCGGGGCCTGAAGCAGAATACCCTGTTCAGCGAAGCGGGTGAGGGTATGGGCCCATATAGCGTGTCCAAGCACCGTCACGCACCGGAAATTGAGCAGGAAGTCGCGGCTTTTGCCGGGCTTGAAGCATCCAATGTGCGGGTTAATTTTATTCCGCATCTGGTTCCCATGAGCCGGGGTGAGCTGGTGACCTGTCATTTAAAACTGACAGAGGGTAAAACCGCCGCAGATATCCGCACCGAGTTTGAGGCTACCTTCAAAGATGAGCCTTTTGTTCGGGTTCTGAGTGAGGGGCAGGTGCCGCAAACGCAGATGGTTCGGGGATCCAATAATTGCGTGGTGAATGTGTTCGAAGACCGCATTCCGGGCCGGGTAATTGTGATCGCGGCAATTGATAACCTTGTGAAAGGCTCTAGCGGTCAGGCCATCCAGAATATGAACCTGATGTTCGGCTTTGACGAAACTGAAGGTCTGGAACAGGTCGCACTATTCCCATAAGAAAAACCAACAAAGGAAGAGGCAATGACAAAGAATATTATCTCATTTAAAGGCATTAACCCTGAAATTGACGAGAGCGCCTTTGTCGCCCCTTCCGCTGATGTGATCGGCGATGTGGTTATTGGCGAAGGGTCCAGTATTTGGTTCAACTGCGTCGTCCGCGGTGATGTGAACCATATCCGTATTGGCAAAAACACCAATATTCAGGATGGGACAGTTATTCACGTTTCAAATGGGACGCACCCGGCTGTGATCGGCGATGATGTATTGGTGGGTCACAACTGTATCATTCACGGCTGCACGCTTGAAAATGGTAGCTTTGTTGGCATGGGGGCAACTGTGCTTGATGGGGCTGTTGTCGAAAGCGGTGGTATGGTCGCTGCGGGGGCGCTGGTGGCCCCGGGTAAACGCGTCCCGTCTGGTCAGCTTTGGGCCGGATCACCTGCCAAGCATATGCGGGATCTGTCCGACGAGCAGGTGAAAAACCTGACCTCTGGTGCCAAGCATTATGCAGAGTTGGCGCAAATCTATAAATCAGAGATGGAGTAGGCGGGAAAGCCCACTCCAATCCTCTTTATTCATCCCGTGTGTTTAGTCCGGTTTTTGCCTTCATTTTGACGTAAGAGCCGGGCGCATCCTCAATTGGTTTCAGCTTGCCTTTAGCTGGATCGCGGGATTCAACTTTGGCGCCAGATTTCCTGGACAGCCATTTGTGCCAATGTGGCCACCACGAACCCGGATGCTCTTCTGCATCGGCGAACCACTCTTCCGCCGTTTCGTATTTTTTCTTCTTGGTATTGGTCCAGTGCTGGTATTTTTTGGCATCTGGGTGGTTGATCACCCCGGCAATATGCCCTGACCCTGCCAGCATAAATTCCGCAGGTCCGCTCATCAGTTGGGTTGCCTTGAACACAGAAGTGAATGGGGCGATGTGATCTTCCTTACTCGCCTGAACAAAGATCGGAATATCCACTTTACCAAGGTCGATTGCCTGGCCGCCCAAAGTGAGCCCGCCCGGCTTACTGAGCAAGTTCTTCTGATACATATTGCGAAGATAGAAGCTATGCATTTGCGGCGGCATATTGGTGGTGTCGCAGTTCCAGAATAACAGATCAAACGGGAACGGATCCTTCCCCATCAGATAGTTGTTGATCACAAAGGACCAGATCAAATCGTTGGAGCGGAGCATGTTGAAGGTCGTTGCCATATTCTTCCCTTCAAGGAAGCCAGCGGCCTTCATTTTCCGTTCAATCATTTGAACCTGCTCTTCATCCGTGAACAGGAGCAAGTCGCCCGCATCTTCAAAATCGGTTTGGGCCGCGAAGAAGGTACAGGCCGTAATGCGTTTCTCTCCGATCGCGGAGAGATAGGCGAGGGTGGCTGACATCAACGTCCCGCCGATACAATAACCGATCGCGGTCACTTCTTTTTCGCCGATGGTGGCCTCAATGGCATCAAGCGCTGCCAGAATGCCCTCTGACATGTAGCTCTCGAAAGTGCGGTTAGCGTGACGTTCGTCGGGGTTGACCCAAGAGATCACAAAAACCGTGTAGCCTTGATCCACGCACCATTTAATGAAGGAGTTATCCTGACGCAAATCGAGGATGTAGAATTTGTTGATCCATGGCGGCGTGATCAGAAGCGGCTTTTTATATACCTTCTCTGTTGTCGGCGTGTATTGGATCAGCTGCATCATATCATTTTGAAAGACAACTTTACCCGGCGTCACAGCAACGTTTTTACCAACCTCAAAAGCGCCTTCCGGCACCATTCGTGGGTTGAGCTGACCTTTACCAGATTCTAGATCTTCCAACAGATGCTCAAGGCCTTTGACAAGGTTCTCACCTTTTGTCTCGAGCGTATATTTCAATACGTCCGGGTTGGACCAAAAGAAATTGGTCGGTGACATGGCATCGGTGATTTGCTTGGTGTAGAAATCCACCTTCTTGCGGCTTTCTGTATCCAGACCATCAACTGAGGCAACTGTGTCATTCACCCATTTGGAGGTGAGCAGGTAACTTTGTTTGATATAATCAAAGATCTGGTTTTGTGTCCATTCGTCGGAGCGGAACCGCTTGTCCCCTTTATCGGGCTCAATAACAGGTTTCGCCTGCCCGCCCGCAGCCGCGGTGGCCATATTTTGCCAGATATCCATATACCCTTTCCAAAGATCGGCCTGCGCCTGCATCAATTTGGTCGGGTCGGACATCATTTTCTGGCTCAGCTCCATAAAGGCAGCGCCAATATTCAGGGGGTCGGGGTCAAAGTCGGACTGTTTCGACTGCTGCGCGTAGAAGTTATTCACAAGATCCATGCTCTTTTGTGTGATCTTGGAGAAATTTTCTGCAAACTCAGCCGATGCCTCAGGAAGCATGTTGGGAAGATCGTCGTCTTTTCGTTCTGACATATGTACCCCCGTCCTTTTTTTATTACCGATCAATTGATTACCAGACCAGTCCCATAAACCAGCCTAACAGATCGAAAATGTGACTTACATCCAAAAAATGTAATGTCATATGATTTTAATATCCAGTGTGCTGAAAATATTGCGAAAACGGCCGTCATATGTTTTAAGTTGTGCAATGTGCTTCAAATTTATGTGGTAGAAGGTTACAACTACTGTTTAGTGTAATTTCTCTGCGGACAAGAGACAGCTACGGGCGGCAATAATGGTAAAACAGATTTCAATCTCGGATATTGACTTGGAAAGTGTAAAGAAGGGACTTTCTCGCGCAGCGATGATTTCCGTACTTTTGGCAGTATCTGGCTGTTCCTCAACTCCTGACTGGGTCAACCCTATGAATTGGTGGGATGATGAAGAGGAAGAGGCCGCTACCGAGGTTGCAGCGACCGAAGGCGAGTATCCGGCGCTGGGGACTGTTCCTGATAATGCAGGTCAGACAATTTCAGTTCAGGATGCGGAAAATATTCGCGAAGGTTTGCAAGCTGATCGGAGTAATGCCCAATACACAGATCAGCAACTGCGTGCGGAAACATCGGCGCAGCCGCCTGCACCGCAACCAACACCTGCGCCGGTCCCTAATCAGGATGGTCCAGCGGTGACGCCTTCTCCGTCCACAAATGTAAATGCCGGTCAGCTGGCGGCACCTGCGCAGCAGACGCAAAATGGTCAGTTGTTGATGCCAAATGCGGCACCAGTGACCACACCGCAGCAGGCTTATGCACGTCAGGTTCCGGGCGGCAACACAGTTGTCATCAGCGGCGCCAGCACTGAGGATGTTTTCCAGAAACAGCTTCAGGCATCAGCGGCGACAACAACGACACTGCCTGCCAATACTCAGTTCCAGAGTTTCCAGCCTGCCCCGCTTAACAATAGCGCGGTTTCTGTATCCCCCATTGTTCAGGATACCTTCAATCGTCCGGTCCAGTTAGGATACGGGACAGCGACAGGTCAGCAAGGCTATGCCGGTCAGTCATTTGTCGCTGGGTTGAAGCCTGACGCCGTGATCTATTTCGAAACTGGCTCCTCCCGCGTTGGCGGTGGTGATATGCAGAAAATCGCTGACATCGCGGCAATGCAGCGCCAGACAGGAGCAACCGTGCGGGTTGTTGGTCATGCCTCCAGCCGGACACGTCAGTTGCCGGTGGATCGCCACAAAATGGTCAACCTTCGCATGTCGCAAGACCGCTCCAGCTCGGTTGTGAAGGCGCTGATCAGCCGGGGGGTCAACCCGCAAAATATCTCCGTGGAATCTGTGAGTGACAGCATGCCTGTCACGCGGGAGTCCATGCCAAGCGAGGAAGCTAAAAACCGGAGAACGGAAATCTTCCTCGTCAAGTGAACTGATTTCGATTAAACACAGTTCCAGCTTAATTATTTGCGTCTGATGGTCTTACCGACTTTCGGGCGCAAATCACATAAAAACACCACATAACGATAAGAGAAGGCCAATGAACACCGATTTTCACCGCATTAAGCGTTTGCCGCCATACGTCTTTGAAGAAGTCAATCGTATGAAAGCTGCGGCGCGAGCGGCGGGGGAAGATATCATTGACCTTGGGATGGGGAACCCGGATACACCAACCCCACAGCATATCGTTGATAAACTGACTGAAACGGTTCAGAACGGCCGCACCCACCGATATTCCACAAGCCGTGGTATTCCGGGACTGCGCCGGGCCAATGCGGCCTATTACAAGCGCCGCTTCGGGGTGGATATCGATCCAGAGACAGAAACCATTGCAACGCTTGGCTCCAAAGAGGGGCTGGCCAACCTTGCCATGGCGATCACCACACCGGGTGATGTGATCCTGTCGCCAAACCCAAGTTACCCAATCCATCCATATGGTTTTATCATCGCCGGTGCGGTGGTTCGCCATTTTGAAGTTGGGCCGCATATCGACTTCTTTGAAAGTCTTGAAAAGGGAATGCGTCACTGCTTTCCAACGCCGACGTGCCTGATCCTGAACTTTCCATCGAACCCAACTGCAATGACAGTGGATCTGGAATTTTATGAGCGGGTTGTTGAGTTTGCGCGTGAGCACAAGATGTACATTCTTTCTGACCTTGCTTACGCTGAGATTTATTTTGGTGATACGCCGCCGCCCTCTATCTTGCAGGTTGAAGGTGCGAAAGATATCGCAGTTGAATTTACGTCTCTTTCCAAAACCTATTCCATGCCGGGCTGGCGTGTGGGGTTTGCCACCGGTAATAAAGAGCTGATCGGAGCGCTGACCCGCATTAAGTCTTATTTGGATTACGGCGCCTTTACACCGGTACAGGTTGCCGCAACGGCTGCCTTGAATGGGCCGCAAGATTGCGTCGAGGAAGCCCGCGACCTTTATCGCCATCGCCGTGATGTCATGATTAGCAGCATGCAGGCTGCTGGTTGGGATATTCCCTCACCAGAGGCAACCATGTTTGCGTGGGCCCCCATTCCAGATCCGTTTAAAGAGCTGGGCAGCCTTGAATTTTCAAAGCTGTTGCTGCAAAAAGCAAACGTGGCGGTAGCACCGGGGCTCGGCTTTGGAGAGCATGGCGATAATTTCGTTCGTATCGCCTTGGTGGAAAATGAGCAGCGCATCCGTCAGGCTGCGCGTAGCGTGAAGAAGTTCTTGTCCGAAGCGGACAAACATTTGGCTGAATACAAAGCAGAGAAGTAAGAGAAATGAAGTTAGGGATTGCCGGTCTGGGCACAGTTGGTGTTGGTGTCGTTAAGATCATCGAAAAACATGGTGAACTTCTTGCTAACCGGTGTGGTCAGACGCTTGAAATCACGGCGGTCTCCGGGCGGGATAAAACCAAGGATCGCGGCGTCAATCTGGATGGTATGACCTGGTATGACAACGCGGTTGATATGGCCGCAGACCCTAACGTGGAAATGGTTCTGGAACTGATCGGCGGCAGCGAAGGTGTTGCCAAAGATCTGTGCGAGGCTGCTCTGTCACAGGGGAAACCTGTTGTCACCGCGAACAAGGCGCTTCTCGCCGTTCACGGTACAGAGCTTGCCCGCCTTGCTGAGGATAATAACACATCTCTCGCCTATGAAGCGGCGGTTGCAGGTGGCATTCCAATTGTAAAAGCCATTCGTGAAGGTTTGGCTGGCAATGTCTTTAGCCGTGTCTATGGGATCCTGAACGGGACCTGTAACTACATCCTGACTGAGATGGAAGAAACAGGGGGCGACTTTGGTGATATTCTTGCTGATGCACAGAAACTCGGATACGCCGAAGCGGATCCAAGCTTTGACGTGGATGGCGTGGATGCGGCGCATAAACTCGCAATCCTGACCAGCCTTGCCTATGGCACCCCTGTGGATTTCGATAGCGTTTATATTGAAGGTATCCGGGAGGTGTCCGCGCTGGATATTGCTTTTGCCAAGGAATTTGGCTACCGGATTAAGTTGCTTGGTGTCGCCCGGCATACGGATAAAGGGATTGAGCAGCGGGTTCACCCTTGCATGGTTCGCTGCGAAACGCCAATTGCCAGTGTCTCCGGTGTTTTTAACGCTGTTGTCGCAGAAGGTGACTTTGTCGACAGTACCGTGTATGAAGGGCGCGGCGCAGGCGAGGGGCCAACAGCCTCTGCGGTTCTGGCCGATGTGATCGACATTGCTGCGGGACGTATTTCGCCAACATTCGGTGTGCCTGCGGATAAGCTTGTTGATCTGCCGAAGGTCGCGGTTGAGGAGCATGTTGGATGCTATTATGTGCGCCTGACAGTGCTGGATAAACCGGGCGTTATTGCAGATGTATCTGCCGTCTTCCGTGATGAGGACGTGTCTATTGAAAGCCTGCTGCAGCGGGGACGGTCACCGGGACAGGAAGTATCTGTCGTGCTGACAACCCATGAGGTGCAGGAAGCGGCGCTTTTGAAAGCGCTGAAACGGATTGAAAACTTTGATCATACTGTAGCGGCCCCGCGCATGATCAGAATTGCCACGCTGTAGGGTCGCAAAGAGATATTTGGAACTTGAGAGAATAAATTATGTCTTCAATGGATCGTAAACTCACTCTGGAAATTGTGCGTGTGACCGAAGCGGCTGCTCGTGCTGCTTGTAATCTGGTTGGTCTGGGCGATGAGAAAGCTGCTGACCAGGCAGCTGTAGACGCGATGCGGACTGCATTGAATGCGCTGGATATCGACGGAACCATCGTAATCGGTGAAGGTGAGCGCGACGAAGCTCCAATGCTCTATATTGGTGAAAAAGTTGGTACAGGCTCAGGTCCAAAAATCGATATCGCACTGGATCCGCTGGAAGGCACAACCCTGACAGCGAAAGGCGGCCCAAATGCGTTGGCGGTTATCGCGTTTGCTGAATCCGGTAACTTCCTGAACGCGCCAGACACATATATGGAAAAAATCGCCGTTGGTGGTGGTCTTCCAGAAGGTGTTGTGGATCTGGATAAAGCAGCTGGCGACAATGTGCGTGCCGTTGCCGACGCAAAAGGGGTTCCTGTCAGCCAAATCACTGCATGTGTTCTGGATCGTCCCCGTCACGCAGAAATCATTGCATCCATCCGCGAGACAGGCGCTCGCATCAAGCTGATCTCTGATGGTGATGTTGCGGGTGTGATGGCGACATCCAACCCAGATAGCGGTGTTGATATTTATATCGGTACAGGTGGCGCGCCTGAGGGTGTTCTGGCGGCTGCAGCTCTTCGCTGTATCGGTGGTCAGATGCAGGGCCGTCTGGTTTTCCGTAATGACGACGAAAAGAAACGGGCCATCAAATGGGGCGTTCAGGATTTTGATAAAATCTACACTCTGGAAGAGTTGGCAGCCGGTAACGTGATTTTCGCGGCAACTGGTGTGACCGATGGCTCCATGTTGCGTGGTGTTCGTCAGGTCGCCGACCGTGTTCACACGGAAACTATTGTGATGCGCTCTGCGACAGGTACAGTTCGTTATATCCGCGGCAATCACCGCGCGAAGTAATCAGCCATGAGTGATATGGAAAAACCTGCCTTTTTGGGGGTGGAACAGTCACTCAAAGGTAAAAAGTGGCGCTTGCGGTCCGAAGACGATCGCAAGGCCCTGACCATCTCGCAACGGCTGGATGTGCCCGAAATTGTCGGGCGTGTTCTGGCCGGGCGTGATGTGCCGTTAGACGAAGCGGAAAGATATTTATCCCCCACCTTAAAAGATTTGTTGCCGAACCCATCCAGTTTTAAAGACATGGATGCCGCTGCCGCGCGGATTGTAACCGCAATTAAAAATGGCGAGAAGATAGCTGTTTTTGGTGATTATGACGTTGATGGCGCGACGTCGAGCGGTCTTTTGAAGTCATTCTTTGATCAGATTGGGGTTCCTCTGCGGATTTATATTCCTGATCGGATGAGTGAAGGATACGGGCTTAATAGTCCCGCCCTTGAAACCTTGAAGGGCGAGGGGATGGATCTGGTGATCACAGTAGATTGCGGGATCCTCTCGTTCGATGAGGCGGACCGGGCGCAGGAGCTAAATCTTGATCTGATTATTGTAGATCATCATCAGGCGGAGACACGCTTGCCAAACGCTGCGGCTGTGGTAAACCCAAAACGCCATGATGAAAGTCAGGAATTTACATATCTGGCCGCGGTTGGGGTGGCTTTCATTTTGCTGGTGGCCATTAACCGGGATTTACGGGATAGCGGCTGGTATGAGGGGCGTCAGACGCCTGATCTGTTCCGGCTGTTGGATCTGGTGGCCCTTGGCACCGTGTGTGATGTGGTGCCGTTGGTGGGGTTGAACCGGGCTTTTGTATCCCAAGGTTTGAAAGTGATGGCACAGCGGCGCAATCCGGGTCTTGTGGCCCTTGCTGATGTCGCTGGATTGGACGAGGCGCCGGGAACATATCATCTTGGCTTTATCATGGGGCCGCGGGTGAATGCGGGTGGTCGCGTGGGGAAGGCAGATTATGGTCCGCGTCTTCTTTCCAGCCCTAATCCAGATGAGTGCATGGAACTAGCCCGTGTTCTTGATGAATATAATCAGGAGCGCAAAGCCATTGAAACCCAAGTCACCGAAGAGGCAATGGAACAGGCGGAGCGCTTAAGCGCCTCCGAAAGTGTGTTGGTTGTTGCTGGTGAGGGATGGCACCCCGGTGTTATCGGGATTGTCGCCAGCCGCCTGAAAGAGAGCTACCAGCGGCCAACCATTGTAATTGGTCTTGATGGGGATGTGGGTAAAGGATCTGGCCGTTCTATTGCAGGCGTGGATTTGGGCGCGGCTGTTGGGGCTGCCCGTCATAAAGAAATGCTGATTGCAGGCGGGGGGCACGCCATGGCGGCGGGGCTCACGATTGCACGGGACCAGATTGAGCCATTCCGACAGTTTCTGGAAAGTCGACTTGCCGATCATGTGAAAGAGGCGCTTAAAGGCGCTAGTCTAGGTCTTGACGGTATGGTCGGCGTTGAAGGGGCAACGGTTGACCTGATCGAGAAGATGGAGATGGCAGGGCCTTATGGTGCGGGTAATCCTGAACCTCGCTTTGTGGTTGGTCATGCGAAGATTGTAAAAGCGGACATCGTTGGCGAA
Organism: Sneathiella sp.; assembly: GCA_017643685.1. Lineage (GTDB taxonomy): Bacteria > Pseudomonadota > Alphaproteobacteria > Sneathiellales > Sneathiellaceae > Sneathiella. The sequence continues at coordinate 25,650 of JAEPMY010000045.1, forward strand.
AACCATGTCCGGGTTATTTTAACGGGTGTAGGGAATCGCGGACGGCTGACAGGTATCTGTTTCAAAAGCCTTGAAACCCCGCTTGGGGATGCGCTGATTAATCATCGGGGCGGCACGTTCCATATCGCAGGTTATCTTCGGAAAAATACCTGGCGCGGGCAAACTTCGGCGCAAATCTTGATTGAAGACGCGCATAGAATTATATGAGCTATTAGTGATCCCAGGAGGCGGATTACTGTGCGTATGAAAAAATCAAAAAAATTGGATTTTTTTACTTGCATTCAACGGCTAACAGCCTTAAAAGCTCCTCCAGCGACACAATGTGTCCCCTTCGTCTAGTGGTTAGGACGCCAGATTTTCATTCTGGAAACAGGGGTTCGACTCCCCTAG
>JAEPMY010000158.1 GCA_017643685.1 Sneathiella sp.
GAAGAGAAAGGATCAAACAAAACACCATCAACAAACGCCGCTTGCAACATCAAATACAAGCGGCATAATATCTAAACAGGATGAGCCAAACACTCACATCATCATCCCCTCAATCTGTGACAAATGTTCTGACGACGGACAGATAATTCCATCACTGGGTATGTCAACGCGATCCATGGCGAGCTTGTCACGTTTAAGCTTGTCGACTCAAATGGGTGGGGCGATGGAATCTCAATTGTGAGATTAGATCAAATTAAGAATATTGATTTCAATACTTTATTCGAACAATCGCTCGATTTCCTGTATCGGTCGAAATAATGATTTGCAGATGGCCTCTCTGGGAAAATTGGCAGTTAGCTTATCTTGAGCTTGGTTGGAGAATAGCAGGGTTACTGTTTTTTCTGTTTTGCCTTCCAATTTGTCAAAACTGGCCCTGCAATTGCCAATGTTAATCCGATGAGAAACAACCGGGATAGTTCCTCACCTAGCAAAACAGCTCCAAACGCGCTTGCCGCGACAGGGGCCAGCGGAACATAAATAGCCGCCTTTGATGGACTGAGCTGTTGTAATCCCCAGTTAAACAGGAAAAGGCTAACTGCAGCGGCTGGACCTGCAAGATACAAGATCCAGAGCCAGGTTTTAGATGAGAAGGTTTCTGTAACTGCCGGAAAGCCCTCTGAGAAAGAGAAGAGAAGAATAAAGGCAGAGCCCGCGGTCATTCCAATAATGGTCGAATGAACGATTGAGTGCATTTTAAGCAGGCTGGATGAGAAGGCATTGTAAGTTGCCCCGCAACAGACAGCCATAAAGAATAGGATTTCCCCGGTCCAGCTGTGGCTACCAGTTTGATCCTGAAACGCCTTCTCACCAATCGCTAATGATACACCGATGATGGATAGCATGGCTGCAAACGGGTTGATGGGGGTTAATTTATCCCGTCCAACCATTGCCGCAATAAGCATCGTCATAATTGGAATAAGCGAGAAGATAACGGCACCGCGAGATGCGGTGATATCTTTCAATGCTGTATTTACAAATAGATGGAAAAAGCCGAACTGTATTATTCCCAAACCGATGATCACAAAGGTGATTTTAAGTGGTGGAATAGGGCGTCTGACAAACAATAATAAAGGAAGCAACATCAGAACTGCGAGGCCGTATCTCAAGAACCCTAAAGTGGCAGGTACTGAATGCTGATCCATGATGATCCGAATTGCGACAAAAGACATTCCCAACATTATCGACGCGCCACTTAACGCTAAATGCGGAAAACTTGCAGCGAGAGTTGTGTTTTTATTCAATCTTTTATCCGTCGCTATTTGTTATACTTCTCTAGCCTAGCAAACTTCCACTGTTGTTGTGATGTGTTTCCAATAAGGACCTCCTTGTCTCAAAGTCAGTCAAAAAGATGTCTACAAATCTAGGGGGCAGATGAACGTTCCGGCAAGGTGTCATACATATATTCGCCATCATCTTTTTGGTCGATGATCGGTATGTATATTTTTGTAATGTTGTTGCCGCTTTGTGTAGGGTTTTCGGGAAACAGAAATAGACTAAACTTCACGTAATCTGCGCCTCCTGACAGTTCTCGTGTGACGGCCATTTTGACAATTTGACGATCGCCGGCATTCACCGAAACAGGGCGACCCATTTCCGCCCAGAATTTCATTTCAGAGTTTTTATCCAGTTCCCGGGCGGTCATATTGGCAGAAAAACGCCCTGATCTTTTGAAGGAGATTTCTGCGTAGACGGTTTGTGGTTCATATGTATCCGGTACATACCACCACTTTTCCAAAACCACGTCATCATAAAGCATGGCACGAGCTTTCATTTTCTCCTGAAGTGCTTCTCTCGTCTTCATGCTCCCGTAACTTTCTGCGATATAGATCGCCACGCCTATTGATAGGACGGAAAGCATTGCAGAGATAATATGCAATGACATAAGACTGTTTGGCCTGAAGAGCCAGAGGCCTAAAGAACTATAAGCAATATGTCCTGCCGCAAAAGCCAGATAAGGCAATAGGAACAAACCACCCAGGTCAAGAAAGCTTCCGTACCTTTGTGGTTTCAACAGCAAACTATCAACCAGATAAACAGGAACTGCCAACAGGACAAAAGCGGTTAAAATGTAGAGGTGGATTTTTAACATCCCATTATTCCCCCGCATGGAACAGACCCAGATAGGCGATGCCAATGCCAAACAGAGGCATCAGAATAGCACCCAGGAACCAAATTGTGTTGCGCGACGGATCTAATAGCTCCGTCCGTGCAAGAGAAGGATTTTCAGGTTGGTAAAATAACGTGACTTTCTCTCCGCTTTTCATTTGTTTGGAAAGCGCAACCGCGTGTTCTTGGCTCTTGGCGCTGACGGGTTCAACTAGATTGTAAGTTTCTCCATCCGCGTTATATTGATAGGTGTGATCGCAAGTGTAACTCGTGTAAGTGTGAGACTGGTTATCCCTGTCTCGGCGAACATGTTTAATCACTTCGCTGTCTACGTAAATGGCTTCTACTGTTGGCCAGTTACGGCTTTCGAGATCTATCATAACGTTTTTGACGCCGAAATAAGCTAGAAACACCCCCATCAGAACGAAAGCCCCTCCAAAGGCGAGAGTAACCAAAGTTCCGGTATTTGAAAAATCGATATCACTCATGTCATGATAACTCCGATGAGAAGAAACTATTGATTTGATACAGAATGCCAGCACCAATCAGATTAGCGACGATCAGGGCGGCTAGAACACCTAGGATGTCGATGATATTTCCTCTTTCGTCCCGCGCCTGATCAGGCTGTTCGGGATCCACATAAATGGTGGATATGTCACCGACTTTAATTGCGTTAGCCGCTTCCTCGGAATAAACGGTTTTCGTGAGTTCCCGAGTGAATATCTGACCTGTGATTTTATATCGGTATGTCAGATATAGATCATAGCTTGTGGAGGTTCCGCCCATTCCGCTTCCCTCGGATAAGATGACCTTCTGGCGTTCGATATTTTCAATTTGTGCTTTCGTTTCAATCCAGTTCTGACTGGCGGAGTAATTCCGCCAAGTCTTTACTGTCTTTACGATCAGAAACCCATTCGCTGTGATGAGCAGGAGAATGGCAATTATCATAACAGGGTTCATTTCTTTCACCGCGAGCAAGCTAGGTTTCTCAAAACCTGAATAATTTCAAAAAGGTGGCACTGAAACATTCCATCCACATTATCGCTGAATTTCTTTATGGCCATGAATGTGGATCTTCAGAGTATCTGTCGATGTATGTGCCAAAATGGTTCATTTTAAATTACTCCGCCCTCGTCATCAGTTTTTATGAAGAATTTATGCGAGCGTTTGTGGCTCCTCATCGCACCTTGATTTTTGACATCCCACTTGAGGTTTGTTCGATGCGCTTTAGTGGCGCAGGAGAAATACAAACGAAAGGAGTTTGTTATGAGGAAAGCAACTTTGATGTGTGCAACAGCGATGAGTGTTCTGGCCGTGGGTGTTACGCCTGCCTTGTCTGCGGGGGGCAACGCTGATGCAACGGGAGCAGCTAAGCAAGTTATAACAAGCCCATCAGCAACCATGAGTGAACTGGCGGCACGTAAAATGTTTCTCTCAGATCTACACCACGCCCAGTTGGCGATGCAGAATAAAGATAAAGGAGCCGCTGAAAAACATATTACAGACGCCATTCATAGGATGAAATCAGTAGGTGGATCTTACGGCAAAGAGGTCAAAGATATTATTCCAAAAGCTAAAGAAACAGTGGAAGATATCGTTGAGAAAGTGGATCCGATGAGTGATGTTGAGGGAACAACAATGCCGTCTAACCTGTTCGATGAGCGGAAAGTTATTTCCCTTGAGGTCGAAGGTGACATTGAGCCGGATGATCTTGTCTATCCCGTGACGGGTAACCACCAGAATTTCGCCAAAGTGATGACCGACTCTAAGCTTGAAGGTCAGAAACTGGAAGGGGCGAAAGTTCGATATATCGCGCTTGAAATCGATGCAGCGTCTGCGGACGAGCGACTGCAGCAGGCTTTGAAAGAACTCAAATCTGGCAACTATTCAGATGCTGAAGATGAAATTGAAGACGTACAGGAATCCTTCATTGAAGAGCGGGAGCAAATCATTCCCGCTAAACTTCGAGCGAAGGATAACATTTCCCTGACCCGATTGATGGTTCAAAAGGCGCAGTATGAAGCCGCTCGGGATAGCTTGGAAGAAGCCGAAGATGCGTTATCAGAACTGAAGGATAAGGAAAACAGCAAGGCTGCTGTCCAGAATATCCAAAGCGAGTTCAAGGCACTTGAAAAGCAGATTGCCCAGCAGGATCCAAAC
>JAEPMY010000111.1 GCA_017643685.1 Sneathiella sp.
CGAAGATGGGTCATAATCATAAACATAGCGCCCCCTTGGCTGAGACTGTTTTACGAGTGAAAAGCCTGGAATCCTTACTGGTAGAGAAGGGATTGGTGAAATCTGAAGCGCTGGATGCGCTTGTGGACCGGTATGAAAATAAGGTAGGCCCCCGAAATGGTGCGCAGGTTGTTGCACGAGCTTGGAATGATCCTGATTATAAGTCCCGTCTGTTGAAAGATGCCTCCGCCGCGATTGCAGAGATGGGATATTCCGGCGCGCAAGGGGAGGAAATCGTTGCGTTGGAAAATACGGACAGGATCCATAATGTGGTCGTTTGCACCCTTTGTTCCTGTTATCCGTGGCCGGTTCTTGGCTTGCCGCCGGTTTGGTATAAATCCGCCCCTTATCGAAGCCGTGTTGTGAGAGAGCCGCGCGCTGTTTTAGAAGAGTTTGGTACTCGGATACCTGACGATGTTGAGGTGCGTGTCTGGGATAGCACCGCTGAGACCCGTTATCTGGTCATTCCAAAACGCCCTGAGGGAAGTGAGCGTATGGATGAGGCGGCCCTTGCGGAATTGGCCAATCGGGACAGTATGATTGGCGTTCGCGAAGCGGATACACCGGCAGGAGGTCGATGAGATGGATGGCGTACATGATATGGGTGGTATGCACGGCATGGGCCCGGTTGAGATCGAGGAAAACGAGCCTGTCTTCCACGGAGAGTGGGAAGAGAGGATGTTCGCCCTTAACAATGCGGTTAGCGCCCTTGGGGTCCGAAATATCGACGAATCCCGTCATGCACGGGAGCGGGTGAACCCCGCGAAATATCTGGGCAGTAGCTATTATGAAATTTGGCTGGATGGCTTGATCCGTATCCTTTCTGAAAAAGGTGTTATCTCTGAAGAGGAGTTATCCGGGACTGTCCCGCCTAAAGCTTTCACAGGCGAGCATCGCCCAGCCCTGACACCTGAGAATGTGGATCCCATGATGGAGAAGGGAGCTAATTACATTCGGGAAACAGGCAAAAGCGCCAGTTTCAAAGTGGGTGACCAGGTAAAGGCGCGAAACATTCACCCGCAGGGCCACACCCGCCTTCCCCGGTATGCCCGCGGTGCCACTGGTGAGGTTGTGAGCGATCAGGGGTTACATGTGTTCGCCGATAGCAGCGCCCATGGCTGCGAGGATCCGCAGCATCTGTATACGGTCCGTTTTTCATCCCGTGCCCTTTGGGGAACTGATGGTCACGATAACGATGCCATTTATGTGGATTTGTGGGATGACCATCTGGAGGCGGTTAAATGAGTGATTTACACGAAGCTTTGGTGCAAACACCGATCCCAAAGGATGAGGAAGGCCCGATTTTCGATGAGCCGTGGCAGGCGCAGGCTTTTGCCCTTACCGTCCAGTTGAACGAGGCAGGCCATTTCACCTGGCCAGAATGGGCCGATATGTTTGGCGCTGAGATTGCCGCGGCGACAGAGGCGGGGCGGGGCTGCGGGAACGAGGATTATTATCTTTGCTGGCTTGCAGCGCTGGAGAAGATCGTGGCAGAGAAGGGGATATTAACTGCGGATCAGCTTTCAGATCGGAAAGAAGAATGGCGCCACGCCAATGACCATACTGAGCATGGCCAGCCGATCCAACTGGGCGCGGATCATTAAATCTTTGCGGTTTTACCCGATCCGCACTATGTCTGAGACAACATCATAGCGAAATACAGGTAGTGCAATGGAACAGACCCCTGATATGGCCATGCCGGACATGGACGTCAAAGACAAGCTGGATAAAGCAGCGAAAATTGTAACGGATCATCTCGATCAGGCTTTACAGGATTGTGTTGAGGCCGGATTGGAGCGGGACCATTTCAATGCAGCTGTTGTTGCGACATTGCTTCAGGCCATGGAAACCAGCCTTGGCGGCAGTGCCCAAGTGGCGGGTGCGTTGCATCAAATGGCCGAGATGGCAGCCGCTTCTGCAGAACGGGAAGCCCGCGAAGCGAACTAAGCTTCAACATGATTATGATTAAAAGCCGCTCTTTACAGGGCGGCTTTTTTATTGAGCTGAGATATTAAGTCTAAATTTCTTGAATAGTGTATCTTGGTAGGAAACCTCGCCCACGAATTCTGCGCCGAGCTTTTTCAACGCTCTCAGATGTTGCCGACTGAGGGGGAGCAGGAAGGTTATGTAGGGAATGTCTGTATTCTGTTGGGCGAATTTAATGGCTTTTTGGGTGATTATAAGGCCAGACCCGAATGCCTCCGGGGTTAGAACCAGTCCAAAATCCCATTCATTATCCTCTTTTTGAAAGCCACCCCAGCCGGCATATTGGTCATCCACAAAAACTGCCCAATGCCCGAGCCCATCTTTTACCCAGTGAGCCTCTTTCGTTTCAATAAACTGACGGGCGTCTTCAATGGACCACCGGGATGTTAGAAGCGGTAGATGTTCAGAGACACGCTTGTCATTAATATGACCTAGCAGTGTCTCCAGTGGAATAGAGGATAGCCGCTTGAATGTTACTCGGGATATTTTGCCCATCAGCCCTTAACCCTTGAAAGTCACCAACCAACGATAATACCTCAGGGTATTTTTGGACAGTCACAAAGCCGCGAGGTTCGGGCGTAAAAAAGGCCGCTAATCGCGGCCTTTTCTGATATCCGTTCTTTAGTCCGGGGTGTGGATCGGCAGATCCAGCAGTGCCCGGCGACGAAGCCACAGGCTTGGGCGGTACCGCTCTTCCCCGGTGATGCCTTGCAGCTCTTCCAGAACGATCAGGGTGTTTTCCTTGCCCATCACATCCACCATTTCAATGGACCCTTGCGGATAGTTGAGGCCAAGTGTCATGCCTTTGTCGATGTCTTCAGGGCTTGCAACACCGATTTGTGCCATTTCACAGCCGAGATTGGCCACCATCGCGCGGATACGCTGTGCCACGAAACCCGGGCAATCTTTGATACGTGTAACGGCATTGGTGTTTTTCTGAATGGCGGCGATAACTGAATTGACCACGTCGTCATTTGCACCTGGGGCTGTCATGACAGTGGCGTGCATGTGAACACCGGTTACTGTATCAATGGCAACTGTTCTTTGTGGGTCCAACTCAAGCCGGACGCAGATGGATGTGCAATCTTCGCCGACGGGGGCCACCAGAATTGGGCTGACCCCATCGTCGTTGGACAGAACAGAAACCCCTAGATCACGAAGGAATTGCTCCAGATCCGGAGCAGATTCTGGCAGATAGGCCCGGCCCATTGGCTCGGCAGTGGATTTTGGCTGACCCTCTGGTTGGATCAGGCTGCCATCTTCGGCATAGTCATAAAAACCAGCTTTGGTTTTCCGGCCAAGACGGCCCGCTTCCATCATGCTTTCATGCAGCGGCGCAGTGGAAAGGCGTTTATCCTGGAAATAGCCGTTGTAAATGATTTGGCTAACCGGGAAGTTCACGTCGATACCTGTCAGATCCATCAATTCAAACGGGCCCATGCGGAAACCGCAGGCATCGCGCATGATGGCATCGATTTCATGCGGGGCCGCCACCCCTTCAGAGGCAATCCGCAGCGCTTCAGTTGTATAGGCGCGGCCCCCCAGATTGACGAGGAAGCCCGGCGCGTCTTTCACAACCACAGGCACCCGGCCCATGCGCTTGCCGATCACGGTCAGGGCATCTGTTGTGTCTTTGGATGTGTCCGTGCCATTAATCACCTCAACCAGTTTCATCAATGGTACCGGGTTGAAGAAGTGAAGACCGGCGATGCGGTCTTTATGCTCGCATGCTGCCGCGATGGAAGAGATGCGGATAGAGGATGTGTTGGAGGCGATAATTGCGTCTTTAGAGACAACTTTTTCGATTTGCTGAAAAACACTGCGTTTGATGTCGATATTTTCAACAATGGCTTCAACAACAAGATCGCAGTCTTTGAAATCTTCCAATGTTTTTGCAACGGAGAGACGCTCTTTAGAGGCAAGGCCATCTGCCTCACTCATGCGGCCTTTGGTAACCGCGCGGTCAATCATTCCGCCAATAAAATCTACAGCTCCTTGTGCCGCACCGTCGGCGGTATCAAAGATCATGGCCTGCATGCCGCCGGTTGCGGACACTTGTGCAATACCGCGGCCCATGGCGCCTGCGCCAACGATCCCGACCTTTAAGGTCTCGCTATTTGCATCGATCGTCATCATTTTCTCCATAATTTATTGTTCTTATTACTCAATTTCATCCTGCCCACGCCTTTTGACAAAGAGCGAAATTCCGGCCTTGATGAGGACGCTCCGGCAACCTACATTAAATGCATGGGCAGCGCCATACCGGGTTGCCCAAACGGTGCCAATACTGGACCTTTGCTATAACTCGCTCATCTGAGGAGATGGAGGCATTTGAATATGTCTGTTTTTAACAGTCCCTTGTTACTGGGATTTGACCGTTTTGAAAATATTCTCGACCAGCTCGCGAAATCGGGCGGCGAAGGATATCCCCCATATAATATCGAACAGATCGCGGATACTAAGCTTCGAATCACCCTTGCCGTAGCCGGGTTTTTCAAAGAAGATCTGAAGATTACACTGGAACAGAACCAGCTTATCATTCATGGTAAGCAGAAGGAAGATCCGGGTCGGATTTACATCCATCGCGGGATCGCCGCGCGGCAGTTCCAACGAAAGTTTGTGCTGGCGGAAGGGGTTACCGTTGCAGGTGCCGATATGGACAATGGTTTGCTGCATATTGACCTGCAGTTGCCTGTTCAAAAAAATGACGTGACTCATATCGAGATCAATGCGAAAGATCGTGACGACGATATGAAAACTATTGATGCGCCGACAGGGTCGGCAAAGGCGTGATCCGCTTGGACACAGAATTAGGAGTAGATTGATGCAGTATCAGGAAGCGACTCTTCGCCAGATCAGCACGGCGGCGCTTGCTGTCCTCGGATCGATGGAAATGGCGTACATTCGCGAGATTGAAGAAGATGGCATGACTCTTTACGCCATTTATTCCGCAGATGGTCAGCGCCTTGGTGAGGAAGAAAGTGCAGAAGTGGCAGCGGTTATCGCGCGCCAGAACGATTTAGACGCATTCCTCGTCTGTTAAGACAGGCATATACGAGTTTAATAAAAAACCGACCTATAACGAGGTCGGTTTTTTTATGCTTATTCGACATTGATAAAGGCTTCATCCCGGTAGGTTTGCCCGTCGCGGGTGATTGTAATCTCACCGCGATATGTGCCAGAGCGCCAACCTGCTGGCGGGCGTTTGACCCCAAGGTAAGGATATTTCGTAATCCGGTTTTTTGAGTCCCTTGGCAGGCGATATTCTTTAAGTTTCCGTCCATCGGGGCCTGTCAGGCTCAAGCGAACTTCATCTCCCTGCCGAACGCCAATATAATAGCTCCAGAAAAACAAGGTCGGGGCCGCTGGGTTCAGAACTTTCTCTTTTTTCTCGCCGCTTTCCACATCCTGACGGTTCGTCGGGCGGGTTTCAGAAAAGCCCGTATTCACAAAAAAGGTAGGTTTATAGGATAGCTGCCGAAGGGCTATGTCCGACCAAAGCGTAAATTTCTTGTTATCGCAGCCCCGGTCCCGTTCCAGTCCAGTGAAAGGGTCAATCTGGCGATTGCGGTAACGCACTTCAAAATGAAGGTGAGGGAAGTCGGTTAGGCCAGACATGCCAATATATCCAAGCACCTCTCCTTTTTTAACCCGCTGACCTTTTTCAACGGTGATGGACCCCTTCTTTAAATGCGCGTAGAAGGTGGACCAGCCTTTGTTATGGTTCAGGATAACGACATTCCCAAGGCCGATATTATAAATCTCTTTGCGCTTTTGGGCGTCGTAATCGCTGAAATACTGGTCTTTTACACCACGGCGTAAATTACCGACGACACCATCTGCGGCCGCAATCACCGGTACACCCGTCTCCATATCTTTCAGGGTGCGAATGCGAATATCGGTGCCTGTGTGATCGTTATAGGTCAGGGAGCCACAGGAATAATCCTTGGCGCCTTGACCGCCTTGCGTGTCGACATAATGCTGCACGTAGCAATCTTGCCCCAGTGTGCATTTTAAAGGGATGTCCAGCTCTGGTGGGCGGGAGGTCTCAGAAGCATTTGCAAGTGCGGCTGAGCCAAGCAAGAGGAGGCCAGCCAGAAGTTTCATCGGGAATTTGAGTGAGGCGTGTTGCATGTGATCTCGTATCGTCTGATCTTTTGGCGCAGCTTACTCAAATTACCACGCGTTTCAGTGTCCAACAGCACATATGGGGTTAATTTTTGCCGAAGCTAATAAAAGTTGAACAACACATACAAAAAACCCCGCAAAGAGGAGCGGGGTTTTGGGTGTTAAGCCGCCAGGCTTTCTTCGGTCAGGATAGCATAAAGGGCATCGGCATTTTCGGTGCCCCTTAGTCGTTCACACCGATCCTTATCCCTTAACGTCCGGGAAACGCGAGAGAGTGCCTTAAGGTGGTCTGCCCCCCCTTCCAGCGGTGCCAGAAGCAGGAAGACCAGATCCACTGGCATGTCATCCATCGCATCATAGCTGATGCCTGTTTCCAGTCTGGCGAAAAACCCGTAGATCTTGTCTAGCTTTTCCAGCTTGCCGTGGGGGATGGCAATTCCATACCCCACGCCGGTAGTTCCAAGACGTTCCCGTTCGATAAGAACGTTCAGGATTTCCCGCTCGTCGCAATTTGTGATGTCCGCAGCCCGGCGCGACAATTCCTGTAACGCCTGCTTCTTGCTGGTCGCTTTTAGATCCGCGACCACCGTTTCCGGACTGATCAAATCAGCTATTTCCATGAGTCATTTAACTGTTGTCGATCACGAGCGGAAAATCCGCTCTCAGCTTCCAGTATCAAATTTTGGATCTATCCAACCGATATTTCCATCTGGCCGCCGGTATACAACATTCAGTCCTTTCGTTCCAGAGTTGTGGAACATCATGGCTGGCAAGTTGGCCAAATCCATTCGCATGACCGCTTCGCCTACGGAACAATCAGGAATATCCTGACTTGTTTCGGCGATGATCATTGGCTGCCAATCTCCATCCGCTCCATTTGCGCTCTCCGGTTCCTCATCGGGTTCCGGTGCCAGGACGTATGATTGGGCCGCCAGTTGCTCTTTGGCCTTCAACCGCTCTTTGCTATGATGGTCTTTCAGCCGTCTTTTATATCTTCTGAGTTGTTTGTCAATGCGCTCGCATGCAGCATCGAAGCATATATGAGGATCTGCGTTGTTTGCAGAGGCCGCCACCGTTATCCCGGATCCCAGGTGAACGTTGCACTCAATGTGGAAATCATGTGTAGGTCGACTGAGGGTTACCGTTGCGTCAATGGCGTTGTCGAAATATTTGGAAACATGCGTCTCTAACGTGTCTTCAATATATTCGGTTAGAGCTGTACCGACGTCGACCTGCTTACCTTTAACAATTACATGCATGATTTAACCCATTTCCTTATTTGAATTGCAACTTAGTGATCCTAAAAGTCCCATCTGGATCACCATTTTTTGGGGTTTCAGCAACGCTGTTAGCTGAAACGGGTTTTTTGGTGGGGTGGCTCCATATAAATCCTCTTTGTTGTTGAAATCATTGAGTGAAATCAGGCGAACTGCTTTTTCTTAAGTCGCCTGCGTTGAACAGATGACGGGATATTAAGGGCATCGCGATATTTGGCGACCGTACGTCGCGCTATATCGATCCCATCCTTTTTCATCAGTTCAACAATTTTGTCATCTGAGAGAATAGCCGTTGGACTTTCAGCATCCACCATCTGTTTAAGGCGGTGTTTGACCGCTTCCGCAGAATGGACATCGCCGCCGCCTGTGGATCCAATGGCAGAAGTGAAGAAATATTTCAGTTCGAAAGTGCCGCGCGGACAGGCGACATATTTGTTGGATGTGACCCGGCTGACGGTGCTTTCATGCATTTCGATCGCATCCGCAATGGTTTTCAGGTTCAAAGGCTTCAGATGTGTAATGCCATATGTGAAAAACATTTCCTGTTGCCGCACCAGTTCCGTTGCCACCTTCAAAATTGTGTTTGCCCGTTGATCAAGGGATTTGACCAGCCAGTTTGCTGTATTGAGGCAATCCGAGATGAACTCTTTTTCCTCTTTTTTTCGGGCCTTAGTATTAATCTGTGCATGGTAGTAATTATTTACAAGCACCTTGGGCAAGGTTTCGCTATTTAGCTCAACTTTCCAACTACCGTCCGGATTTTTACTCACAAAAACATCGGGAACAACTGTATCGGCGAGGGCCCCGCCAAACTGCAGGCCTGGTTTCGGGTCGAGGGTGCGAAGCTCAGATGCCATGTCCAAGATGTCCTCTTGGTCGGTGCCGCAAATTCGCGCAAGCTCAGACAGCTTGCCATCAGCCAGCAATTGCAAATTGTCCAAAAAGGCCTGCATCAACACATCTAGGCGGCCTCGCTCTTTCAATTGCAAGGCCATACAGTCTCCAAGATCCCGCGCAAAAACACCCGCCGGCTCAAAATCACGTAGAAGCTCGAACGTATCCTCAACAAGATCGTAGGAGCTGCCGAGCTGGTCGGCGATTTCCTGTAAATCTTCGGTGAAATACCCTGCATCACTCACCAGATCGATCATATAGGTGGCGATGAACCGTTGCTCGTTGGAGAGTTGCTGGTCCTGAATTTGGTCGCGCAGATGATCCTGCAAAGATTTTTCTTCTGTCAGGTTATCTTCAAAACTGCGTTCAGGGTCGAAACTACCGCCTGAAATAGGGCCGGAGAGGTAATCATTTGCCCCGGCTGGCGCCTCCGCGGTCATTGGCTCGGCGATGTCTGAATTTGCGTCGTTATTATAGAGATTGTCGTAATCGGTATCGAGCGGGTCATTCTGCGCATCGGGAATGGCAGATCCTTCCAGAACCTCAACCTCTTGCATTGGGGTATCCGGCAGCTCATCATTACCAAAAGCGTCAGCGTCCTCGCGGATATTCTCAAGTGGGGCTTCAGGGTTCAGGTCAGCATCCCCGCGCTCCAGCAGCGGGTTCTTTTCCAGTTCCTGTTCAACAAAAGCACTCAGATCGAGATTTGATAGTTGCAGCAGTTTAATTGCCTGCTGCAATTGAGGCGTCATGACCAGTTGCTGGCTTTGTCTTATTTCCAGTCTTGGCGCAAGAACCATATTTTCTCCCGCTGGATCACTCCAAATTCCCTAACCATTTCAGAGATTAGAGATTAAAGCGATCTCCCAGATACACACGCCGGACCCCTTCATCCGCAACAATCTCTGATGGGTTGCCTTCCATTATCACATGCCCATCGTTAAGAATGTATGCACGATCGATAATTTCCAGTGTTTCTCGCACATTATGTTCTGTAATCAGGACCCCAATGCCCCGATCTTTCAAGTGCGAGATCAGATCTCTAATATCCCCTACCGCGATAGGGTCAATGCCGGCGAATGGCTCATCCAGCATAATATAGCCTGGCTTACTGGCCAGTGCCCTGGCGATTTCCACCCTTCGCCTCTCCCCCCCGGAAAGCGCGATGGAGGGTGTGCGTCTCAAATGCGTGATGGAAAATTCGGCCAGAAGCTCTTCCAGCATATTTTCCCGCTTTTCCCGAACCGGCTCAATAAGCTCCAACACAGAGCGAATATTCTGCTCTACCGTCATTCCCCGGAAAATAGAGGCTTCCTGCGGTAGATATCCAATACCAAGGCGCGCCCGGCGATACATGGGCATATGGGTAACATCAACACCATCCAGCGTGACTGTCCCATAATCGGCGCCTAAAAGACCGGACATAATATAAAAGCTGGTGGTTTTACCCGCCCCGTTGGGACCCAGAAGGCCAACAGCCTCTCCCCGGTGAACGGTTATATCCACACCTCTAAGGACAGGGCGCTTCTTGAACGATTTCCCGATATTTTCAGCGCGCAGACCGGTGTTCTCTGACACCAGACGGGGGCCTGCTTCGCTATTGTGGATTTCGTCTGTCATAACGCGCTTATCCCGTCGTTAATTTTTTTTCTGAGGCACAAAGATACCGCGGACGCGGCCACTACTGTTACCGGTACCTGTTCCTTCGATGCGACTCCGTCCGGACACCAGATCCAGGACCATTCTTTCACCGCGTAAAACATTCTGACCTTGTGTCAGGACAACATTACCGGTCAGTTGGATTTGTTTGTTGATGACATCGTAGACCCCCTGATCTCCCTTCGCTGTTTCCCGTGGGCTGGAGAGGAAGACATTGCCAATGGCATCAATTTTGCGAATCTGAGGGGCTTCTTCGCCTGACACGGTTTTGGCAGACTGGTCGGAATAATGCACCATCAGTTTTTGGGATTTCAATCGCAGTTCGCCTTGTAGAACCTGAACATTGCCGGCGAAGGTTGCCAGTTGATTTTGTTGCTGCACTTCTAAAGAATCGGCAAGTATTTCAATAGGTTGATCGGTATCAAACCCTTGCAATGCGGAAGATTGTGCGGACGCGCTTCCGCTGAAAATCAAAAGACACACTGCCGCGAAAACCGCGTTCAGATATTTGGTAATTAACATATTCATCCCGTGTCAGGTGCCTCAAGGATAGAGCGTCATTTTTACATTTCCTTCGAATCTTAGCGTACCTTCTGTCTGGTTGGCAACAAAGCGATCTGCCTCGATATCTCCAAGGGGGCCATGGCCTTTCAAACCGGTAGGGCTGACGAAGGTTTTCGTGTTCAGATCCGCGTTTAGATCCGGGGCATAAATCTGGTCACCGGTATCGGAGAAAATTTCGATCCCGCCGGTAAGTTCCAGCATCTTGGTATCTGGATCCAGAATGCCATCAGGCGCGGACATGGAAATCCACTGACCATCCGTAAGTGTGATATCCGCTTGCAGGTTTTTAAGGGCGACGGTCCGTTTTGGCGGATCAATCTGCGTCGCACTGTCAGCGGTGATGACATATTGCTGGTCCCCCTTATCACTGGAGAGGAAACGCGGATTTGTCATGGTAAGCTGACTATCTTCGTTCTGCACGCTCAGATATTCTAGGCTGATGGTGGCAACCTCATCCTCTAGCGCAGGGAGAAGGAACACAATGAGCAATAAAATACCTGCCAGAAGCGGCAACGCCCACTTCATCACGGAAACAAAACGGGTATAACGTCCTTCGCCGGCTCTGTTTATCTGCCGATCTTCTGTCTGCCAAAAGGTGGCTTCCTGTCGATTTTTTGGCTCCCGTTCTGGGGGTGTGGCGATCGGCCCTTCCATCAGGAATTACATAACACCTGCGCGCAGGCAGTCATGCACACTCAATATTCCAAGTGGCATTTCTCCATCAGAGACAAAAAGGCAGGTAATGCCATTATTGCCAGTGCTGTTCATCTGAGAAAGTGCTTTGGCTGCCAGGCTATCTGGTGTGATGGTTTGTGGCCGGCGGGTCATGACGTCACCGGCTTTCTTAGTCAACAGATCTGATCCCATATGGCGCCGAAGGTCACCATCAGTGATGATGCCGATTAATTTGCCATCTGTATCCGTAATCCCGACGCAGCCAAATCCCTTTGTGGTCATTTCCAACAGGGCCGCTTCCATCAGCTGGTCGTTCCCAATAAGCGGA
>JAEPMY010000176.1 GCA_017643685.1 Sneathiella sp.
AGGGTCACTAAGATGAGCATGATTGATGAAAATACGCTCCTCTCTGTGGAGCATTTGACAATGCGCTTTGGTGGCCTGCTGGCCGTCAACGACCTGTCCTTCAACGTGAAGCGTGGTGATATTACTGCGCTGATCGGGCCAAATGGTGCGGGTAAAACAACGGTGTTTAACTGTATCACTGGTTTCTACAAGCCAACTGAAGGCATGATCACTACCTATCATCAGGATGGCGATAAATACATGCTTGAACGGATGGACGATTTCCGGATTCCGAAAGTGGCGAAAGTTGCGCGGACATTCCAGAATATCCGTCTGTTCGGTGGTATGACTGTCCTAGAAAACCTGATGGTCGGGCAGCATAACCCGTTGATGGTCGCCTCTAAATTCTCCTTTGCTGGTATCTTTGGTCTATCCGGCTACAAGAAGGCAGAAAAGGAAGCCTTGGAGCTTGCTAAATACTGGATGGAGAAAACGGGCCTTACCTATCGGGCAGATGATGCTGCGGCTGATTTGCCGTATGGTGAACAGCGTAAGCTGGAAATTGCCCGTGCGATGTGTACCCGTCCCAATCTTCTGTGTCTTGATGAGCCTGCCGCGGGTCTGAACCCGAAGGAATCAGATGAACTGAACAAGCTGCTTCTGGGCATTCGAAAAGAAGAAGGGACAGGCATTTTGCTGATTGAGCATGACATGAACGTGGTTATGGAAATCTCTGACCATGTTGTTGTGCTGGATTATGGTGAGAAAATTGCTGACGGCACACCTGATGAAGTGCGGAATGATCCGAAAGTGATCGCGGCTTACCTCGGCGTTGATGATGACGAAGTGGAAAGCGTTGAGCAAGAGATCGAGCATACTGGCCCGAACAGTGGAGGGGAGGTGTAAGATGTCTAAAGAACCACTTCTGCAGATTAAAAATGTCGAAACCTTCTACGGTAAAATTCAGGCCCTTCGCGGAGTTAGCTTGGATGTGCATGAAGGTGAGATTGTCACTTTGATTGGTGCCAACGGTGCCGGTAAATCCACTTTGATGATGACCATCTGTGGGAATCCGCGGGCTGCAACAGGCGAGATTATTTATAATGGGACTGACATCAGTAAGATGCCAACCCATGAAATTATGCGCCTTGGTATTGCTCAGTCTCCCGAAGGTCGCCGGATTTTCCCGCGTATGAGCGTTTATGAAAACCTGATTATGGGCGCTGGCGTTACTGATCAGACGCATATTGAGGAAGATTTTGAGAAGGTTTTCACTCTGTTTCCACGCTTGAAAGAGCGGCGGGATCAGCGCGGAGGAACTCTCTCTGGCGGTGAGCAGCAGATGCTCGCTATTGGCCGGGCGCTGATGGCGCGTCCAAAGCTTCTGCTACTGGATGAGCCATCTCTTGGTTTGGCGCCTCTGGTGGTTAAACAGATTTTTGACGCAATTAAGGAGCTTAATAAGACTGAAGGTTTGACAATCTTCCTTGTTGAGCAGAACGCTTATCATGCTTTGAAGCTGGCGGATAAAGGTCATGTTGTGGTGAACGGCTCTATAACTATGAGCGGCACTGGAACCGAGCTGCTAGCAAAAGAAGAGGTCCGGGCGGCCTATCTTGAAGGAGGAGCGCACTAATGGGCATTCTTTGGGAAAACAGCTTTGGTACTTTTCTGGGGCTGACGGTTATTGTTGCTGGGGCTGCTGCCTTTATGGCAGGTCGGGCGTTGGCGTCAAAATGGCGCTCTCCGTTACAACCGGTGTTATATATGCTTCTTCTAGGGCTTGCGGATCGCTTTTTCCATTTTGCGTTGTTTGAAGGCACCTTGCTGTCCCTTCATTATTACATCGTGGATACGGCGGTTCTGATTGCAATATCACTGATTGCGTATCGCATAACCCGCGTGCGCCAAATGGTAACGCAATATCCTTGGCTTTATGCGCCTTCCGGGCCTTTTGCCTGGAAAGACAAATAAGATTAGGTGGGGCCGACAGGGGGTGTCTGCCTGCTTATGTTAAATTACGCTTTACAAGTGCCCGGTTATTGCCGAACATCGTGTAAAGGGTAAACTAAATATTCAACTAACTAGGGAGTTAAATTGATGAAAAAATTCCTTTTGGCAGCAACAATGCTGACAGCTGGTGCAGTAATGACATCCGGCAGCGCCTGGGCTGATATCCAGATCGCGACTGCAGGTCCAATGACTGGTCAGTATGCCAGCTTTGGTCAGCAGATGAAGGCGGGTGCAGAGCAGGCTGTTGAAGATATCAACGCAGCCGGTGGCATCAATGGTGAGAAACTTGTTCTGACTGTTGGTGACGATGCTTGCGATCCAAAACAGGCTGTTGCGGTTGCCAACCAGATGGTTTCCAAAGGCGTTGTTTTCATGGCCGGTCACTTCTGTTCCGGTTCATCCATTCCAGCCTCTAAAGTTTATGAAGAAGAAGGCATCATCCAGATCTCTCCGGCTTCTACAAACCCAAAGCTGACTGATGAAGGCGGACCAAATGTTTACCGCGTTTGTGGCCGTGATGACCAACAGGGTCAGGTTGCTGGTGAACTGCTGGCAACTGAGTTTGCTGGTAAG
>JAEPMY010000175.1 GCA_017643685.1 Sneathiella sp.
ATCAACTGGGGCGTAAAAGACTACTGGGCAATTCCTAAAGAGTTTTTTCCCAAATTTGGTGATTGTGAGGACTACGCAATTACCAAATATTTCACCCTGCGCGCACTCGGTTGGAAAGCAGAGGATATGGAAATCGTGATTTTGCAGGATTTAAACCTGCGAATTGCCCATGCGATTCTTGTCGTAAAATTTGAAGGTAAGAAGATGGTGCTAGATAACCAAATTGGATTGGTTGTCGATTCAAAACGCATCCGCCATTATCGCCCTATATATTCAGTCAATGAAAATGGCTGGTGGCGATATAAACCAAGCTAAAACTTGCACGACACTTCTTTGTTCTACCCTACATAAAAACAGACAACAAAAAAGCCCCGGGACAACCGGGGCTTTTCGTTTAGATCTCAGCTGATTAGCTGTTGTCGTTTGGCAGCGCCTCTTCTGGCAACGTTACGCCGAGAGTGCTGTTCAAACGGCCCATAGTCGCCAGCAAGCGATATTTTGCGAACAGAACCGCATACTCAACAGTTGCCAGTGATGTACGGGAGTTGAACAGCTCATTATCGGAGTCCAACATATCAAGAAGGTCGCGCTGACCGATTTGGAATTCTTGGCGGTATGTTGCAGCAACCTGACCGTTAGCAACTACCTGATCACCGAGAGAAGCTGCGCGAGCCTGTGAACGCATCAATGTGCTCCAGCTCTGGCGGATTTCTTCCTCAACAACACGCTCGAAACGCATTTTACGCTGTTTGCTCTCTGCACTGCGCTCCATGGCTTCCTGCTGACGTCCAACGTCGATACCACCGCGATACAGGTTGTAACGCAAGCGAACCATTGCTGTGAAATCGTCGCTGTGACCTTCAACACCGTCGAGGTCATTATTCGCGGATGCACCTACTTCAAGATTAACGGTTGGATAGAAGTTAGCTTCAGCAGCTTTAATTTCTGCTTCTGCAGTGTTCACATCAGCCGCAGCGAAACGGATATCCGGATTACTTTCCAGACCGATTGTGATCACGTCGTCGAGAGTTTCCGGGATAACACCATCGTTAAATGTTGGCATTTCCAAATTTACTGGAGCTTCACCAACCAACCGACGATAGGCGATTTCTGAGTTATCCAACTGACGAAGTGTTTCAGTCAATGTGGCTTCAGCCGCAGAAACACGGGCTTCTGTCTGCTGCACATCACCGACACCACTTTGGCCTGCGTCTACACGATCCCGAATCTCACCCAGAGTACGTTTGTGGATTTCGAGATTCTCTGTCGCCAGATTTACAACTTCCAAGTTCCGCAGAACGTCTAAGTATGCCTGAACCGCATCAAGACCAATTGCCTCGGAACGCTCACGAACCCGATAAGCAGCGCCGTCAATACGGCTAGATTGACGCTCAACTTCAGCAGCACGGAAGCCTCCATCGATGAGAGTTTGTGTCAGTGTGATGCTACTTTCAGTGCGTGTCAGCCATTCGTCATCAATTGTGTTTGTATCTGTCCACTCTTTACCTCCACCGATGGCGAGGTCTACAGACGGATAATAAAGGCCTTCAGCCTGTTCTAGTTCCTGACCGATGGCGCGGCGGTTAGCTGCGGCCTCTGCGATCTCTGGATAACTGGAAACGGTTGCCTGTACTGCATCCTTTAAAGACGCTGCATGCACCGGGGCTGCCACCAGCGCGCCTCCGAATACAGCTGTCATAACACCCGCCGTGATAATGCTACGAGCGTTAGATGAGCTCATTTTGGACTTCATGCCCCTCTCCCAAAAATATCAAATTCTCTGTTTCACAGGATACTTGTACTCACAGACATGGTCAATATTACTATATCACCTTGCCGGGACGGAATAATATTTACCCCCTAACGTGTCAACAGTGATACGTCAGTTATGCTTAAATTCGCTAAAAGTGTTACTAAATTTACGCTTATACTAATAGTAGAAAAAAACCGACAAAGCCAAAAAACAAGACGATCCCTTGATTTGTGGCCTATTTGCAACGGCGATCTCATATTTGCCTCAACACAGAGTTGTGCTTTGCGACTGCAACACACACAAAAAGCGATTTCTCCCACAAAACATGACAAAACTTCATCATTTTTTGTGGCTTTATGGGATAAACTGAATACTCACAAAAATTGATTCGTATATTTTCACATACTTGTCACCTTGACCAAGGCCTGTCAAAAGATCGTGGAAAATCAGATACATTTATGGTTAACATACTCATGCTTTATTAGGCTTGAGAACTTTTAATACAACATTAATCCCACATTGTTGACATTGGCGCATCGAGGACTATTGCTGAGATGCTGGCTTATATAGTGGATAGACGCGATTAATTAGAGGGAAATGAACTAATTTGGGAACTTATTAACATGTTTTTCATCAAATAGTTTCTAAATGACCGCATCAGCTTTGGTTAGCTGACATTTCCAAGTACCACGTACATCTTTTTGGATACTCTTACATGGGGGAGGGTTGCCGAGTTCCAAGTCTTGTTTGCTTCCGCAAATTTTTCAAGAACCGCAATCCTGAGAATTCAGGGAAAGAGCTTTATAAAGCTGCTTCCCG
>JAEPMY010000075.1 GCA_017643685.1 Sneathiella sp.
AAATTGCCAGAACAAAAATCGCCAGTCGGAATACTGTTGGATCTACCATTTCCATGATTAGTTCCCCCCTTCTGTCAGGAGCGGATGGACAACTTTGCCATCCCGTGTCAGGCCAGTTCCGAGGATAATCTCATCCTCCCAGTTCATTTCCAGCGCACCGGTTTCTTTATTGATCATCGGCTGCAGGAAGTTAAACAGGTTTTTGGCATAAAGGCTGGACGCGTCCGTCGCCAGACGGCTTGGGACGTTGTGATTACCGATAATGGAAACACCTCTATCAGTCACAACGGTCTCGCCCAGTTTGGATTGAGTGACATTACCGCCTGCCTCAACCGCAAGGTCAACAATCACGGCGCCTGGCTTCATGACAGCCAGCATTTCATCTGTAATCAGGATCGGGGCTTCGCGGCCCGGAATAAGGGCTGTCGTGATGACAATGTCCTGCTTCTTAATATGTTCAACAACAAGCTCGGCCTGCTTTTTCTTATATTCGTCGGACATTTCCTTGGCATAGCCACCATCGCCGTCACCGCTTTCATCACTTTCAACCATGATGAATTTACCGCCAAGGCTTTCCACCTGTTCTTTGGTGGCTGCCCGAACGTCAGTTGCGGTCACAACGGAACCCAGACGTTTAGCTGTCGCGATGGCCTGCAGGCCTGCAACACCAACACCCATAATAAATGCTTTGGCCGGGGCAATCGTGCCCGCCGCCGTCATCATCATTGGCATCGCCCGGCCATAGGTCGCAGCCGCATCAATCACGGCCTTATAACCTGCCAGGTTAGACTGGGAAGAGAGAACGTCCATAGACTGCGCGCGGCTGATCCGCGGCACCAATTCCATGGCATGGGCCTCAACACCCGCATCGGCATAGGCCTTAACCTGATCCTTGTTCTGAATTGGGGCCAGCACTGAAACCAGTGTTGCGCCTTTCTTCATCAGGGAAAGCTCATCCGGCCCTCCCTCGGCTTCGGTCAAGGGGCGCTGTACTTTCAGAACAACATCAGCATCTTTCAGGGCTGCTGCGGCATCCCCGGCGATTTTCGCACCTGCTTCCGTATAATCTGCGTCAGAGAAAGAACTGGTGGCACCTGCCCCCGTTTCAATCACGACTTCAGCTCCCAGACCCACAAACTTCTTTACTGTCTCCGGAGTTGCTGCAACACGTCTTTCGTGCTCCCGCCGCTCCTTCGGGATAGCGATCTGCATAAATCGATCCTCATTTTATTATATGTTTTGAAGTGGGTTCGTTGACGCCCCTGCCTACGTCAAACAAATTTTCGCCGCCCCGGACATGTCCAAAAGCGGCGTTTGTTACACCTGAATCAGGTGATGACCATTACAACGACAACTGCAATCGCCGCACAAAGGATAGTTCCCCATGTTGTGAGCTTCACAAACGCGTCGTAAGAACCTTTATTCTGCTCAATATTCATGTTGCCGTGTTCGTGCATTATTCCTCTACCTTTTTTATAAAGTTAATCTCCACGCTGCATTGCAATATATCAAAAAGAACAGCTAGAGCAACAAAATGGTGATTACGCCCGAACATACAAAAAACCCGACCTTCATTTAAGAAACCCGGGCTTATCTTCAAGTCTTTTAAAGATGATTAGGAAAGTTCTTCCAATTCATCAATAAATCCTTCGATAACACTCAGGCCTTTTGACCAGAAGGATGGATCTGATGCATCCAGCCCAAATGGGGCCAAAAGTTCTTTATGACGCAGCGTCCCACCCGCTTTCAGCATATCGAAATATTTAGCCTGAAAGCCCTTGTCGCTATCCTGATAAACCGCATACAGCGCGTTCACCAGACAATCCCCAAACGCATATGCATAGACATAGAAAGGGGAATGAATGAAATGCGGAATGTAGGACCAGAAATATTGATATTCATCATGAAGGCGAATGGCTGGTCCCAGACTTTCTTTCTGAACGGCCATCCAGATTTCACCGATTTGATCCGGTGAAAGCTCTTCTTCCCGGCGGGCCGTATGAAGACGGACTTCGAATTCGTAGAAAGCAATCTGACGGACAACCGTGTTGATCATATCCTCAACCTTGCTCGCCAGCATAACACGGCGGCGAACAGGATCAGTTTCTTTCTCAAGCAGTGCGCGGAAGGTCAGTTGCTCCCCAAAAACGCTGGCGGTCTCTGCAAGAGTCAGCGGCGTATCAGACAACAATGCGCCTTGTGGCCCTGCCAACACCTGATGCACACCATGCCCCAACTCATGGGCAAGCGTCATCACATCCCTCACCTTACCCTGATAATTCACCAGCAGATAAGGATGAGCGCTTGGAACTGTTGGATGGGCAAACGCACCCGGTGCCTTACCCGGACGGACAGAGGCATCAATCCAAGGTTTATCGAAAAACTCTCGTCCCAGATCTGCAAGCTCTGGTGAGAAACGACCATATGCCTCAAGAACTGTATCCCTTGCCTCTTCCCAACTGATCAAGCGATCATCATCCTCAGGAAGCGGTGCATTTCTATCCCAGTAATCGAGCTTCTCTTGGCCAAGCCATTTGGCTTTCAGCTTGTAATATCGATGGGACAGGCTTGGATAAGATGCTTTTACCGCATCTGTCAGCGCCGCGACGACTTCTGGCTCTACCTGATTGGACAGATGCCGCATGGTCATTGGGCTTTCGGCACTCCGCCACTCGTCTTCAATCGCTTTATCTTTGGCAAGCGTGTTGGTAACCAACGCGAAAAGGCGGATATTCTCACCGAACACTTTCCCAAGGCTTTTTGCCGCCGCTTTTCGAACGGCCCCATCCGCATCTGACAATAGATGCAGAACCTCTTGCGAGGCCATTGTTTTGCCATTCACCTCGAATTTCAGACCTGCCATGGTTTCATCAAACAGACGCACCCAGGAAGACCGGCCAGAAACAGATTTTTCATGAAGCAGTTTTTCAAGTTCATCTGATAACTGATAAGGCTTCAAAACACGGATGTTATCCACCCAAGGACGATAGCGACGCACTTCCTCATTTGTGTCATAAAAACCGTTGATCAGGCGATCATCCAGCTTGTTGATCTCAAGTGTGTAGAACAGAAGATCGGTTGCGATGTCATTTACTTTTTCCTGTAAGCTCTGGAAAAATTTACCGATTTCCGGATCGGCCATATCACTTGCATAAACCAGATAGGCATATGACATGATCTTCCCGAGGGTTTCATCCATCGCTTCATATTCGGCAATGGTTTTCGCGAAACCGGCGGCATCCAGTTCACCCAACTTACCTTGGTACTTTTCCTGAAAAGCGCGGGCATCATCCGCTGCATTTTGCAGGTCGGCTTTCAATTCCGCGCTATCGCGAGCGGGATAAAGATCGGATAAGTCCCATTCAGGCAGGTTGGCGAGGGCCTGTTCAGACATTTTTAAATCACTCCGTTTTTCGTTGGAGATTTAGAGATAGGTGCTTCCTTATTCACTCACAAGGAAGTTTGCATTTGCAGTGGCGACGGGCTTACTGCGGTCTTCTTGCCAAGCCCTAACCCGGATATTCACAACTCGGCGACCAGGTTTGGTAATAAAGGCCTCTGCATAAAGATCTGTAACCCTGGCAGAGCGTAAGTAATCCGTTGTAAATGTAATGATTTTAGGCAAGCGTTCCACCTCCTGATTTATAATCAGATGGATCAGAGCAGCGCTTTCCATGAAGGCGCCCACAACACCGCCATGCAATGCCGGCAGTACCGGGTTTCCTGTAAATTTCTTATTCTCGGGAATATGGAAAATCATACCCACCTTTTCATCGGGCTCAACGGTTAGGCCCAGATACTTCAGGTAAGGAATATTTTCCGCAATCAGGCCATAATCCTGCTTTTCTTTTGCATCGAGAATAGCATTTACGAAATCTTGGTTATCCATTTGGCTCACCTTACCCTGCCTTATCTTCTAGCTTATTGAGGGGCTTGGATTTTGTTGAATGCAGCATAAAAGTGCTGACGCTATTCGCAATCGGATCATTGATATCATCGTGGTAAGCAACCGCCCGAACAAAAGCAATCTGCTTGCTAAGGCGATAACATTCCGCGCGGGTTAGGACATCCTCCCCTGGGGTGGCGGCTTTCAGATAATCAATCCGCAAATCCAATGTGGCAATTGGCAGATAAGCCTGTTTCTTGGCGTAGACACACATGCCGGAAGCTGTATCGATCAATGTTGTGATGATCCCACCATGCAAAACGCCGGTGACCGGATTACCGACAAACCGGGTATCATATGGAAGGCGCATGGTCACGGCGTCGGCCTCAAGCTTTTCGATTTTCAGACCGATATCCCCACAATGCGGGATACCCGTATCGATGATCGTTTGAATTTGCGAGATATCAAATGGCAATGACATCAGTTCTTATCCTTAAAATAGGTCTTGTACCAATCGACGAATTTCGGAATACCGTCCGACAGCTTTGTCGTGGGCTCGTACCCAACATCGCGCCGCATTGGCTCGATATCTGCGAATGTCTCTTTAACATCCCCCGGCTGCATCGGCAAAAATTCAAGTTTTGCAGTGACACCGAGTGACTTTTCAAGACTATGTACCAGCTCCATCAACGGTTCCGAACGATGGTTACCAATATTATATACGCGGTAGGGCGGTTTTTCCTCGCCTTCATCTTTTGGGGGATTTTTTAGCACCTTCAAGACACCGCTGACAATATCATCAATATAGGTAAAGTCCCGCTTCATATCGCCATTATTGAAGATACGCAGCGTTTTCCCCGCCAAAAGCGCTTCTGTAAAACTCCAATAGGCCATATCCGGGCGCCCCCAGGGGCCATAAACTGTAAAGAATCTCAAGGCTGTTGTGGGGAATCTGTAGAGGTGACTATAGGAATGCGCCATCAGCTCGTTAGATTTTTTTGTCGCGGCATAAAGAGAGACCGGCCGATCTACCGATTGCTCTACAGAGTAGGGAAGCGTTTTATTACCACCATAAACCGAGCTTGAGCTGGCATAAACCAAATGCTCTAACTGCGGTAACGCGCGACAATATTCCAAAATCGTCAGAAATCCGTTGAGGTTGGAGCGCGCATAAGAGTGTGGATTCTCGAGGCTATATCGCACCCCTGCTTGAGCTGCCAGATGGACAACTTGGCTGACATCATCATACGCTGACATGGCTTTCATGAACGCTTCAGCATCTGCCAAATCCAGCTTCAGAAAGTCAAAATTTGGATAGTTTTTCAAGCGCGCCAGCCGGGCTTCTTTAAGGCTGACGTCGTAGTAATCTGTCAGACAATCAACGCCAACAACCCGCTCACCTGCGTTCAAAAGCTGCTCAGTCACATACATTCCAACGAAGCCAGCAGCGCCCGTCACCAAAATTGTCATTCTTCTCCAACCCTTTATGGATTTTGAATCCTCTCCAGAAACCCTTATTCCGGCCAAAAGTCAAAATTTTAATGAAGAGTAATTTTCTTTCGAAATGTCAGCATTGTTGACCTTAATTGAAAATGATGGTACTTTTCATATATTATAAAACATAAATCTGAGCTGTGGGAGTTGATGTTATGACGCTTGCAAACGTCTCTTTGGATGACAAATACAAGCTGGACGAGGGTCGGGTTTTTCTGACTGGAATTCAAGCACTGGTACGCCTGCCCTTAATGCAGAAACAGCGGGATATTGCCGCTGGCCTGAATACGGCAGGCTTTATTTCCGGTTACCGTGGCTCTCCGCTTGGCGGATATGATCAGGCACTTTGGAAAATTCGCCCCTACCTGAAAGAAAATGACATTCATTTTGAGCCGGGAATCAACGAAGATCTGGCCGCCACTGCGGTATGGGGAAGCCAGCAACTCAATATGTATAAAGGCGCACAGTATGATGGGGTGTTTGGGCTTTGGTACGGTAAAGGCCCCGGCGTTGACCGGACCGGTGACGTATTCCGCCACGCCAATTCCAACGGCACATCTAAATTTGGCGGTGTTCTAGCCCTTGCCGGTGATGATCATGGCATTGTGTCGTCAACGGTAGCCCACCAAAGCGAGCACGGATTTATGGGCTGGATGATGCCAGTTCTGCATCCTGCAAACGTTCAGGAAGTTCTTGATTACGGCCTGATCGGGATTGCCATGTCCCGTTATTCCGGCCTTTGGGTTGGTTTCAAATGTATTTCTGAAACCATCGAAGGCGGTGCTTCTGTTTATGTCGGCCCAGATCGGGTTAATGTTAAGCTGCCGGATATCGAACTGCCGCCCGGGGGTCTCAACATCCGGCCGAACGATAACCGCTTCGATCAGGAACATCGCCTGACGAAGCATAAAATCTACGCCGCCCGTGAATTTGCGCGCGTGAACCAGCTTGATAAAGTGGTGATGGATTCGCCAAAACGGCGTTTTGGTATTGTGACAACGGGCAAAGCATATCTGGATGTCCGTCAGGCCCTGCGTGATCTGGGTATCGACGATGCTCAGGCGGCAGAAATCGGCCTGACTGTTTATAAAGTCGGTATGCCTTGGCCGCTGGACCCAACTGGTATTCGCCAGTTTGCCGAAGGGCTGGAAGAGGTTCTTGTGGTTGAGGAAAAACGTGCCCTCGTCGAGAACCAGATGAAAGAGCAGCTCTACAACTGGGATACGCAGGTTCGACCACGTATCATTGGTGAGTTTGATGACGCCGGAAATCACATTCTGCCGTCTGCAGGTGAACTGACGCCAGCGACCGTTGCTCGTGTAATTGCCGCCCGGATTGAGCGTTTCTACACATCCGAATCCATTCAGAACCGCCTTGCCTTCCTTACCCGTAAAGAAGAGCAGCTTAATCAGTCCCCGGCGAAAATTTCCCGGACACCGTTTTATTGCTCAGGCTGCCCGCATAACCGCTCCACCGTGGTACCGGACGGCAGCCGCGCTGTTGCCGGTATCGGATGTCACTTCATGGTGACATGGATGGATCGGAACACAGATGAATTCACCCAGATGGGCGGTGAAGGTGTACCGTGGGTCGGTCAGCAGCATTTCACTGACGAGGGACATATTTTCGCGAACCTCGGCGATGGGACCTACCATCACTCTGGCCTTCTCGCTATTCGTCAGGCCATCGCGGCCAAGGCGAACATTACCTATAAACTGCTGTATAATGATGCGGTTGCGATGACAGGTGGTCAGCCTTTGGATGACCAGCTCACCCCGTGGCAAATCGCACAGCAGGTCGCCGGTGAAGGTGTTAAGAAAATCAAGATCGTCTCTGACGAACCTGATAAATACCCATCCACGATCGAATGGCCAAAAGGCACCACATTCCACCACCGGGATGACCTTGATGCGGTTCAAAAAGAACTGCGCGAGGTCGAAGGTGTGACCATTCTTCTCTACGACCAGACATGTGCCGCAGAAAAACGCCGCCGCCGCAAACGGGGCCAGTTCCCAGACCCAGCAAAGCGCGTCATCATCAACGACCTCGTTTGTGAGGGTTGCGGTGACTGCTCTGTGAAATCCAACTGTATTTCTGTTGAGCCTCTGGAAACTGAATTTGGACGCAAACGTCTGATTAATCAGTCAAACTGCAACAAAGATTTTTCCTGCGTAAACGGTTTTTGCCCAAGCTTTGTAACCATTGAGGGCGGAGCCCTTCGCAAACCAGAGGGCAGCGAAACCAACGATCCGGCCAATGGCCTGCCTATGCCGACACCGAAAGAGTTGGAGAACCCATACCGCGTTCTGATTACCGGCATTGGTGGTACAGGCGTTGTCACAATTGGTGCCTTGATGGGTATGGCTGCTCATCTGGAAGGTAAAGGCGTCTCTGTCTTGGATCAGGCCGGCCTCGCCCAGAAAGGTGGCGCGGTAACAAGCCACGTTCATATCGCTCCAAACCCGGAAAGCATCAGCGCCGTTCGTATCCCTGCGGGCCGTGCGGATCTTCTGATCGGCTGTGATATGGTGGTTGCCGGATCATACGACTCCCTTGCTAAGTTGGACCGCGGCATTGCAAATGCAGTGATTAACGCACACCCAGCACCAACAATGGACTTTACCCTGAACCCGGATGCCCCATTCCCTGTTGAAGACACATTGCAACATATCCGTGATGCAGTTGGCGATCAGGCATGTCATCTGATCGATGCCAATGAAATCGCCACAACGTTAATGGGCGATTCAATCGCGACCAATCTGTTCATGGTGGGTTACGCCTTCCAAAAAGGCTTTATTCCGCTGTCATTTGAAGCCTTGCAAAAAGCGATTGAGCTGAACGGTGTTGCCATTGACTTCAACAAAAAAGCGTTTGCATGGGGCCGTAAAATGGCCGTCGACCCAGAAGGCGTAGTGACAGAAGTCGACCGCCTTTCCGGTCCTAAATTCATTACGCCACCAACTGATGATCTGAATGAAATGATTTCCCGCCGGGTTTCATTCTTGACCGATTATCAGAATGAGGCATATGCAAAGCATTTCCGGACAATCATCAACAAGGTTGCGGCTAAAGACGAGGCATTTGGATCAGACAAACGCCTAACTGCCGCGATTGCTAAATCATTGTTCAAACTGATGGCATATAAAGACGAGTACGAAGTTGCGCGTCTTTATGCAGATACCAGCTTTGTAAAACGGGTCGAACAGATGATGGAAGGGGATTACACCCTGAAATTCAATCTGGCACCGCCTGCTTTGGCGAAAAAAGACCGGAACACAGGCCACCTGCAGAAATCTGAATATGGACCTTGGGTGCTGAAAGCGTTTGGCGTTCTGTCCAAAATGAAATTCCTTCGGGGCACTGCCTTCGATCCATTTGGTTATACTGCCGAACGGAAAGAAGAGCGCCGCCTGATCGAAGAGTTTGAACAGGACCTTCACCATATTCTGGATAACTTATCCGCAGATAACTATGCCGTTGCGGTCGAGCTTGCTGAATTACCAATGAAAGTCCGGGGCTATGGCCACGTGAAAGAACAGGCGATTGAGACCTATTACAAAGAGAAACGCCATATGATGGATCAATTTAACGACCCATCACCGCTGAAAACTGCAGCGGAATAACTGGCTCCTGATCTTTTATAGATTTGGTTCTTTAATGGCTCCTCTGTTGGGATAATTTCCCTTCAGAGGAGTTTTTTTATGATGAAAATGAAACCCGCATGTGAGACTTGTTCTGCCCCTTTACTTAACGGACAACAAACCGCTTATATCTGCACTTTCGAGTGTACTTTCTGTGCACCTTGCACGGAAGACACTTACAAACATGTATGTCCGAACTGCGGCGGAAATTTGGTAAAGCGCCCCACGCGACCAGAAAAATACATGGAGAAATTCCCGCAAAGGCAGGAATAACCTTTTTCGCCCATTTTTGCCTGTTTCGTGAAAATGTGTTCGTAAAATGTAAAATCGTCTATTCACCTGAAAGTCACGAATCCTAAATCTTAAGGCACCCACCAAGGTCTTGAGCTGCGAGGATCGAATGCAATACGAAATTAAAGTAAACGGCAAAACTCAAAAAGTTGAAGCCGAACCCGGCACCCCATTACTCTGGGTGCTTCGGGATGAACTGGATATGACAGGGACAAAATTTGGATGTGGCGTCGCCTCCTGCGGGGCGTGCACCGTTCATCTGGATGGCACACCAAGCCGGGCCTGTCAGACCTTCATTGAAGATGCGGTTGATTACGACATCACGACTATTGAAGGTGCTGAAACTAAAGTCGCAAAAGCCGTTCAAGAAGCCTGGCGCGAAGAAGATGTGGTTCAATGCGGTTACTGCCAGTCCGGTCAGATCATGTCCGCAATTGGCTTGCTCACTGAAAACCCCTCCCCCTCTGAAGAGGATATCAATTCCTACATGAACGGAAATGCCTGCCGCTGCGCCACATATGTGCGCATCAAGTCTGCCATTAAACGTGCATCTGACAAGCTGGAGGCGTAAATCATGACAGCCACAACTCTCTCTCGTCGTCATTTTCTACAGGCATCTGGCGCGGGTGCAGCCGCACTTGTGATCGGCCTGAACGCAAAAGGCGCACTCGCGGCTTCCACATCCGCATCAGATATCAACCCATTCGTTCGGATTGAAGCAGATGGCACGGTAACAGCTATCTTGAAACATTTTGAGATGGGCCAAGGCACAACAACCGGCCTAACCACCCTGATCGCTGAAGAACTGGATGCGGACTGGAATAAAGTAGCCATTGAATTTGCGCCTGCAGACAACAGCAAATACGCAAACCTTCTGTTTGGCATGCAGGGAACCGGCGGCTCCACTGCCATTGCGAACTCCTACATGCAGTATCGCCAGGCAGGCGCTGCTGCCCGTCAGCTCCTAATCGAAGCGGCGGCTAAAATGTGGAAAGTGCCAGCGGCAGATATCCGCATTGAGAACAGCATTCTGATGAACGGAAATAACAAAGCCCATTTCGGGGAATTCGCCGCGATGGCTGCTAAAATGCCGGTCCCAGAAAAACCTGCGATCAAAGAGCCAAAGGATTTCCGCCTGATCGGCAAAGCGGATTTGCCACGCAAAGACAGCCACGGCAAAACCGATGGCACGGCGACCTTCGCCATTGACGTGAAGGTTCCCGGCATGGTGTATGCCGCCATTAAACGCAGTCCCCGCTTTGGCGGTGTTGTCACTAGTTTTGACGCAAGTGACGCCAAAGATGTCGGGGGGTTTCTGGATGCAAAGACCCTTCCGAATAATGCTGGCGTTGTTGTATTTGCCAAGAACACATGGGCGGCTTTTCAAGCACGCGATGCCCTAACCGTAGAGTGGGACTTCAGCAAAGCTGAGAGCCGAAGCTCTGATCAAATCTCTGCGGATATGAAAACAGTGATTGAAAGCCCGGAGTTCAACACGCGCAAAGGCATCACCAACGCCCAATCTGAGGAAAAACTCGGCATGGCGGCAAAGGTTGTGGAACAGTCATTTGACTTTCCATTTCTGGCCCACGCCCCGATGGAGCCGGTCAATTGTGTGATCGAACCAACGGAAAATGGCGTCACCGTTCATGACGGTTGCCAATTCCCTGCCCTCACTCAGCCTGTTGTTGCTCAAGTGTTAGGATTAAAACCTGAACAGGTGACAATTAACACGGTTTATGCAGGTGGATCATTCGGACGACGGGCAAACCCCACATCCGATTACCATCTGGAAGCTGCAATGGCTTTTGCCCTTCTGGGGAAAAGCAAAGCTGTTAAACTGGTCTGGAGCCGTGAAGACGACATTCACGGCGGCTATTATCGTCCTGTCGCCCGACACCAAGCCAAAATCGGCGTGGATAAGGACGGTAAAATCCTGAACTGGAGCCACAAGATTGCCGCGAAGTCCATTATGAAGGGAACCTCTTTTGAGGCTTTCGCTGTTCATGATGGCGTTGATCATTCTTCTGTTGAGGGAATTGCCGACAGCCTCTACGGCCTACCAGAATTTGCTGTTGGGCTGAGCGATGTACAAACCCCGGTACCAACGCTGTGGTGGCGCTCAGTTGGGCATACCCATACTGCTTACGCAATAGAAAGTCTGATGGACATGGTCGCCAGCGAGACGGGACAAGACCCGATTGATCTACGCCTATCTTTACTTGATAAATCCGATACCAAACAGCGCCGTTTTGCTGGTGTTATGGAGGCTGCACGCGATAAATCAGGCTGGAAGAAAGGCAATAAGCGCGGGTTTGCGGCCCATTATTCTTTCAACACTTATGTTGCCGTAGTTGCCGACATTAGTGTGCAGGATGACACTGTTCATGTAGATGAAGTTCACGTTGCTGTGGATTGCGGTGTGGCCATTAACCCGGATGTGATCCGCGCACAAATGGAGGGCGGTGTCGGATATGCTCTCGGTGCGATTTTACACAGTGAAATCACGCTCTCAGACGGTGAAGTAGATCAGACAAACTTCCCTGATTATCCAACGCTTCGTATTAATGAGATGCCAAAAGTAAATGTTCATATTGTCACCTCTAACGAAGCCCCAACAGGGGTCGGAGAACCAGCAGTTCCGCCAACAGGGCCAGCTGTAGCAAATGCGATCTTTGCCGTAACCGGTAAGCGGATCACCGATCTTCCTATGATCAAATCTGGCTTGAGCTTTAGCTAGAACCTGTGACGGGCGTTCCAGACGGGGCGCCCGTTCTTTGTTATATTAGCTTTGAAATTAATAAAAACTGGGCCTTATCATGACTGATCAGCATACGCATTTTCGGACTTTGGCTGAATTCACTGACTTTATGGGTATCGATAAACCGGAGCATCCTCACCTGCTTGTCCATATCAGTGAAGAGACCATTCGCAATGATGAGTGCGATGCGTGCCGAAATAATATCAGTCATTCCAGCGATTTCTACATGATCGCCATTAAGAATGTCGTATCTGGTGATTTCCACTATGGCCGCACCAAATACGATTTCTCCAATGGGTCGATGATGTTTATGGCGCCTCGTCAAACACTGAAGGTGTCGAACGCCGTTGTGTCATCTCACATGGGAATGATCGCCATTCACGAGGATTTCCTTCAGGGCGACAAAATCCGCGAAATGTTCAGGTCTGCTGGCTTTTTCTCCTACGCTGTGAACGAAGCCCTCCATCTCTCCCCCAAAGAAGAGGAGCAGATGCGCAGCCTGATGAGAAGTATCCACGCCGAATATCAAAATAATCAGGATGAATATAGCCGCGAGCTGATCATCTCTCAGCTTGATACCCTGCTGAAATATGCCAAACGCTATTATTCACGCCAATTCCTGAACCGCGCCGAAATGTCCCACGAAATTTTGACGCGTTTTGAAACCGTCATGGGAGAAATGTACCAACCTGTTCCGGGGCAGGCTCAAATCATTCCACGTATTGATGACATTGCCAACCGAATGGGGATTTCCGCCCGATATTTAAGTGATACCCTTAAATCTGTAACCGGCATGGCCGCGCAGGAACATATTCACTTACACCTACTGGATGAAGCCAAGAACCTTCTCTTACAGCCAAATGTTTCCGTATCAGAAGTGGCTTATCAACTCGGTTTTGAATATCCGCAATATTTCTCTCGCCTGTTTAAAAAGAAAGTCGGCGTCAGTCCAAAGGCTTATCAAAGTCAGCAACCTATTCACTGACCGTTTTCTGCATCTTTTGTTTTTTAAGCTGTTTTTTGCGTTTTTTACGGTGTTTTTTCCGTTCTTTTCTTTTTCGCTCAAAAAGTGGCTCCAAGCCAGCAGAGAGTGATCGGATTAAAGTCGCCACTTCCATATTCATCTGGATTTTCTCAAGCGATCCCGTTGCCGCCTCCTCGTGACGACGGGCTGCAGCTTGCAAAAGGCGTTTGGCATCCTCCTCTTCGAACACACCCTTCAGGATGCATTCCTGCAACATCAACTCGGTAATCGTGAGAGCCGCAAAGCCGGTGGTTTCAACGGTAAACTTGGCCATATCCTGTAAAACGAAAAAAGGCCCCGCCAAATCATGCGGAGCCTTCTTCACTTAATAAGTGTAGAACTTATTTCAAGAACTACTCAGCAGGGACAGCTTCCCATGTACCGCTGAGGGTCAGATATTCCGCCCCTTCATTGCGATAAAAGCTCTCAGCACCGGCGTCTTTCAAGACTTTCAGCATAGCTGGCAACTCTTTGCCGTCAGCTTCAAGCTTTGCAATCACTTTTGTTGGGTTCAATTGATCCAGTAATTCAAACGGACCTTTCCCCCAGCCAAAGCCCCAGCGCATAGCGCGGTCGATGTTAACAACATCATCGGCAATCTCAGGCACCAAATCTGCTGCATACAGAAGCGTACCGCCCATCACATCCCAAACAAGCTGGCCCTCGGCATGATCAGCGAAGAATACAGTTTCTGTGTTCTGCTGCTCTGCCGTCAGTTCAACTGCTTCTTGCGGGCGCCAGGACTGACTTGTCAGATCAAAGATCTCTTTGCTCTTTGTGCCATCCTCAGCAATATTCAGGCGATAGAAACCACCCTTTGCTTTACGACCAAGCTGACCACGCTCCAGCATCGCCTGCTCTTCTGGTGGGAATTTAGTAAAGCCGAGCCCGACATCACCTGCAGGCAGGTTCACCTCAAGGTTCTTACCCACCAGATCCATAATATCCAG
This sequence comes from Sneathiella sp., assembly GCA_017643685.1. Taxonomy (GTDB): domain Bacteria; phylum Pseudomonadota; class Alphaproteobacteria; order Sneathiellales; family Sneathiellaceae; genus Sneathiella. The sequence continues at coordinate 14,048 of JAEPMY010000075.1, forward strand.
ACCAATAAGGTCAATAAGACCATAAAGGCCGGTTGGCGGCAGACCGACAGGACGGCTCAGCAGGGCGTCCACTTTTTCCATAGGCATACCGGCATGCAACGCCGCGCGCGCTTTATGAAGGCCAGACAGCATAAAGAAGCAGCCGATGCGGTTACCAATGAAATTCACAGTATCTTTGGCGTATACGACGCCTTTGCCCAGCTTATTCGCGCAGAAATCAGCCAGCGCAGTTGTCACATCTTCCGTTGTATCTGCCCCCGGGATCAATTCCATCAAGCGCATAATTTTCACTGGATTGAAGAAGTGAGTAACCACGATGTCTTTGCGAAGACGCTCTGGCATCCCCTCGCTGATATCTTTCAGCGGAATACCGGACGTGTTTGTGGAAACCACAGATCCGTCGCGGCGAAGTGGCTCCAGCTTTGCGAACAAGTCACGTTTGGTTTCCAGGTTTTCGATAATTGCTTCACAAATCCAGTCATAATCAGCAATCAACGCCAGATCGTCCTGAAAGCTACCCAGCTTGATACGATCCGCAGATGCTGGATCTTCAAAGGCTGGTGGGCGAATGTTCTTCATCCGATCAAGGGAGGCTTCTGCTGCTTCCATAGTGACATCCAGCAACAAAACATCAGCCCCTGCATCAGCAGACGCCGCCGCGATCCCAAGCCCCATTGTACCGCCGCCGAGCACAGCAACGGATTTAACTTCACGTGTCATAAAAACCTCTATTCTCTGTTAGAACAGTCCCTGTCAGAGTTCGAGGTCATCAGTACCATTTGAGACCAAACATTTAAACACAAATATACTGTTAAAGCTGTTCTGTTGGGACCTCGATATTGAGGAATAATCGCCCTGTCAGCTCCAACGTTGTCTCGCTGACCATCATATGTTGCTGCGCTACATGCACGTCCCGAAAATGTCGTTGAAGCGGGCAATTCAGATAGACTGAACTCCCCCCCGCCAGCGTGTACATATCCCGAACGATTTCCGTACATTCCTGAACCGCATGTGTGAGCGCAAGGCGAAGATCCCGCCTTGCCTCTACACTGATGTCGGCACCGCGAACAGCCTCCTGCCATAGCGCCTCTATTTCGGAGTAAACCAAGAGCCGAGCAGCTTTTAGTCGGGCGTGTGATTTTGCCAATGTGATTTGGGTTGTCGACCGCAAAGCAAGCGTCTTTCGGCTCCCTTGCGGGGTCTTCTCTTTGGCAATGTTTGTGAGCTCCTCAATAGCGGCCTTTGCAATCCCGAGAGCAACAGCCGTTATCCCAATTGCCAAAAACCCAAAAGCAGGAAAGCGAGACACAGGCCTGTCATCCGGGCCCTCTGTAGAAAGAGTAAAAGTGCGACGGGCCGGCACAAATAGGTTATCCACCTTAAAATCCGTGGATCCAGTCCCTTTCAAACCGGTGACATGCCACGTATCCAGAATTTCAACATCCGCAAAATTCATTAAAAAGGATCGCTGATCGGGTCTTCCTTTTTCGTCTTTTTGTAGGCTGCCATCCTCATTCACGACAAACCCGCCCGCGGAAATATAACCTGCATTTCGAATTCCCGACCCCCATTGCCACCGACCAGAAAGCAGGAACCCCTCCTCCCCATTCTGCGATGCCTGAACAGCACGGCCCATAGGTGCGAACACCCCTGCGGTTGTCACGGGCGCCCCATCAAAAACTCTGTTCTGTTCTTCTTCTGGCAAGTTTACATAAGACAAAGCGGACGTAATTCCGATAAACAGCACCCATGCAGCAGAGGCATCATGCTCTGCCAAAAATTCAGTGGCGCGCGCATAATCAATGGCACTGCCGTCAAGCCCACCATGCTCTACCCGATTGCAAAGGCGATAAAGCCCAGTTTCCGCGAGCCTATCTGCAAAATCTTGTGAAACAAACCCTTGTGCTTCAAACTCTGCAGATCGCTTAGTTGCCTCCTCTGCAAAGGGTTTTAACATCCCGCGCACATCCAACATTGTATCCTCTCTTGTTTTTCATTTGAGATTACGAATAAACTGGTTTCGAAAAAGGGCAGAAACGGTCAAATGAATAGGCATAAATGGCCAAAATCAAACATCTGGCATTTGAAAAATTCTTAGCTCTGCATCTGAAAAAGGCGGGAAAAATCTCTGCGCGCCTGTCACAGAAAATGGAAAGCAAGAGATTTAACCGGCTGGAACGATTGCGGTATTTAGCTTCTCTTGCGGAAAGAACAGAGGCTCAGACAACTCTCCCTCTCACCATTGGACGAGAGGTTAGCCTCACTCAATATGGTGTGCTTGGTCATAGTTTTATGCAGTCGCGATCGTTGGAGGAATTGTTTCAAAACATTCACCGAAATTTGTGGGTGTTGGATCCAAATAACCGAAGCGGCCTGACATTTAGAAAAGTTGATCGGGAATTTCAGCTCATCTACCCAGAACCGCCAATCTGGCCAGAGCTCCCCTATTTCTTTCTGGATTTATTTTTTTCAGCCTTGCTTCAACAATCAAGAGAACTCTCGGGCTGGCCTCTTGAG
>JAEPMY010000081.1 GCA_017643685.1 Sneathiella sp.
GATACGTTCGGGCGCGCCGAAAATGATATCCGGCAAGCTGAATATCGCGATGCTATGGGTGCCCGTTATGTATACACCCCGCAAATGATTGTAGGTGGCCTAGAACATTTTGTCGGCTCAGACTCCAGCAAACTCATCAGTCGCCTTGAGAAGCACAAAGGACATGCCAAAGAACTGAATTTAACCTGGAGCATTGATGGCAAAAAAGCCACGATCTCCCTACCCGAATTTCAAAGCGGTGCTCAACTTTGGCGCGTAGATATTGATGCAGTGCAACAAGTATCAATTGGCAGAGGCGAAAACACCGGGCGGGAAATCTCATACCACAACATTGTCCGAGACAGTGAGCTAATCCAGAACTGGAATGGCAAGCCAACAGAGGTCACTCTGGACCTGGCGAATTTAGAACAAAAAGGCCGTACAGGATGTGCCTTTATTGTGCAGCGCAGCAGCGGAGGACCCATCGTGGCTGCGCTTCAAATTGATCTCTAACAAGAGTTAGAAAAACCGCTTTATTCTTGCTTGTCTCTCCGTCTTGCGACACTTTATAAGGACGCATAAACAAGAAGGAAAGACAAGCGTATGACGAAAACACCTGCGCCCTTAAAGCCAGCCGCAACTGTCCTATTGGTTCGTAACTGTGACAAGCCAAGTGACAAGTTAGAAGTCTTTATGGTGGTCCGCCATCATCAGATTGATTTCGCATCAGGAGCACTGGTTTTTCCGGGTGGCAAGGTGGATGCAGGGGATCTCAAAGCAGAGCTTGTTGATCACCTACCGGCGGGCACTGATTTGGAAGATCCGCTTCTATCTTTCAAAATTGCCTCTATCCGCGAAGCCTTTGAGGAGTGCCACGTCTTACTCGCCCGTGATAAAGCGAGCGGCGAAATGGTAAAGCCCGCAAAAATTGATGAACTGGTCGAAAAATATCGCCGGGAAATGCAGGCCGGGGATATCGACATTCTTGCCATGGCTGATGCCGAAAACCTGGAGCTGGCTACCGACCTTCTTGCCCATTACTCCCACTGGATAACGCCTGTCTTTATGCCCAAGCGCTTTGATACACATTTCTTTATTGCAATGGCACCAGAAGAGCAGCTTGCGTTCCATGATGGAGAAGAATCAGTGGATTCCGTTTGGATCGGCCCCAACGAAGCGATACAAGGCGCAAAAGACAGCAAATACACCATCATTTTCCCGACCATGATGAATATCGAATATCTCACCCGATTTAACAGTGCGGAAGAGGCAGTAGAAAAGTCAGGTGACACCCCTACTGTTACCGTCCTACCCGAAGTGGAAGTAACGCCAGAAGGGAAATTCCTGAACATTCCTGCCGAAGCAGACTACAGCCTAACCCGCCGTAAAATCGATCCGATGATGGATCCAGATCAAAAAAAGACATAATCAGAACAGGGACAGCAACACCGAAATGCCTCGGGCGAGGCCATCCACAGCCTCCCCGGCTTTTGAAGCCTGTTCCGCCCAATTGCGAATTTCCTGAAAATCAGCTTCACTCTTTTTCAGCTCAGGAGATACTTCACGATATATATCCGTCCGCTCTTCAATACTTTGGGCCTGCAAACGCTGTATCTCAGTATAAATATACCGCTGCGCCTCCAGAAGTCTGATTTGACCTTCCCGCGGCAACTTCGTGATATCTTGCATTTCCAGTAAATGATCCGCCTCCAAATAGCGGTTAAGGGCATCATTATTTGTAAGGCCTTGAGGCATTTAATCTCTCCCCTCAATCAAGGCGGCCACTTCATTTGTCAGGTCCGGCAATAGGTTTAATAAGTCCGACATCTCTGAAAGGGCAGTTCCCTTTTTTGAAGCTCCGCTCCAGGCAGGCATCAAATCAGCTTCTTCCGTTTGCAAACCGCCATACACATGTCTAAGTTCCCGATGAGCAGCAACAAGCTTGAAAAGCACCTCTTGCGTCTTTTGCATGGATTGATCCAATAAACGTCCTGACTTTTGAGTATCGTAGAGACGATCAACCGTCGATTGGCGCGTGTAAGGGTGTGCGTTTTTTAGAAGCAGCAAACGCTGCCTTATCGCAGTTACACGGGCAGTAATGGCCTGTTTCAACATGTTTCGAAATCCACCGCGGCAAAGCCGAAAATCCCCAACTCTTGCAGTCAAATAATGAGCCTCGTCCTCATTTCCACAATTACTCGATTGATCATTTGGACTACCGATATCCACGTATAAAAGCAGCGCTGCCTGCTCCACCAAAGGATGCGCCTTTGAAATAACCTCTCCCAATTGGCTGTCACGATAAGAGGAATAGAGATACTCAGCGGTGCCATTCAAAGACTGGATTAATGCCAGCTGATCTTTGTTTTTGACACCGTGAGAGAAATCAAGGACGTGCCCCTCCACCTTTTGAAATTGCCCAACAATATCTCCTGATGGAATCTGTCCCGCAGGATAGAGCGATTGTAAATTCTGCCCATATAGCGCAAGGGTCTTCACAAGTTTCAGACGTTCTGATTTTGCTTCATATGAAAAAAGGGGCTCCGCGTCCAACGTGGGATTGCCGCCAAGATCAAATTGGAGAGACGTATTCTCTTTCAAAGCAGCCAGATGCGCTGCCTCTAGACTCTCAATGTGCGTTTCGAACAAGTCAGCTAACGCAGTCACATTCTCAGAAAAAAGCGCAATATCTTGCAATGTTTTCGTGGAAGGCGGGCTTGCACACCCGGTCAACAGAATGATTAGCCCCCCGAAAAGATACCCCTTATCGAACCAACAGCACACTCCGCCGCTCCTTATTCCTTCGTCATTAGGAATAAGATGCTTCTGGCATGTCTTTTGTGATCAAAAAAAGAGGCGGATAAAACCGCCTCTTTTACCAATGAATCATGTTACAGATATTCAGGCGATCCCTTGTGCCATAAAATCAGCCATTCGGCGTGAAAATGCGACGGGGTCACTAATTTGCTCACCCTCAATGATAAACGCCTGATCAAGCAAAAGTTCAGCTGCGTCTTTAAGCAGGTCACTTGCCCCACCGGCTTCAGCACGCACCTGCAGCTTTTTCATCAAACCGTGATTTGGGTTAATCTCCAAAATCCGCTGCGATGCCATACCGCCGAGTTGCTTATGAGCTTTCAGAACTTTTTCAAGATGCATATCCATATCGCCATCATCTGCCACGAGGCAGACAGGGCTGTCTGTCAAACGGTTGGAAATGCGAACGTCTTTAACTCGCTCGCTCAACGCATCCTTGAACGCTGCAATCAACAGATCAAGATTGTCGGTATTGTCCTCTGATTTCTTATCTTCGCCTTCTGCGTCGTCAAGGCTATCGAGTTCAGCACTTCCCCGCGTCACAGATTTAAAGGCCTTGCCATCAAACTCATTAATACGGCTGAGCCAGAAGCTATCCACAGGGTCGGCAAGAAGGAGAACCTCAATACCTTTAGCCCGGAAACCTTCAATCTGCGGGCTTTTGCGCAGTGCATCCAGATCATCACCCGTAATATAATAGATGCTCTGCTGCCCTTCTTTCATCCGCTCCACATACCCCTCAAGAGAGGTATAATCTGTGCCATTTGTGGACTTGAACAAAGAGAGTTTCAGCAAACGATCCCCAAGCTCGCCGTCCTCATAGATGCCTTCTTTCAGGACAGCGCCGAAGTTATCCCAGAATTTCTGGAAACCTTCTGTATCTTTCTTGGCCCGTTTTTCCAGTTCTCCAATAACTTTCTTAACGAGGCCAGACCGAATTTTACGAAGGACAGGGTTATTCTGTAGCATCTCCCGGCTAACATTGAGTGGAAGATCCTCGGAATCCACAACACCTTTCAAAAAACGGAGGTAAGGTGGCACCAATTCTTCGCATTCATCCGTAATGAAGACCCGTTTAACGTAGAGTTTTAGCGCAGATTTTCGCTCGGGGCTGAAAAGATCAAACGGTTGGCTTTCAGGAATAAACAGCAACATCGTATATTCCAGAACACCTTCCACTTTACTGTGGAGGGTCAGCCAAGGACTATCAAAAGCCTGCCCGGTGTGATGATAAAACTCCGTATACTGCTCGTCTGTAATATCCTGTTTTGGGCGTGTCCAGAGAGCACTTGCTGTATTCAGAACCTCATCCTCGGCGCCGTCATCATCACCGACCAAAACAACTGGCAACGCAATATGGTCTGCATAGCGTTTCACGATGTTCCGAAGACGGGATGGATCAAGATACTCTTCAGCCTCTTTCTTGATGTGTAGGACAATTTTCGTCCCTCTACCTGGTCTGTCAGCATCCCCAATGGTATAGGATCCGTGCCCCTCAGATGTCCAAACATGCGCCTGACTTTCGCCAGCTTTTAGGCTGGTCACCTCAACTTTATCTGCCACCATAAAAGACGAGTAAAAACCGACACCAAACTGGCCAATCACGCTCACATCTTTGGCAGCATCACCGGTAAGTTGATCCACGAAATGAGATGTTCCGGAACGTGCAATTGTCCCCAAATTCTCAATCATGTCCTCTTCAGACATACCAATCCCATTATCCTCTATGGTCAGGGTTTTGGCTTCTGGATCGACTGTCAATCGGACACGATAATCTGTGTCTCCTGCCGCAAGCTCTGGCGCCGTTAAGGCCGCATAACGCAGCCTGTCGCACGCATCCGACGCATTGGAGACCAACTCTCTCAGAAATATCTCAGTTTCGCTATAAAGGGAGTGCGCCACGATATGAAGAAGTTTGGCGACCTCCGCCTGAAATTCGTGAGTTTTTTCTGTCATTTTTTTCCCATTAACAAGAGCTCAGAAATTCTGCTCAATATATGACGGTGGGAAGGCCATTGATCAAGGTGTGATCCAAAAAAACTAACAGGTTAGGCCATAAATAAGTTGGCCCATCTCGAGGGGCGCAAAAAATCGAGACGGGCCAAATGATCAAAAACCGATGTGTGTAGATGGTGTTGATCAGTCTCCAATATATCTATTTGGAATGACCATTCAAGATATTTTTTGGCCTAATTTAATTTTCACAGGTTTTTGCAGCTCCCGTCATGTGCACACAACTCACATTACGGAATTCGAAAATGCACAGAAAGAAATTGCAAAATAATAAATATACACCAATCGAAGACCCAAAGCCGCTTTACCAGCAGGTGAAATCCCATGTCTTGCAGCATATCCAAAATGGAGATTGGGAAATTCATGGGCGGATCCCCTCAGAACATGAACTGGTTGCCACCCTCTCCATGTCACGTATGACAATTCACAGGGCGCTACGGGAACTTACGCAAGAAGGGATCTTAAAACGGGTTCAAGGGTTGGGCACCTTTGTCGCGGCCCCCAAGCAAATGGCAACAACACTTTCCTTGCCAAACATAGAGGAATATGTGACTTCTCGCGGAAATCGATACTCCTGCACGGTGCAATTTCACCAAACCGATCCGGTCACACCCGAAGATGCCCTTAAGCTTGGCTTGAAAGAAGGGGCGGATATATACCGCTCTTACCTTATCCATAAAGAAAATAATTTACCGATCATGTTAGAGGATCGTTACACACTACCTGATAGGGTACCCGACTATATCAATCAGGATTTTACAAAAATTCTTGTAGATTCTTTCTTTGCCGCCAGATGCCCATTTATTAATCACGACCATCAACTATCCGTACAAATGTCTACGCAGGAAATACACCATTTCATGGAATTGGATCACCCAACACCATGTCTACACCTTTACCAACGCACATGGAGTGGAGACAAATTGCTGTCAGCGGCTAAATTCCTATATCCTGGCGGGCATTTTGCCCTTAGTTGCTAATCAAACCGAACTGCAAAACCGAGACAAAGGTTTTAGTATTTTTACGTCTTTAGGTTTATTTACCTATACATATATGAATATTCGTGATATGATATATTTGTAGTGTTTTTGAATATTGGTAAAGTCTCCGACATGAATATTGTAATTGCTGACGACCATCCGTTGTACAGAATGGCGCTTTCTGGCCTGCTGTCACAACTTGCTCCTGAAACCTCTATTGTTGACTGTAGCAACTTTGACGAGCTGCTTGATCACGTTGAAGGTTGCACTGTTGCCCCTGATTTAATTGTTATGGACATCCGAATGCCGGGCTCTAAATTTCAGCCTGCTTTGGAAAGCCTAAAATCAAATTATGCATCTGTTCCTGTGGTGGTTGTTTCCGCCTCTGAAGAGGTGAGCGATATGACATTGGCCCTGAACCTGGGCGCAGATGGCTATATTCCAAAATCATCTTCCCGTGACGTCTTAATCAGCGCGATCCGCTTAATCTTGTCTGGCGGGAAATATTTCCCATTTGAAACTTTTGTAACTGAAAAAGACGGCAGCGCCGAACTGAGCCCAGCCACCGCGGCGAAAACCGCTGGCGGCGAAGGTAACGGAACCAACGCCCTCACCCGTCGCCAGAAAAACGTTCTGGACTTGATGGCAAAAGGACATTCCAACAAAGAGATTGCAGATGCGCTTGAACTGGCGGAAAGCACCGTGAAGGTTCACATTACAGCTATCTTCCGCACGTTGGGTGTCAGCAATCGGACCCAGGCTGTTCTACAAGCGAAAGAAATCGCTTAAGACCACAAACCTGATAAAAAATAAAAGCCGGGAGAAATTTTGCTCCCGGCTTTTTTGTACCTGATGTACTAAATTTCGTACTTTTAAACAGCTTTTGCCAGTTTATTCGCACCCACCCCTTTTGCCATGGTGCCACCGGATCCTTTTGCATCGGATGTATAAAGGTTCTTAAGCGCATCTCGGATCAATTCATCACTGAAATGTGGTGTCTCCCCTTTAAATTTACAGGCGGCAATGACCTGATCAATAATAAACTTCGGCTGATAAGCCGCTAGATCAAAGCTATTTTTAACCTGCAATTCATCGATGACGATATCCAGATATTCTTCCGTCATTTCCAACCCTTTTGAAGCCGCAACGATTTGGAATATTTTAAAATAGTCCTCTCGGTCTGGGCCGGATGTTTCCAGTTTATAGGGAATACGACGAAGGAAGGCTGGATCCATCAAATCATCTGGAGACAGGTTGGTTGAGAAAATAACCAGCTCGTCAAAAGGAAGCTGAAAGCTTTTACCTGTATGTAGCTTTAAAAAGTCGATCCGGCTTTCCAACGGGATAATCCACCGGTTCAATAGTTCTTCCGGGCTAACAAGTTGGCGGCCAAAGTCATCAATAATAAACGTACCGTTGAGTGCTTTCACATGAAGCGGGGCCTCGTAATATTTCGCATGAGCGTTAAAGCTCAGGTCAAGCATCTCAAGAGTCAGCTCACCGCCCGTAATCACAACCGGCCGCTCACAAGGCACCCAACGGCCATCAAATTCCTCTCGGCGGAGACCTGATTTGGGAACCTTAATGTCTTCGGGTAAAACCTTCTTGTGAATGGCCGGATCAAAAACTTTGATGATTTGTCCGTCTACTTCAAAGCAGTAAGGGATATAGACTATATTGGCAAAAATATCGGCTACCTTCTCGGCAACCGTTGTCTTTCCGTTACCCGGAGGCCCATAGAGCAGAATACTCTTACCTGCGTTAATACCAGGTCCCAAACGCCGAATAAACTCATCTGAAATCACCAGATTTTCAAAGCTTTTGTCGATTTTCTCCTGCTTTACCAACTCATTCGTGATTTTCTGCTGCAGGATACGATCCTGATACTGTGCAAGAGATACGGGAGCCGGCCCCACATACTGGTTTTGCTGCAGTGACTCAACAGCAAACCGGCGGCCTGCTTCGGTCATAACATACCGATTTTCCGAAAAGGATGATTGATCTGCGGACCCCAAAGCCTCAAGAAATTTGCGGTCAGCCGCTTCTTGAATAAGACGATTAATCACAGGGACCGGCAATTTCAAATTTGTCGCATACTCAGAAGCGGTCTCTAGGCTATTTGTATAAATCGCCTTGAACAAAAGCCGCAAAAGGTTCGACGCGGGAACACCTGTATCCTCAATTGATTTTGGGGCTTGCGGCGCTTCATAGATCACCTTGTCGACTTGGTCCTGCGTCAGAACCCCCAGCGCTACAAGGTTATCACCAAGGCGCCCGCCCGCTTCTTTTTGTCTATGATGTGCGAGCTCAATATCCTCAGCTGTGACAAGGCCATGAGCCAACAAAAGATCGCCGATCAGCATGCAAGTTCTCCATCTTTTCGCCGATGAGCGAAAGAATCGAATAGAAATAGATATTTAGACCTAGCAATTTTTTGTTAACAGCCGGTTAGAAAACAGAAAAATTTTGATCTTTTTCTGCCATCCTCTACACTCTTTAAAAGAATAATCCCCATCCATGAGGCATCGAATGAGCACTTATAAGGCTTTACTATCTGTCTTCTCCACCGACCGCGTTGGTCTTATTTCCGACATTACCGGTGCCCTTTTTGATCTTGGGATCAATCTGGAGGACACAAGTTTTGCGGTTTTGGGTAGTGGCGGCGGCCTAACAAGCATTCTGGAAGTCCCCGAGGACATGTCCACAGAAGAAGTGGCAGAGCGTGTGGCCGCCCTGCCCGGATTTGAAGAAGCAGATATTGACGTCAAACGTATGAGCTTGCCCGAGAGCAAAACCCCACCGACGAATATTACACACCGCATTAAATGTGAGGGACAAGATCAGCCGGGCCTCGTCGCCCGCTTAACCGAGGTTTTTATTGATTATGAGGCCAACATCGTCCGTCTAAAATCTGATCTGGTGGAGCAGGATGGGCAGGATCACTTCATCACCCGCTTTTCGGTCAACATCCCGGACCACAAAGCCGACGCCTGCCTTACAACGCTCGGCAATATCACTGAAAGACTGGGTCAAAAACTCACTTATGAGCGGGTGAATTAATTAAATCAGCCGGGCGTGCCAACGCCCGTCTTCCACCTTTGCAAAGATAAGCTGCAAGATCAGGTCTGTCATTGCCTCCATCAAACGGGTGGAGGGGCGCTCTTTCAGATGGCCAAAATAGAGGCGGCGTGTCAAAGTTGGGGAAATAATTTTACGCGCTGCAAGCACACCGGCTTCTAAATCGTCGGCCACAAAAACCTGAGGGGCAAGCGTACATCCAAGCCCCACTTTCAAGCCTGTCATGATGCCATTAATAGAATTCAGCTGGAGTGGGATACGGGCTTCCAACCGATTTAACAGACCCGGCCGATCGACCACCGCCCGTGATGACAACCCCTCTCTCAGCAATAAAACCGGTAAATTCGCAAGCTCATCAAATCTGAGGGGATCAACCGTCTCTCCTATTATTTCTTTCTTTCCGACACAGAGAACTTCCTCCTCTAACAACGCCCGCATAGTGATCCGCTCATCACTCTGTGGATTGTAAAAAAGGGCCAAATCCACTTCGGAGCTTAAAAGGTTTGAAAATGTCCCTCCGGAGAGACTTTCCACTACAGAAAGACGAACTTTGGGAAAATCCTGCAACACCGCCTGCATAAGTGACAGACCAATTGCCTGCATCACCGAATGGGGAAGACCTACCGCAATCTCCCCGCTCACCTCTTCGCTTTCGTTGCGAACATCCTGTTCGGCCAATTGAACCGCTCTCAATATGGATTTCACATGATCATATAACTTGATACCTGCGGCTGTAGGCTCCATCCCCCTTGGCTTTCGCGTAAATAGCTGAACGCCCAACTCTTCTTCTAAATTGGTAAGGTGATGGCTAATCGCTGACTGCGCCAGATTAAGTCTGGAGGCCGCGTGAGAGAGATTTTTAAGTTCGAATATTGCCTGATAGCAGGCCATTTGGCGCAGATTCATACTGAGGTATCTATATTTTAGAACATAATCTTCCAAAGATTATATTTTTAAGATAGCTAATCTGGCAATAAGTTTTACAGTTCATAAAAATAAACAGTAACTGGTGTGTGATGACAGCTTCGCTTCCTCTTGAAGGTATTCGCGTTATTGAGATGAGCCATATGGTCATGGGCCCGGCTTGTGGGATGATCCTTGTCCAACTAGGGGCAGAGGTGATCAAGGTCGAGCCGCCAACCGGCGACAAGACACGTGATCTTCGTGGTATGGGAACGTCTTTTTTCCCTCTCTTTAACCGCGGCAAAAAAAGCGTCACTCTTGATCTGAAAAAGGATGAAGATGTTAAAACACTGCACAGCCTGATCGGCACCGCCGATATCTTTTTAGAGAACTTCCGCGATCAAACTCTTGAAAAACAGGGGCTTGATGCGGACAGTCTGCAAAAATCTTATCCAGAACTTATTATAGCGGGCCATAAAGGGTTTTTGTCCGGCCCTTATGAAGCCCGCCCCGCCCTTGATGAGGTTGTTCAGATGATGTCCGGTCTCGCCATGATGACCGGCTCTAAAGAGCAACCTCTTCGGGTTGGATCCTCCGCTAATGACATTATGGGCGGCATGTTTGGTGTTATTGGCATTATCGCAGCGCTATGGGAGCGGGAGAAAACAGGCAAAGGTAAAAATATCCGCATCGGCCTGTTTGAAAATGCTCTCTTTATGGTCGCTCAGCATATGGTTCAGTTTGATCTGACCGGGGTTCCCTCCACCCCAATGCCACAGCGAACGCATGCATGGCCTGTCTATGACATCTTCGACACTGTTGACGGCGAAAAAGTATTCATTGGGGTTGTGACCGAAGGCCATTGGAACATTTTCTGTAAAAGCTTTGATCTGCCAGAACTTCTGGAAAATGAAGATCTCAAAACAGCAACCGATCGCATCGAGGCCCGTAGCTGGACCATTCCGTTGATCCGCGAGAAACTGGCTCCGTTCAGCTCAGATGAGCTTCTCGAAAAACTGGAAGCTCTCTCCCTTCCATTTGCCCGCATTAATGCCCCGGAAGATCTGTTTGATGATCCGCATGTGCTGCGCCCCGGTGGCCTGGTCACCTCACGCCATCCCGACGGCGGAACATTCCGTTCTCCTGTTTTGCCGCTGGAGCTGGATGGTCAGCATCTTGGTGATGCCCTTGATGTACCAACCCTCGGCGCAGATAATGAAGAGGTTCTGGGGTCTCTCTCCAAACAGGAGAAGTCTGCATGACCGCCGTATCTGACATCTATCCAGCAGGACAAATAGTTCTAAGGGAGGTTGGGCTGCGCGATGGGTTGCAAATGGTAAAAACCCACCCAAGCACAAGCGACAAAAAAGAGTGGATCCGCCGCGAGTATGACGCCGGCGTTAGATGTTTTGAACTGGGCTCTTTCCTGCCTGCGCACCGCTATCCACAGTTTGCGGATATTCTGGAACTGATTGAGTTTTTAAAGGAACTCCCCGGAACTCACGGCTCCGCGCTCGCACTTAATCGAAAGGGTGGTGATGCCGCTGTCAATAGCGGTGTCGCTGAGGTAACTGCAGTGCTTTCAGCAAGTGAAGCCCACAGTAAAGCAAATATCAACCGCACCCAGGATCAAGCGATCGGAGAGATCGAGTTTTTAGTAGATCTGGCAAGATCAGCATCTCACAAACCACTTGTCTCAGTCGGGATCGCTATGGCATTTGGCTGCTCTATCAGCGGTGACGTCAAAGTAGATACGGTTCTAAGTTTGGCTGAACGCTGCTTAAACGCCGGTGCCGATGTGATCAGCCTAGCTGACACTGTTGGTTACGCTGGGCCGACCGATGTGGCCACACTATGCAAAGAATTTCAAAACGCCTTCCCCAACCGCGTCTTCGGCATTCACCTGCATGACACAAGAGGCCTTGGTCTCGCCAATGCAATTGCCGCCCTACAAAATGGAGCGACCATCATTGATGGGGCGATGGCCGGCCTTGGCGGGTGTCCTTTTGCCCCGAATGCAACAGGAAATATCGTCTTCGAAGACCTTGTATTCCTCTGCCAAAAAGAAGACATCTATACAGGTATCGAAATTGAACAACTTCTGGGGGTTCGCGATGTCGTCCAGAAGTCCATGCCGCAGGAGGCATTGTACGGTTCCATCGCGAAAGCAGGTTTACCGCAACCAACTGAGTTGGATGCAAATAAATAACCTTAGGGAGAGAAACATGAAAAAATTACTGGCTTTTGCTGCCGGTGTTGGCGCTTTGGCAGGCGCGATGACGACAACAACTGCTGCGACAGCAGCAACCGAAATGCGGTGCAGCCACCAGCTGCCACCAGCCCACCATATCGCTAAGGTCATCGACCGCTGGGCAGCTGAAATTGAAACCCTGTCTGAAGGCGACATCGACGTTCAGGTGTTTGGTGCCAATAGCCTGACAGGCGCGAAACAGAACGCTGTTGCAGTGGCAAAAGGCGACATTGACTGTGCCTTTTCAATTAACCCACAGTGGGGCAAAACACTGCCGATCATGAACGTGACGCTTGGCCCATTCGCCGTTAGTAGCCTGAATGCTCTTCAGAAATGGGACGGCTCAGAAGCCGCGAGCTTCCTTGAAGAAAAACTGATGACCAAAGGCGTGAAAAACGTTGTTTGGCTGTTCACAACTCGCAGCACCGCGATCACATCCAAAGGTTCTCCGTTGGTGAAACCTGCCGATTTTGAGGGTGTCAAAATCCGTGGCCTGGGTCCAGTTCCTGATGCCGGTTTCGTTGCAATGGGTGCAGTTCCTTCCGCAATGTCTGGAAGCAAAGTGTATCAGGCTCTGTCCACTGGCGTGATCGATGCCGGTTTGACTGACATTTCTGCAGCCGTATCCCGTAAATATTTTGAAGTTCAGGACCATGTTACGGTTCTGCCACTGTTTAGTATTTACTTCCACGGCTATGTAAATCCAAAATGGTATGATGGCCTTTCTGACAAAGGCAAAGCGGCCGTTGATGAAGCTGGCCGCAAAGCTGCCAAATGGGCGATTGAAGCCTCAGAAGCATCTGCTGCAAAAGCACCAGATCAGCTTGCTGAAAAAGGCATGAAAGTTCACATGGCAACTGATGCTGACATTGAGACTCTCAAGAAAATCATGAGCCCAGCTTTCGACAAATCCTTTGGTGAAGCCACAGGTGAAGACGGCAAAAAGCTGCTTGAGCTGATCGGCAAACTTTAATCTATATGTGAGGATTAGCGGGAATGAACCGTGATTCCAACCCGATGGAGGAGGTGCCTGGCGCCTCCTCTGTTTTATCGCGGCTTGTGGGTTATTTAGCTCTCTTTGCTGCCGTAATCAGTGCTGGCATGGTTGTGTTTACACTCTTCATGACCGGTTACAGTGTTTTTCAGCGATATGTTCTGGGCACTCCGCTCACGTGGACAGACGAACTTTCCGGTTTTCTGGTGGTGGCAATCGTGATGTTGGGCATGGCCGAGGCGTTACGCCGCGGTGACCACATCAGCGTAGATTTGTTGTCCACCAAGGCTACCGGCAAGAAACGATTTGTCCTTGATCTGTGGTACTACGCAGCGACAGCTTTCGTAGCTGGTGTCATTGGGCTTAGCGCTTGGAACTCCGTTTTATTTTCTATGGATTTTGGTGTTTATTCGGACGGGTATCTTGAAGCGCCTTTGTGGATACCACAATCAACAATGGTTGTTGGATCCGCCCTTTGCGTGCTGGTAGCTGCACTCCGGTTTTTTGATATTTTACTGAGCGGAGGACGCCGCCCATGACGACGCTTCTTATTCTGGCGCTCCTAATCGTCCTGCTGCTAACCGGCATTCCGATTTTTGTAGGCCTTGGCCTTACCTCTATCATCATCATGCTGATTACCGAAGGCAGCATCTCCAGCGCCGCCGACACGGTTTTTGGGAAGCTGGATAATGGCCTGCTGACGGCTATTCCAATGTTTGCCTTTATGGCGCATGTGATGATCAAATCCCGCGTTGTGGATGACCTGTATGAAGCCGCAAACGCGATGGTCGGCCATCTAAAAGGCGGCCTTGGGGTGGCAACCGTACTTTCCTGTACAATTTTTGCTGCTATCTCCGGCTCATCTGTTGCAACTGCGCTAACCATCGGATCAAGCGCTATCCCGCAAATGCAGCGGTTTGGCTACCGCCCTCGGGAGGCTTATGGGGTCATTGCCGCAGGGGGCACACTTGGTATTCTAATCCCACCGTCAGGGCCTTTGATCCTTTACGCAATTGTGACCGAAACTTCTATTGGGGCGTTGTTCCTTGCGGGGCTTATCCCAGGCTTGATGATGGCCGTTATTTTTGCCATCTGGTGCGTCTGGCAGGCTTTCTCAAACAAAAACATTCGTGACAATAGCTGGATTGGATGGAAAGAATGTAGTTCGGCCCTCCGCCGCTCTTTCTGGGCACTCTTGATGCCTCCCATCGTTTTGGGTGGTATCTATTTCGGGATCTTCACTGCATCCGAAGCGGCGTCTATCGGTTGTATTTATGCGCTCCTCGTTGGGGTTTTGGTGTACCGGAACTTTGGCTTCAAAGAGCTGTATGAAACGGCTTATGAAACGGTCCGCACTACGGCCATGCTGTTCATGATTTTGGCGGCGGCGGCACTCTTTGGGCATGCCGTAACCATTATCCGCTTGCCGATTGAGCTGATGGAAAGTGTTCTGACATTAGGGTTGACGCCCCTCACCTTTATTCTGGTGGTGATGGCGGTGATCTTTGTGCTGGGCATGTTTATGGAGACCATCTCCATCATTCTGATTACCACACCGATCATTCTGCCGGCTCTTATGCAGTTTGATATCAATTTAATCTGGTATGGTATCTTGCTGATGATCAATCTGGAACTGGCGCTCATCACGCCACCGGTGGGAATGAACCTCTTTGTGATCAAGGGGATTGCCAATGCACCCCTTGCCGAGGTTATTCGGGGATCACTGCCTTACGTGATCCTGATGCTGGTGGGGCTCTTTATTGTTCTGGCCTTCCCATCACTCGCTACATGGCTTCCAGAAATCGCAGGATACGGCCGTTAACGATAATCATCCCAACAAAAAAGCCCGCCAAATTGGCGGGCTTTTTCTTGTTAAAAACACCTATTAAGCAGATCGAACCGTTTCGAGGAACTTGGAAACCTGCTCGTTCAATTCGGTCGACCGGTTCGCAAGATTAGCGGACTGCTGCAAAATGTTAGAGGCCGAGGCACCGGTTTCTTCTGCCGATCTGGTCACATGAGAGATATTGGACGTTACCTCATTTGTACCTTGAGACGCATCAACCGCACTTCTAGAAATCTCATCAGTAGACGCCGACTGCTCCTCAATCGCTGCAGCAATGGCGGCAGAAATCTCATCCATTTGGCTGATGGTGCTCGTAATAGACTGGATCGCGTCAGCCGACATCTGCGTTGCCCCTTGGATACCGCCAATTTGCTGGGCGATCTCTTCGGTTGCTCGGGCGGTCTGATTGGCAAGGTTCTTAACCTCCGCCGCCACAACGGCAAAGCCTTTGCCCGCATCACCTGCGCGAGCCGCTTCAATGGTTGCATTGAGCGCCAAAAGGTTGGTTTGCTCCGCGATATCGGTAATCAAGGCGACAACTTCACCAATTTTCTGTGAGGACGCGACCAGCCCCTGAATTTGCTGATGTGTTTCTTCAGCCTGACGCACGGCATCACCTGCAACCCGTGTTGATTGGGTTACCTGCTGGCTGATTTCCCGGATAGAACTAGACATCTCTTCCGCAGCCGAAGCCACAGTCTGCACGTTGTTAGAGGCAACTTCGGCAGATCCCAGCGCACTTGATGTCTGATTATTGGTCTCTTCCACCACTTTCAGCATCTGCTCCGAAGAGCTATGCATCTCATCTGCGGATTCAGATACCGCTGTGACGATACCCCCGACATTCGTTTCAAACTCCGCTGCAAGCTTAAGGAGATTTTGACGGTTTTCTTCTTGCTGACGAGCCCGTTCAGCTTCCGCCTCCATTTCACGGCGTTGTTTTTCTTCCGCTTCGGTACGTTCACGCTCCCGTTGCTCGGCTTCATTCCTCTGTGCTTCTTCACGCAAGCGCTCTGTTTCGATCGCGTTAGATTTAAAGACACCCATGGCCTTCGCCATTTCGCCAATTTCATCACGAGTATCAGCGGATGGAACATCTGCATCCAGATGACCGTTTGCAAGTTCATTCATTGCTGTGGTCATTTTTCGGATTGGATTTGCAATGCCATTTCCGATCAGGAAGGCAAGCGCGAGACCGATAACAAACGCCCCTAGCACAC
>JAEPMY010000022.1 GCA_017643685.1 Sneathiella sp.
GCAGGAAGAGTTTGGCATCTATATGGATAACATGGCGACCGAAACCCCGGCATCGCCGGCGGCGCGTTCTGGTGCGATGGAGGTACCCAACCGGAATATATATCAAAACCACGCACCATCAGGCTCACTTGCGCCCATAAGTCCGCGCAATTTTCGGGGCTCCGTTCAGAATAACAGCCGCTTTGACAGTCCGAACTCCCCTCGCGGCACCACGCTTGGCGGCCGTGACTTCAAGGCGTCCCCAACAGCACCATCGCGGTTTAATCGCCCCCGACTTAACTGATCCCTTCACTACTTGCTAATCCAAGTCGCGCTCCCTCCCGTATACAGAACAAATATCGCGAGGAGGTTTCACATGCGCTCACTACTCATACTTTCCGGCCTGGTTTGGGGATCGCAGGCATTTGCTGCCGACATGTCTGTTGCTGATATTTATGGAAGTAAAATCGAATTTGATGTCCTGCGTGATGGGGCCGTTGTTGGGGAGCATATCACCCGATTTGAAGAAACAGGCGACCGGCTTGTTGTGATGTCCTCTATGAAAGTGGAGCTTAAACTCCTTTTCATGCCGGTTTATTCATTTGATTACAAAGCCCGTGAAGTTTGGAAACGCAATAACCTCCTCTCCCTCAATGTGACCGTTTATGATGATGGCGAAAGCAAAGCTTTCAGCGGTGAGAAGGAAGGCGATAAGTTTGTTGTGACCGGCAACGGAAATCCATACGCCCTGCCCGCTGCCATTTACACCACCAATCACTGGAATTCTGGCGTTATTTCACAGGAAAAAGTGTTGAACACGCTGACCGGTAAGCTCAACCAGGTGATGATTAAGCCCCAAGGAATGGAAACAATCTCTATTCGCGGCGGTGATATGGAAGCGGCGCGATATGACTATACAGGCGAGCTTCGTGATACTTCCGTTTGGTATGATCAATCAGGGCGCTGGGTGAAGCTGGAATTCAAAGCCGAAGATGGCTCCATTATTTCTTATCGCTGCCGTAATTGTATCGAAGATGCCGCGCCGGGTGAGACAGCACGGCTCGTAAATTAACTGCCAGCTTGTTTCTGAAATGTCAGTGTCACGCGACCAACATTAAATCCCCATTTCGTGACCTTGGCGATGTTAATAAGAACCCCTTTCGGTTGGAGGAACATCCAATCGTCAAACGTCACGTGATAAGATGTATCTCCGACAGGCAAGTCCAAAACATAGCTCCAGTTTAACGCATTGCCTGCGGATAGCCCGGCGGCGGTCCCGATCACATCATCAGCCCGCCCTTCATACCGACCGTCAGACAATTTCTTGATTACCCAAATCCGTTCGTCTCTTTCCCCATCAGAGTATACAAACTGCTCATCCAATGTCAGGGTATCGCCGTCAACGGTACCGGTAATATCTACTGTAAAGCTGCGTTTCACATCACCAGAGCGATCTTCAAAAATGCCAAAGGCTTCTGTTTTCCCTTCAAAATAGGTGAAGAGATCAAGCTTTGGCTCCTGCCCTTCAAAATCTGAAACCTTCATCTTTGCACAAGCGCCGAGAAACAGGGTTGAGATCAATAACAACATCAGTTTTTTCATGAGCGACGCTCCAGAAGTAGTTGAATAAATTGGTGATTTTTCATGTTTAATGGAAAAGACCACATGGTTCCCACTGCAACTAATTTCAGGATAATAGGCAGACCCGCATAAAGGAAAATCAGGACGCTTGTCCCATATTCTCCGCCTTCCTCCAACTCGAAGAAGCTCAACACAGGGAAAGCGATCCCAACGGCAAGCCCAAGCGCCAGTTTGGTGGACATGCTCCAATAGGCGTAGAGAGAAGCCGTTCGGTCCTGATGAAAACGGTATCTGTCCCAATCGGCGCAGTCCGCTTGTATGGCTTGGGGAAGTGTCAGATCGCTACCAAGCGTCAGTCCGGTGAGAACACAAATAACACCAAACATGATGAAGCTGCCGGCGCTCAAAAACGGAACTGCGGCGAATATCACGATCGCGATGAGCATGGACATGCACCAAACCTGATGCTTACCCATATATTTTGCAAGCCACACCCAGATCGGGATACCGGCTGCGGCAGCCAGAAAATACAGGAATAGAAACCAGGCTTTTTCCGTCTCCCCCGCATCAAGGATGTGCGTCATAAAAAGCGGTAAGCAAACCGCAGGCAATCCATTGGCAAGGCCATTAATGAACCACGCACCAAGCAGGCGTTTGAACAGCCCATTTTTACTTGGAAATGTTAGTTTCTGTTTTTCAGGTCGTGTTTTCCCCATATCAGGGACGAATTTGAACAGAAGGACAAAGGTAACAACGCCCATACCAACGGTAAGGCTCGCCAATAACAAATACTGCTCTGCCTTTGGCATATCCGCGAAAATCACGCCAAATAAACCGATTGCCAAGATACCGATCAGCCCTGCCGCCTCTCGGGCCCCGTTTAATTTCGACCGTGTATGATAATCCGGCGCAAGCTCCGCAGCCCATGCCAGATAGGGAATTTGAATGGCCGTCCAGCCCAGATACAGGATCGCACCAGCCCCGAATAAATAGAATATGGAAACCTCTTCCGGCGGGCTGAAAAGCGCAATCAGCGCGGGCGCTGCCAATACCCCCCCAATTAACATGGGAAGTTTGCGCCTTCCAAAAGAGGAACGCAGCCGATCTGAAACCCATCCAAGAATGGGATCACTGATGACATCCAAAATACGGAGGGCGAAAAACGCACCCCCAACAGCCGCCAGACCAAGCCCTAAATCCTCTCCGTAATAGGTTGGCAGAAGGATAAAAACAGGAATGGTTGGCATCGCCAGAACAAAGGCTGGCAGCGCGTAAAGATAAAGTGTTTGGCGGCGGTTATTCATGTTGATATTTTACGCAATCAACCCACCGTTAGATCAGCAGGAAAACAGGTTATGCGCGTTATTGAAGCAAGCGGCTCAGCATATGAAGTCGGCTTTCAAATTGGGACTTCACTCAAGGAGACGGTGCAAAATCACGCCCCCACTGTTGAAGAATATGTGGAAATTGAGAACCGCTGGATCGGCAGCAAATATCTGGATCGGATGATCGAGAAAACCAAAGAGTTTTCTGATGATTACTTTCAGGAAATCAAAGGGTTATCTGATGGACTTGAAATTTCATTTGAGCGGGTTTTTGCGTGGAATTGCCGCGGCGACCTGCGGTGGCCAGATGACATTTCCCCGGCCCTTGCCTTTTCCCTTTCCGAAGGCTGTACCTCGGTCATGATGCCAACGGCACCACACAATCCCCTCACCATCGCCCATAATGAAGATGGCGCTGCCGAGTTTTCAGATATCTGTGTATGGGTATCCGCAAAGCCGGATGGAAAGCCGGGTTATGAAAGCTTTATGTATCCGGGAATGATCGCGGGTCACAGCATGGGCGCCAATCATGCCGGGATAGTTCAAACCATCAATAATATCCGGGTGCATGATCTTCAGCCGGGCGTGCCCCGCCACGTGATTTGCCGGGCTGTATTGGATGCCGAAAACCTGCAGCAGGTGACTGATATTCTAAAACGCGCCGACCGAGCTTCTGGCTTCCATCACAATATCGGTTCCGCCAAGGAGGGACGCCTTCTCTCCGTTGAGGCACCTGCAAGTGGCTGCAGCATCCTAGAGGTTGCAGATGCCCCCTACACTCACGCAAACCACCTGATCCACGAGGGTGAGAAGCACAAAGATCAGAGTATCACTCACTCGTCGCTTGTCCGGCAGGAGCGCGCAGACGAGCTACGCACAGAGGGTATTCTATCCACTGGGGACGCGGCCGGCATTCTGTTTGATACAAAGCCCGGCTCGGAAATTCTGCGCCGCCCTGTGGATGGCGGTGATGATTACGGCCAAACACTCGCCACCGGAATTTTTGAGATGACACCCAACAACCTGACCATCAATCTCTATAATGGCAGCAAGTCAGATAACATCCTGCAGCGAGAAATCACCCTTTAACTAAAAAAGCCCGGCTTCAAACCGGGCTTTTTATTACATCTTTGATTTTGCGTATTCGGCAAGATGGGCCATCAGGCCGTTCAGGTTTTCTTTCAGTTTTTCATATTCCGGGATTTTGTCACCAGAGATCTGATCCATATAAAGTTTGCGGTTGATCTCAACTTGCAGACTGTGACGCCCCTTTGCTGGATCACTGTAGCGATCTACAAGGATCACTCCTTTATAGGGGTCGTTAATCGCGACAGAATACCCGCAACCTTCCAGAAATTCTTTTACTGTTTGCGTAAAGCCAGATTCACATGTGGTGCCATCGCGGTCCCCCAATACAAAGTCAGCCCGCTCTTTGGTTCCGCCCGGATCGCCCGGCACACCGGCATTCGGCATGGAGTGACAATCGATATGGTAAGCAAAGCCGTATTTTTCACACAGGTCGTCAAATGCTTTGGCAATCTGATTGTGATAAGGGCGCCAGTAAGTATCAATACGATGCTTAATGGCTTCAGCACTCACTTTACCTTCATAAATTTCGATATTCTGCTTAACCCGCATCCACACAAGGCCTTTGCCCATTGCGGTTTTCTCGGTTGGCTCCGGTGCTGGACCGTTCCATTCGCCTTCAAATTCAGACGGATCAAGATCATTTTCGTTCCGGTTTGTATCAATATAGGAACGTGGGAACTTTGCAGCGATCAGACGGCAGCCATATTTAGGCGCTTCGTCATACAGCTCGTCAATCCAGGCGTCTTCGGCTGAGTGCAGCTCTGAAAACGGGATTTTATAATTGAAATCATCAGGATAGTTTTTGCCGCTGTGCGGGCTATCGAAAAACAGGGGTGCCGCGTCCACACCCTCTTCCGGGTTTAGAATGTAATAAGCTTGGGTTTCTTCTTTTTTCATTTTGAGCCTCTTTAGGAGGAGGATTAGGCGGGGGTAGTATGGGATGAGCCGAAACTCACCCCTGGATATTTTGGTGGGTTTACGCTTTTGACTTTGCGTAATCGACCACATGCGGGATCAAAGCCGCGATCGTGTCTTTCAGAGGCGTGAAACCAGCAATCTTCTCACCAGACTGCTCATCCATATAAAGACGGCGGTTGATCTCAAGCTGCAGGCTGTGGCGGCCCTTTGCGGGATCACTGTAGCGATCAACCAGCTCAACCCCTTTATAAGGATCATTTACCAGAACGGAATAACCGCTATCTTCGAGGAAACGCTTAATCGTATCGGTAAAGCCGGGCTCACATGTCGTGCCATCACGATCTCCCAGAACGAAGTCAGCGCGCGGTTTTGATCCGGATGGATCGCCCTGCAGGCCAACGTTCGGCATGGAATGACAGTTGATGTGATAGGCGTATCCAAACTTCTCCACCAGACGATCAATGCCATCGACCATCTGTGCATGATAGGGACGCCAGTAAGTGTCAATCCGGTGCTTCAGGTCTTCCACGGTCAATTTGCCCGCGTAAATTTCCTGCGTCCAGTTCATCCGCAACCAAATCAGACCTTCCCCATTCCGGGTTTTAACAGTTGGATTTGGGGTATGACCGGTCCATTCTCCGACAAATTCCCGTGGATCGAAATCATGCTCGTTACGGTTAGCATCGATGTAAGAGCGTGGGAATTTTGCGGCAAGCAAACGGCAGCCATGCTTTGGGGCCGCTTCATACATTTCATCTACAAAGGCGTCTTCCGCCTGATGCAGCTCTGAAAACGGAACCTGATATTTGAAATCATCAGGATATGTCTTGCCACTATGGGGGCTGTCAAAAAAGACGGGAGCCTCTAGGGCTCCCTCCTCTGGTTCGAGGATATAATACGCGTCGGTATCTACTCTGCTCATAATCACTCTTCGATTAGATGACAGGCCGCCAGGCGCCCTTCACCATAATCTTTCAGTTTAGGTTGCTCAGATTTACATTTTTCGGTGGCATATGGGCACCGAGGATGGAAATGACAGCCAGATGGTGGATCCAATGGAGATGGAATTTCACCTGAAATTGGCTGGTAATCCAAACCACGATTTTCAATTCGTGGCACCTCTTTCAGAAGGGCTTCTGAATAAGGGTGAAGTGTTTTTTCAAACAGCTTGTCAGTTGGCGCAATCTCTACAATACGGCCCAGATACATGATCACAACACGATCTGAGATATGTTCAACCACGGAAAGGTCGTGACTGATAAACAGATATGTCAGATCAAGTTCTTCACGTAAGTCCATGAAAAGATTGATAACCTGAGCCTGAATGGAAACGTCAAGCGCCGCAATCGACTCATCACACACCAAAAATTCCGGCTGCACAGCAAGCGCACGGGCAATACCGATACGCTGACGCTGACCACCAGAGAATTGGTGCGGGAAGCGACGACGATATTCAGGGTCCAAGCCAACCTTTGTCATCACTTTGGCAACATAATCGGATTTCTCCGATGCCGGAACCAAACCGTGAACAACAGGTGCTTCACCAATGATGTCTTCAACCCGCATACGTGGGTTCAAAGAGGCAAACGGGTCCTGAAAGATCATCTGAACTTTAAGGGCGTTTGCTTTATTCTGCTTGCCCTTATCCGCCAGAATGGAATTACCATCGATCTCAATATCACCGGCGGTCATTGGCAAAATACCAGCAACCATACGGCCCAATGTGGATTTACCACAACCGGACTCGCCGACCAGACCAACAACCTCACCTTTACCAATATGGAAGGAAACGTCATCCACAGCGTGAACGCGCTCTTCCTTATTTTTGGCGCCGAGTGTGTTGGCAATTTTGGCCGCTATGTCCAATTCTTTCACGAATTGCTTGGACACATTTTTGATTTCAAGCATGTTTTCGCTCATGAGGACACCTCCACTTGAGGATGGCAGCAACGAACAGCACGTCCCGGCACAGGCTCGGTAACGGTCTGATCCTGCTGACAGGCTTCTGTCGCATATCCACACCGTGGCTGGAACGCACAGCCTTTCGGCAGCTTAAACAGAGATGGCGCCATGCCCGGCACCTGATACAGGCGCTGACCACGGGTATTGTGACCCGGAACGGATCCTAAAAGGCCCAATGTGTATGGGTGCACAGGATTATCCAGAACATCATTGATGTTCCCCTGCTCCACTACGCGGCCCGCATACATAACACTAATGCTATCAGCAAGACCGGCAACTACAGCAAGGTCATGCGTTACCCAGATCATGGCTGTCCCGGTTTCGCGGCACAGTTTTTGTGTTTCATACAGGATCTGGCCCTGAATGGTCACATCAAGCGCTGTTGTTGGCTCATCTGCGATAATCAGGTCAGGCTTATTCAGAAGCGCGATGGCAATCGCCACACGCTGACGCATACCACCAGAGAACTGGTGCGGGTATGCCCGCATACGTTCTTCCGGGGATGGAATGCCAACCTGCGCCAATGCATCACGGGAGCGCTGCCAAGCGGTCTGCTTGTCCACTTTCTCGTGCGCCTGAATGGTTTCGATCATCTGCGTATCAACACGCAGGACCGGGTTCAGGGTCATCATCGGATCTTGGAAGATCATGGAAATTCGGGCTCCCCGAAGTTCCTGCATCCGTTTATCATCTGCTTGCAGCAAGTCTTCCCCTTTAAAGAGGACCTTACCGCCAACAACCTTACCCGGAGGGTCCACAAGACCAAGGATAGAGAAACCGGTTACGGATTTACCGGAACCACTTTCCCCAACAAGACCCATGATCTCGCCTTTACGGACAGTGAAGTTCACCCCATCAATGGCTTTCGCAACGCCATCTTTGGTGAAAAAGTGTGTCTCGAGACCTTGGACGTCGAGAATAGGAGTATCAGTCATTATCATCCCCTCCTATTTCTGCAGCCGCGGGTTCAAAACATCCCGCAGTTGGTCGCCAACAAGGTTGATGCTGACAATAGTGACCAGCAGGGCAATACCCGGGAAGAAGCTGATCCAGTATTTTCCGGACATCATATATTCAAAACCATTGGAAATCAGAAGACCAAGTGATGGCTCTGTAATCGGCAAGCCCACACCCAGGAAGCTCAGTGTCGCCTCCAGAGAAATCGCATGGGCCGTTTGGACTGTTCCGATCACGATCAGTGGCGGCAAACAGTTTGGCAGCAGGTGACGCAGCAGAATGCGGCGGTCGCTCAAAGCCAGACAGGTGGCGGCTTCCACATATTCCTTGCTCCGCTCCACAAGTGCACTGGCGCGAACGGTACGGGCGTAATAGGCCCACTGCACAATCACAAGGGCGATGATGATTTTATCAACCCCTTTACCAAGGGCAGCCAACAGGATCAGCGCGACCAGAATAGCCGGGAAGCTGAGCTGGATGTCCACAATACGCATGATGATCGTATCAACGCGGCCACCATAATATGCAGCGGCCAGTCCCATAATCGCACCGAAGACAAGCGCGACAAGCGCACTCATCACACCAACCCCCAGACTAATCCGTAGTCCATAGAAAATGGAGCTGAGAAGTCCGCGGCCGGCGCCATCTGTTCCAAGTACATAAGTCACACCAGAGAGGCTTTCACTTCCCGGAGGAAGTTTACCATCCAGAATACTGACAGAGGCGAGATCATATGGGTTTGTTGGCGCAATCCACGGTGCGAACAGCGCAATGCAAACAATGATCAGAAGAACAATCAGCGCCGCAAGGGCGATTTTGTTCTGGCAAAAATCTGCCCAGATCCGCTTGAACGGCGTTTCAATCGGGGCAAGATCCATTTTCTCTTCGTTTGTTGTATCGCTCATGGCCTTACCCTTTCAAATCCCGAAGACGGACACGAGGGTCCAGAATGGAGTAAAGAACATCAACAACCAGGTTGATGAAGACGAAAAGCACAACAATCACCATGAGATACGCAACAACAAGCGGACGATCGAGGTTGTGAAGAGCATCAATAATTAGCTTGCCCATACCCGGCCACGAGAACACAGTCTCGGTCACAACGGAGAAGGCAATCAAACCACCGAATTCCAGACCCAAAACGGTCACAACCGGGATCATGATATTTTTCATCAAATGAACAAAGATAATGCGGTTTTGGCTCAGGCCTTTAGCGCGTGCAAATTTGATATATTCCTGATGCACAACTTCTCGCGTGCCTGCACGGGCAAGGCGGATCACCAACGACAACTTGAACAATGACAGGTTCAAAGCTGGCAAGAACAGGTGCGTTAAGCCATCCCAAGTCAGGAAGCTGAACTCGACACCAAAAATGGTTTCCGTATCGCCGCGACCAAAGGATGGTAGCCATCCCATCATCACAGAGAAGAACATAATAAGCATCAGACCAACCCAGAAGGTTGGAAGGCTGAACCCGAGAATAGAGCTCGCCATAATCGTCTGAGAGATTTTACTATCCGGTTTCAACCCCGCATAGACGCCCAGCGGAATACCGATCACAACAGCCAGACCAAGCGCGGCAAGCGCCAGTTCAAAGGTTGCGGGAATACGCTGCACAACCAGCTTCAAGGCTGGTTCGTTAAAGATAAAGGAATTCCCCAAATCACCCTGCAGGGCGTTTTTCAGGAAGTACCAATATTGTTCATGTAACGGCCTATCAAGGCCCAGATCGCGTATAACGCGCGCAATTTCTGCCTGGTCAGCTTCCGGGTTGATAAGCATATCAACCGGATCGCCCACAATATGGACGCCAACATAGACGAGAAGCGACATGATCCAAACCACAAGGATGGCTTGCATCAATCGGCGAATGATGAAAACAGACATTCGTCTCTCTCTAACTCAGTAAGAAGAAGGGGCAACCCACTGGATTGCCCCGATTTTTAATTATTTAGAGCTGTGAATGTACTCAAGCTGAGTACGCTCGTCAGTACGCGGAGTATACGCGATACCTTTACGGGCAGCCCATGTGTTGACCTGGTAGTGCAGTGGAATAATGCCCTGCATTTCACCAATGCCGCGCTCAGTTGCTTTAATCAGCATTTCTTCACGCTTAGCGTTGTCAACAGTTGTCAATGCATCTTCAACAAGCTTGTCGAATTCAGCATCGGAGAAACGACCACGGTTAGAAGAACCGAAGCCTTTTTCTTTGTTGTATGTGTGCAGCAAAGACCGCAGTGGTGAAGACGCTTCACCTGTACCGGAACCCCAGCCTACGAGAACAAAACTGAACTCAGGCAGACCACCTTCAGCACCGCGAGATGCGCGCTTGAAGTATACGGATTTTGGCATTGTTTCAGGAGTTGCCTGAATACCTGCTGCGCTCAGCATCTGTGCGATTGCTTCTGCAATTTTCGCATCGTTGATGTAACGGTCGTTTGGACCGTGCAGCGTAATTTTAAATCCGTCTGGGTAACCAGCTTCAGCCAGCAGTTTTTTCGCGCCAGCTGGATCGTATTTTTCAGGTGCCATGTTTGGAGACACACCGAAGAAACCTTCTGGCAGCAGCTGACCGGCAGGAACGGCAACGCCTTCCATAACACGCTCAACGATCAGGTCACGGCTAATTGCCATGGACAGCGCTTTACGAACGCGGGCATCCATCAATGGGTTCTTGATTTTAGAACCATCTTTGGCAGTGACGAACGGGCTGTCTTCACGGAACTGGTCCATGTGCAGGTAAATCACGCGGTTGGAAATACCCTGGGACAGCTGAACGTCGCCATTGTCTGTCAAACGCTCGATGTCGGTTGGTGGAACGTTCTCGATGAAGTCAACGTCACCAGCCAGAAGCGCAGCAACACGGCCTGGGCCGGATTTGATTGGCTTAACTGTAACTTTATCCCACTCAGGAACATTGCCCCAGTAGTCTTCGTTCTTTACAAGCTCGATAACGTCGCCTGGTGTCCATTTAACGAATTTGAACGGACCCGTACCAACAGCTGCTTTACCAGAGTTAAAGTCAGCAGTTGTTGCGTTTTCAGCAGCTTTTTTAGAGATGATCGCAACGTTGGAAACGTCCTGTGGCATCAACGGATAAGGCTTATCGGTTGTGATGCGAATTGTGTAATCATCCACCTTTGTCATTGTCTTACCTTTAGTAAAGGTCGCAAAGCTAGATGGAGAATTTGGAACGTTTGGTGCGCGATCCCATGTGAAGATCACGTCATCAGCAGTGAAAGGTGACCCATCGTGGAATTTTACGCCTTCGCGCAGTTTGAATTCCCATGTCAGGTCATCAATCGCTTTCCACTCTGTTGCCAGACCTGGCAGCAGGTTCTGCTTGTCGTCCTGTTCAATCAGGCGATTGAAGATATTGGCAGACATCGCATTGTTTGGTGTCAGGTTGTGATAGTGCGGGTCAATGGATGACGGCTCACTACCCAATCCAACAGTCAGATCGGCCGCAAATGCTGTACCCATGGCAAAAGATGCCACGGCCGCAATTGCAGTCGCTTGCAACATTTTTTTGAATTTCATAATGCTCTCCCAGTTTGATTACACCAAAACCATCAGCATTAAGATGATTTTGCGCCTCAAGCTCAATGCCCCCAAACAATACCCGAGGGCCATTCGCCTTCCCTGCTTTGAATACAGATATCCCCTAATCCCCAAAACAGTTGGAGTACGAATGATGACAAAACTATTTCATAACAATTTCGCATTTGCAATTTATTTTTTGATGCAATATTGTTATGCAAAATTAGGGAAACTTATTACATACTTGCAAAAGAAACTAAAGAACGGCGGAAAAACGTGCTTCCTAACGTCAGCTTAAGGGAACTTCAGATCCTCAGAGAGACCATCGAATTGCAGTCTGCGACCCGTGCTGCACGTCGAATGGGCATTTCTCAGCCTGCTGTCAGCCGTGCACTTTCGCGACTCGAGGAACGACTGGAACTCACACTGTTTGATCGCACGGATCGAAAACTGATCCCGACACAGGCAGCATACGCGCTTAACGAAGAACTCTCACCCGTTTTTACCAGTCTTGAGAATGTAGCACAGTTTTCGCAAAACACCCATGTATCTCAGACTGAAACATTGCGGGTGGTCACCCCAACCACATTCAGCATTCATCTGGTTATGCCGCTGATTTCCGAATTTATTAAGGAACATCCGCAGGCCCGGTTTGAAATCGATATTTCCTCTTCACCTGAATGCATTCGTAAAGTTGCGTCTGGAGAGGCGGATATTGGCATTACCAACACGCATCTAAGCCATGAAGGCATCAAGTTTATGTCCTTTCAGGTGTGTGACGCGGTCTGTGTGATGCCAAAGGATCATCCGCTTGGTGCCAAAAGAGAAGTCACCGCCAAGGATCTAGCTGATTACAACATCATAGCCATCGCCAAATCCATGTCGAGCCGTCATTCCTTTGACCGTGCTCTGGAACGTGCCGGTGTTGAACCTAATATTATTGCGGAGGTGACGGCCTCCTACACGGCCTGTCAGCTTATTTCACAAAATCTGGGAATTGGTGTGATCAATCCCTTCCCGACCCTGATCGGTGATTTTGACAACCTGATTGCCCGCCCCTTTTCTCCCGTGCACCGCTATGACAACCGGATCATTACATCCACCCATCGCAGTCATGGTTGGCTCGCTCAAAAGTTTATTTCGTCTCTTATCGCAACGACGCAGAGACAATGGGATGATTGTGCCCAGAAATACAATCTACCAACAATACCAAAGGATGGTTGAGCTAATGTCTGACGACGATATTAAGTACCCTGTTGAACTGCCAAAAGTTGACATTTCCGCCTATAAAGAAGGCAACCGCGGCATCCCTTATGTCACCACATTTGATAGCGGTGCCCCTGGAGATCATATTCTGATCATGGCCGTCACGCACGGCAACGAAATCTGTGGCCCAATCGTCCTCGACTTCCTGTTTAAAAACAATGTTCGCCCGAAAACTGGTAAGCTTACACTCGCCTTCTCTAACGTTGCGGCTTTTGAAAGCTTCGATAAAGACAATCCAACAGTTTCCCGCTTCGTTGACGAAGACATGAACCGGGTCTGGAGCCCGGAAGTTTTGGACGGTGACCGCGTCACAACTGAGACGACACGTGCCCGTCAAATCCGTTCCATTGTGGAGGAGGCTGATTACATCCTAGACATTCACTCCATGCAGACAGCGATCGAGCCACTGATGATTTGCGGTCCATTGGAAAAAGGCCGTCAATATGCCCGTCAGTTGGGTGTCCCTGAATTTATCGTCTCCGACGCAGGCCACGCAGCCGGCACACGCATGCGCGATTATGGTCCTTTCGGCGATCCAGAAAGCCCAAAGAACGCACTTCTTCTGGAAGCTGGCCAGCACTGGGCTGCATCAAGCGGTGATGTTGCTCTTGATGCGACAATCAAATACCTGAAAATGCACAATGTTATTGATCAGGACGCCTTTAGCGAGCATGAACTGCCCGCCCCTAAAGAGCAGAAACTGATTTCTGTAACCGACGCTGTGACCATCAAAAACGGCGGCTTTAAGTTTGCCGAAGCCTATATCGGTTTCGAATGCATTGAAAAAGCGGGCACCGTGATTGGCTGGGACGGCGGTGAAGAAGTTAAAACACCATACGATAACTGCGTTCTGATTATGCCAAGCCGCCGTCAGGGCGTTGGCGACACAGCCGTTCGTCTTGGTAAGCTGCTGGATTAATTATCCGCACCTGTATATCGGACACGGTAGATAACATCGCTGTAATCATCCGATATCAGTAACGACCCATCGGGAAGTTCCTCCAGGTCCACAGGCCTGCCGCGAACTTCCCCATTTTCCCGAAGCCAGCCATCGATAAAGACTTCTTTCCTCGGCTCGCCGCTAGAATTTAGTCCCTCAATTTTCATAATGCGATATCCGATCGGATCGGTTCTATTCCATGATCCCCGTTGGGCCACAAATGCGGTGCCTTTATAATCCGCCGGAAAATTCGATCCGTCGTAAAAGTCTATTCCCAGTGCCGCTACGTGAGCCTCAAAATCGATGAGGGTGTTGACCACCTTCGGAATAGTTGCTCGGTTTTCAAATTGTGGATATCTGCCGCCTTTTCCATAAACATATGGATAGCCGTAATGAAGGCCCGGCTGCGTCAGAATATTGAGCTCATCAGGCGGGATATTATCACCCAGATTATCTCCGCCATTATCGGTGAAATACATCACACCGTCGGCATTCCAATCAAATCCGACCGAGTTTCGAACCCCATATGCATGAACGGAATGTTGCCAGTTTTTGGGATCAAACCGAAGAATGGTGCCTTCCACGCCATTCACTTCACAAATATTACAAGGGGCTCCAACCGCAACATAAAAGGCACCATCCGGGCCAAATTTGGCATAGCGCCATCCGTGATGACGCTTATTTGGCAATAACCCCGGCGGAACGAGTTCCTTAATATTTCCCGCAGCGTCAATTCGGATAATTCGGTGTTGCTCCGCGACGACAAGATTGCCATCAGCGTTCAGATCAATTCCATTCGCAACATTTAGACCTGATTTAAAAACATCAAACTTTTCAGCGTTATAGGTGCGCCGATCAATATCAACGCGGTATACACCGCTTCCCCTTGTTCCAACATAAAGATGCTGCCCATCAGGGCTAATCACAAGCGTTCTAGCCCCTGGCACTTCGGCCCAGATTTCGATTTCAAAACCTTTGGGCAGCTTCAGGAAATCAGGCTCCTTTGACGCCGCAGGCGAAGTGTTCAAAACAAAAAAAGCGATGAAAAAACCACTAAAAACGCCTAAAAAACGCATTTGAAACCCCTTTTGTCATTAAGGGAGACATAAGATCAAATAGCTATTTGTCCAGCATCTTTGGTGTCATGAAATGGGTAATTTGACCTTTTGAAAAGCCTATATTCGTCCAGCTATCCGCGTCAAACGTCATGCTGCAGACCCCGGCAGTCGAGAATTTCCGTAAAATTCTCGCTCTGGTTTGCGCTTGATCTTCTGCCCATTTCACCAGACCTAAAGAAAGCTCTTGCATAGCGGGGTTGTGGCCCACCACCCAAATATGGTCCTCCGTTGGATCCATTGTTTTCAGCAGGTTCAATATCCCCTCGCCCATCCCAGCAGAATAGATGGAGCGATCATAATTCACATCAACATCACTGGCGATCACCCGTTGCAACCGAGAATAGGTTTCTTTGGTGCGCCGCGCAGGGGAGCAGAAAACGAGATCAGGGAGAAGATTTTCACTCAGGAGATACTGAGCCATCTTCGGCGTCGCCTTTATACCGCGCGGGGAAAGTGGTCGTTCGAAATCGGAAAGGTCATGATCTTCCCAGCTTGATTTGGCATGGCGGATCAATGTCAGTCGTTTCACCATTATCTCTTTCGTTTCAGTTTATGAAGACTATCCATAACCTGTGCACATGGCGAAGAAATGACAACAGCAAACAAAAAAAGCCGCCCCAAACGGAGCGGCTTTTTCTAAATTCAGATATCCTTATTTCAGGATAGAGCGACCTGCGTAGCGGGCGGCTGGGCCGAGTGCTTCTTCGATACGGATCAGCTGGTTATATTTTGCGAGCCGGTCAGAACGGGCCAAGCTACCTGTTTTGATCTGACCGCAGTTCGTTGCAACAGCAAGATCAGCAATTGTGGCATCTTCGGTTTCGCCAGAGCGGTGAGACATAACCGCTGTGTAGCTGGCTTTGTGGGCCATCTCAACGGCTTCCATTGTTTCGGTCAATGTGCCGATCTGGTTTACTTTCACCAGAATGGAGTTCGCAACGCCCTGATCAATACCATCAGCAAGACGTGCCGGATTTGTCACAAACAGATCATCACCAACAAGCTGAACCTTATCGCCGATTTTCTCTGTCAGCAGTTTCCAACCCGCCCAGTCATCTTCAGACATGCCGTCTTCAATGGAGATAATCGGATAGTCGGCAACCAATGCAGCATAGTAATCAACCATCTCCTCAGGGGAGAGAGTTTTACCTTCCCCTTTCAGGTGGTATTTGCCATCGGAGAAAAACTCTGTGGAAGCGGCATCCAATGCCAGATAAATATCCTCACCTGGTTTATAGCCTGCGACTTCGATTGATTTCATAATAAAATCAAGAGCTTCTCGCGTTCCGCCAATATTTGGGGCGAAGCCACCTTCATCCCCGACATTTGTGTTGTGACCGGCGTCAGAAAGCTGTTTTTTCAATGTGTGGAAGACTTCTGATCCCATCCGCACAGCATCCCGAATGTTGCTGGCGGAAACCGGCATAATCATGAATTCCTGAATATCAATCGGGTTATCCGCATGCTCGCCACCGTTGATGATGTTCATCATCGGAACCGGCAAAGTGCGCGCGTTTGCGCCGCCAATATAACGGTAGAGAGGCAAGGACGCATCTTCGGCGGCAGCTTTGGCAATTGCCATGCTGACACCCAGAATTGCGTTTGCACCCAGACGGCTTTTATTCTCTGTGCCGTCCAGCTCAATCATGATGCTGTCGAGGGCGATCTGATTATCCGCATCCATACCGGACAACGCGTCAAAAATCTCGCCGTTCACAGCATCAACCGCTTTCAGAACGCCTTTACCTTTGTAACGATCACCACCATCGCGCAGTTCAACGGCTTCGTGGGCACCAGTAGATGCACCTGATGGCACAGCCGCGCGGCCAAATGCACCAGTTTCCAGCAGGACATCAACTTCTACGGTTGGGTTACCACGGCTGTCGAGGATTTCGCGGCCGATGATATCAAGGATAGCACTCATGGGTCAGGTTTCCTGTTATCGAATTTCAGGGTTTAAAGTGATTTGGCGATTCCATCGAATTTTTGCAAATTCGACAAAAGCTGTTCCATTTCTTGTACGGGAACCATGTTAGGTCCGTCAGAGGGAGCATTATCTGGATCTTCGTGAGTTTCCATAAAGACCATTGCACAGCCAACTGATACAGCCGCCCGTGCCAAGACCGGTACGAATTCCCGCTGACCACCAGATGTTGCACCCTGCCCGCCCGGCTGTTGCACAGAATGGGTGGCGTCGAATACGATCGGGTATCCATTTTGCGCCATAATGGGCAGGCCTCTAAAGTCAGTTACGAGTGTATTATAGCCAAAGCTGGTGCCGCGATCGGTTAGCAGAACGTTGCTGTTGCCGCTCTCTTCCATCTTGACGGCAACGTTTTTCATGTCCCAAGGCGCAAGGAACTGGCCTTTTTTGATGTTCACGACTTTGCCAGTTTTAGCAGCAGCAACCAAAAGATCTGTCTGACGGCAGAGAAAGGCAGGAATTTGAAGCACATCCACAACCGTTGCCGCCTCGGCGCACTGACCGGCTTCATGAACATCGGTGAGAACCGGAATATCAAATTCTTTTTTGATTTTGTCGAAAATCGGGAGGGCTTTATCCATCCCAAGCCCCCGCTTGGTATGGATGGAAGAACGGTTCGCCTTATCAAATGAAGATTTATAAACGAAATTCATGCCGATACGTTTTGTAATGTCGACGAGGCGCCCTGCCATATCCATCGCATGGGCCTCGCTTTCCATCTGACAAGGGCCGGCGATGAGGGCCAGCGGCAAATCATTCCCAACCTCGAAATTCCCGATTTTCACGTGGGTTTGCGCTGTTGTCATGATTTATGTCCTTAAATTATACCAAGCGTGACTGCTCAAGAGCGGCTTTTACAAAGCTATTGAATAGCGGATGTGGATCAAACGGTTTTGATTTCAGCTCTGGATGG
Organism: Sneathiella sp.; assembly: GCA_017643685.1. GTDB lineage: Bacteria > Pseudomonadota > Alphaproteobacteria > Sneathiellales > Sneathiellaceae > Sneathiella. Next base: position 17,573 of record JAEPMY010000022.1, read on the forward strand.
AACTGAACACCGATGAACCAAGGATGATCCGGAATTTCAACAATTTCCGGCAATTCCCCATCTGGGGACATACCAGAGAATTTATAGCCAACCTCTTCCAGTGGTTTGCGGTATTCCACATTCACTTCGTAGCGGTGGCGATGACGTTCCTCGATCATTTCAGAGCCGTAAATCTCGCGTACCTTTGTGCCCTCAATAAGGCGGCAAGGATAAGCCCCCAGACGCATGGTTCCGCCAAGGTCATCTGCCTCGGAACGGGTCTCGGTTGTGTTGCCGCGTGTCCATTCGGTCATCAGACCAACGACATTTGGATCGCTTTCACCAAATTCGGATGTACCCGCATTTTCAAGGCCTGCCAGATGACGGCACCCTTCAATAACAGCCATCTGCATACCGTAACAGATACCAAAATATGGAATGCGGTTTTCGCGAGCATATCGGGCCGCCTTGATTTTACCTTCGGCGCCGCGCTCCCCAAATCCACCAGGGACAAGGATCGCATGGGCATCCCCCAGCAAATCAGACATATTCGCATCGTCTTTTTCGAACTGTTCAGATTCGATCCAGTTGATGTTCACTTTCACCCGGTTGGCAATGCCGCCGTGAACGATACTCTCTGTCAGAGATTTATACGCATCCTGAAGGGCAATATATTTACCCACAACGGCGATGTTCACCTGACCTTCTGGATTGATGATCCGATCGCGAATATCAAGCCAAGTCGACAGGTCCGGCTCTGGCGCATCGTCCATTCCGAAAGCCGCCAGAACAGCAGTGTCCAAGCCTTCTTTATGGTAGCTGAGCGGCACTTCATAAATTGTGCGCACATCGAGAGCCTGAATAACCGCGCCTTCTGGCACGTTACAGAACTGACCAATTTTATTGCGCTGACCTTCCGGAATTTCATGCTCACTCCGGCACAGCAAGATATCTGGCTGAATACCAATAGACTGCAGCTCTTTCACGGAGTGCTGTGTTGGTTTTGTTTTCAGCTCACCCGCGGCCGCGATGTAAGGCACCAGTGTCAGATGCATGAAAATCGCCTCATTCTTCAGCTCATTACCAAGCTGACGAATGGCTTCCAAGAAAGGAAGGCTTTCAATATCACCAACGGTGCCGCCGATTTCAACAAGAACGAAATCTTCGTCCGTGATGTCGGAAGTCGCAAATTCTTTAATTGCGTTTGTGATATGCGGAATCACCTGAACAGTAGCACCCAGATAATCACCGCGACGTTCTTTGCGGATCACAGTCTGGTAGATACGACCTGTTGTGACGTTATCGCTCTGCTTAGAGGCGACGCCAGTGAAACGTTCGTAATGTCCAAGATCCAGGTCTGTCTCTGCCCCGTCATCCGTCACATAGCATTCGCCATGTTCGAACGGATTCATAGTGCCGGGATCGACATTGATATAAGGGTCCAGTTTGCGCATCCGCACTTTATAGCCACGCGCCTGCAACAGGGAAGCAAGTGCCGCCCCGGCAAGACCTTTGCCAAGTGAGGATACCACACCACCGGTAACGAAAATAAACCGAGCCATGGAGCTACTTTATATCCAACTTTTGTTTCGAGGAAAAGTAAAAGAGGCGGCTATTTGCCGCCTCGTGTGAATTTAATCGTTTGTCAGGGGAGCTGAAGGCTCGACCGGCTGGGGTGTAGCCGGTGTTTCTGCCTTGGCGGGTTCGTCCAATATGGAGGACGGACCAGAATGCATACCACTTAGAATCGCCAAGCTGATGCTTGTCAGCATGAAAGCTGCCGCAAGAATAGCAGTCGTGCGTGTCAGCAGGTTCGCGGCCCCGCGACCCGTCATCAAACCACCCTGGCCACCGCCACCGCCGATACCAAGAGCACCGCCTTCAGAGCGCTGCAGAAGGATCACGCCGATCAAAAAGATCGCGATAATGACGTGGATGACCAGCAGAATAGTTTCCATGACCTAACATATTCCCGAGATTCAGGCGGCGAACCGCCACTGTTTCAACTATTGGGCTGGCTTCTACACCAAACCCCAAACGATTTCTAGTGTTAATATACTTATGCGAGGCCGGTTTCAACAATTGGCCAGAAATCTTCTGCTTTCAAGCTGGCACCGCCAACAAGAGCACCATCCACATTATCAAGTGCCATCAGTTCCGCCGCATTGCTGCCCTTGACAGATCCGCCATAAAGAAGACGAACGCCGTCAGCATCCTGCATCAAACCGTTCAGATCACCGCGCATGTGCGCGTGAACTTCGGCAACATCCGCAGGTGTTGGAGTTTTACCTGTTCCGATCGCCCAAACCGGCTCATACGCAATAACCGTATTTTGCGCTGTTGCACCCGCAGGCAGAGAGTTTTTCACCTGATCTGTAATTACACTGAGCGTCTCACCACTTTCGCGCTGCTCCAATGTCTCCCCGACACAAACGATTGCAATCAGGCCAGCAGCGATTGCGGCCTCTGCCTTTGCTTTGACGATTTCATTTGTCTCCGCGTGATCGGTGCGCCGCTCTGAATGGCCAACAATGGCGTAAGTCGCGCCAGCATCTTTCAGCATTGCCGCGCTTGTATCACCGGTATGGGCACCCTTCTCAGCCGCGTGGCAATCCTGACCACCGATATTGAGGTTACTGCCTTTTGCCAATTCAGCCATCTGGAAGACCAGCGTTGCTGGTGGGCAGATCAAAACATCACACGCGCCCGTGTCTGCAGCCTGCAATTTTGCGATCAGCGCTTTCAGTTCAGCAGATGATTCAGTGGCCAGACCATTCATTTTCCAGTTGCCAGCGATCAAAGGGCGTACAGTCATGTTCTTTCTTCCTCGATTTTTTCCAATCCTGGAGAGATTTAAATATTTTGCGGTGATATGCCATTTTTTTTCATAGAAAGATACCGCTTTCAGAAATTCCGTGTTGCCGCCGCGTGGTAATACCCCCTATCATGTCGCGCCGTTGCCCCTATATATGGGTGACGATAAAGACTTAAACCTAATTTCGATTGATGGGTAGATATGCTTCACGCAATGCGTAAAGGGTCATCCGGTTGGCTCGCCAAAGGACTTCTTATTCTTCTAGTTGCCAGTTTTGCCGTTTGGGGAATTGGTAGCGGTATGCTGGGTAGTTCCGTAAATAGTGACGTTCTGGAAGCCGGGGATGAAAGTATTTCCCTAGGTGAATTCCAACGCGAATATCGAAATCAGGTCAATATGGCGAGTGCCCGTTACAATCGCCAGCTGACACAGGAACAGGCTCAGCTTCTGGGTATTCCGCAGCAAACCGTTGCCGTTCTTCGGAACCGTATGGTGCAAAATGAACGCGCCCGCGATTTTGGACTGGCCGTTCCTGATGAAGCGGTCCGCGATCAGATTAAAAATGGTCCGTCCTTTAAGAATGTCGCCGGTGAGTTTGATCGCCTGCGCTTTAACGACCTTCTGCGTCAGAACGGCTATTCCGAAGGGGAGTATATCAACATCCTTCGCGGCGAAATGACACGTGGCCAGCTGGTTGAGAGCTTTGTCCTGCCGGGACAGAAAGCACCGACTTTCCTGACAGATGTGTTCTTTAATCATTATGCAGAGAAACGCAGCGCAGAATATGTGGTACTGGCAGACACAAGCGTTGGCGAAGCCCCTACCCCAACTGATGAGCAGCTCACCGCGTTTATCGACGAGAATAAAGAGACATATACGGCCCCTGATTACCGCGCCGCGAAATTCATCCTTCTGACACCTGAGGCCTTCACATCTGAAGTTTCTGTATCAGATGATGAAATACAGCAGGAATATGAAGCCCGCGAAAGCGAGTTCTTCCAGCCAGAGCGCCGTCAGGTTCTGCAGATGGTTTTCGAAACCGAAGACAAAGCCAACGAAGCGGCTATTCGGATTTCCGGCGGTGAAGATTTCGCCGCCGTCGCCGCTGACATGCTGCAACTGACAGCGGCAGATATCGATCTTGGCGAAAACCGCAAAGCTGATCTGTTCACTGAACTGCAAGAGCCGGTCTTTGCGGTTGAAGAAGGTGGCGTGACCGCCCCTGTTCAGACGGTTCTGGGTTGGCACCTTGTTAAAGTGGCAAAAGTTAATCCAGAAGCTTTGCAAACGCTGGATCAGGTTCGTGACCAGATCCGAAATGATGTGGCCCTTCGTTATGCGGCCGATCTGATGCACGAAAAGCAAACCCAGTTTGAAGATGAGTTTGCCGGCGGTGCGACACTGGACGAAGCAGCTCAAAATATCGGTGTAGAAGTGAAGACTCTGCCGCTGACCGATCAGCGTGGTCTTGGTCTTGACGGTACGCCTGTTGCGGCGGCGCCAGCTGCCCCTGAATTTTTGGGTGAACTGTTCCAGACAGAAGAAGGTGTCGAGCCAACTTTGGTTGAAATGCAAAATGGCAACTATTTTGCGCTGACATTGACCGAAACACGCCCATCCGCACTGCGTCCGCTGGAGGAAATCCGCGAACAGGTAACCGCAGCATGGAAAGCTGACTGGCTGCACACCGAAAATGAAAAAGCGACAGCAGCCCTGTTGGACAAACTGAAAGCAGGCGGCACCCTTGCGGACGTTGCAACGGAGAAAGGCGCAGAGGTTAAATCCTCTCCTGTTGTTCTTCGCAATGCCCCTGCGGGTGATCTGTCCCCTGCCGCAACCGAAAAACTGTTTGGTCTGAGTGATGGTGAATATGCCATGGGCCCAACAGCAGCCGGCAATGGTTACACCCTCTTTAAGGTGAAGGAAGTTGTTCCAGCAGATAAAGAAGCTGACAAATCCTTCCGTGACCAACTTGCCAATGAACTGTCAAACAGCCTGCAACAGGACATCCTGGCGCAATACCAAACCTATCTTGAAAAAGAAGTCGGCTTTTCCGTTAAGGAAGGCCTTATCAGGGAATATTTCCAGCAATGACAATCCAGCCCAGCTATCAGGAATTTAAGGACGGTTTCGATCAAGGAAAGTCCCAGATCCTCTGGACAACCCTTGTCGCCGACCTGGAAACACCCGTTTCCGCAATGATGAAGTTGGCAGAAGGAAAGGCAAATTCTTTCCTTCTGGAATCTGTGGAAGGCGGCGCGGTTCGTGGTCGTTACTCCATCATTGGTATGAAACCTGATCTGATCTGGCGATGCGATGGAAAACAGGCGCGCATTAACCGCACGGCCCGTTTCGACCCGGAAGCATTTGTGGCCTGCGACAAACCCGTGCTGGATAGCCTGCAAGCCCTGATTGATGAAAGTCATATTGACCTGCCAGAACACCTGCCGCCAATGGCCGCTGGTCTGGTTGGATATATGTCATATGACACTGTCCGTCTGATGGAAGATATTCCAGATGGCAATCCAAATCATTTGGGCCTGCCTGATGGCATGTTTATCCGCCCAACAGTGATGGCGATTTTCGACAGTATTCTGGATGTGGTCACCATCGTGACACCTATTTGGATTGGTGACGGTCGGTCTGCACAGACCGCTTATAACCATGCGGCTGAGCGACTGACAGATGCGGTGAATGACTTCTCTCGCTCCCTGCCCCATACGGTGTCCGGGAATATGGAAGTTGCGGACCTGCCTGATCCTGTGTCGAACACCACCAAGGAAGAGTTCTTCGCCATGGTGGAAAAGGCAAAGGAGTATATCCGGGCTGGTGACGTCTTTCAGGTTGTTCCAAGCCAGCGGTTTGAAATTCCGTTCAACCTGCCAACATTATCACTCTATCGGGCCCTTCGCCGAACGAACCCATCACCTTTCATGTTCTATCTGAACTTTGGTGAGTTTTCCGTCGTCGGCTCCAGCCCTGAAATCCTTGTGCGCCTTCGGGATGAGAAGGTTTCCATTCGCCCGATCGCCGGCACGCGTCCGCGCGGTGCTAACAAAGCAGAAGATCAGGCATATGCCGAAGATCTCCTGAGCGATCCGAAGGAACTGGCGGAGCATTTGATGCTCCTCGATTTGGGCCGGAACGATGCTGGCCGCGTTAGCCAGATCGGCAGTGTTGAAGTGACCGAGAAGATGATCATCGAGAATTACTCTCACGTGATGCATATCGTCTCTAATGTTGAGGGTAAAATTCAGCCCGGCCTGACCGCTATTGACGCGCTTAAGGCAGGGTTCCCTGCTGGCACCGTGTCAGGCGCCCCAAAAGTTCGGGCCATGGAAATCATTGACGAGCTGGAAAAATCACGCCGCGGTGTCTATGCCGGTGCGGTTGGATATTTCTCCGCCAATGGGTCGATGGATACCTGTATCGCCCTTCGCACAGCCGTTGTGAAAGATGGTAAGATTTATATTCAGGCGGGCGGCGGTGTTGTCGCGGACAGCGATCCAGAAGCTGAATACCAAGAAACTGTCAATAAATCCAAGGCGCTCGTTCGCGCCGCACAGGAAGCGGTTCGTTTTGCCAGTGAAGGCAGCGGCAACCGTTAATTTGATTTCAGCGCAGCGGTAATTGGCACTAAGACAAAGCCTTTCCGCTGCGCCTCTGGCACCCATTTTTGAAGGGCTGCAATCGTCTGCTTATACGGGTGCCCAATGGCAATGGCCGTGCCATTTTTCCGCGCCATTTCTTCCACTTTTCCAAGCTGAACCAAAATTGCGGCTTCTTCTGCTTTATTATCGATAAACACATCGCGATTTCCGGTCAGCATTCCCCGCTCTTTTGCCAGTTCATATCCGGTGGATTGTGCCGTTGTGCGGCTATCCAGAAACAACAGCCCTTTTTCTGCTGCGATATCCATCACCACTTGCATGCCTTCGCGGTAGGCGGTGAATTTACTGCCCATATGATTATTAAGCCCCACATAACCGTCAAATTGGCTGAGGTTCTTGCGCGTCCGTTCGGCGATTTCCTCAAGCGATAAAGATGTCAGCAACGCATCCGGCCCCGGATTAGCGCTTTCGCGTGTTGGCTCCATCGGCATATGAACCATCGCTTCATGCCCTTTGGACCGTGTTAAATCCACACTTTCCTGAAGACCCGTTGCATATGGTAAAAAGGCAAGCGTTATAGCGCCCGGCAGATTTGCCAGATCCGCCACGCGGGATTTATTAATCCCTACATCATCAATCACAATGGCAATGGCGGGACGCCCCTCAAGGGATTCTGTTGGCGCGGCAAATCGCTCCCACGCGGGACCGTCTTGTTTGCTCATAACGGGTGGTTTGGCGGGTTTAACTTCCTCTGGCGGTAACGCGGCCACTTCTGGCTCCACCTTTGGCAGTTTGATCTCTGGAAGAGGCTCTTTCAGATCGGGGATAAGCCCTTCCTCATATGTTGGATAAGGCTGAACGGCCACATTATTTTGCGGCATTTCGGCGGGTTGAATGGCAACACCATTGTCGCTTTCCTCCGGCCCCTCATCATCCAGAAAACTGCCGATAAGCATGCCACTGGTCAGGCTGAGGATCAGGAAAGCCGCACACAGACCAATCACTTTTGTTGGCGAGTCCCAGAAACTTGCTGGCTGTTCCCCTTTGTTGGTCTTTGGGGTCTTTTTTACCGATTTTTTCTGAGCCATAGAAACCGCTGTGATCTTTGGGTAAGTGATACGAGTTTTAAGTCATTCAGCTTTCAAGTTACAGGAAAAACTGGAAAGCTGACCTGCCACTCAATGAACCTCAAATGTGGCAACAATCTGCTCATGGTTAAAAAGGTGACGAAATCAACAGTTTGTGCGCATTTCAGGGGTTGACGGCGATGCAAAAGACGCCAAACTAGAGGGCTTGGAATTCATCCGTTTTCCGCCTTTTGCAACATGCGATAAGATACTGATATGATTACACTTATTGATAACTACGATAGCTTTACCTACAACCTGGTGCATTTCCTGGGAGAGCTTGGAGCCGACATCAAAGTCTATCGCAATGATGTTGTAAGTGTGGATGACGTCTTGAGCGAGAAGCCTGCGGGCATCGTCTTGTCACCCGGTCCCTGCAGCCCGGATAAAGCCGGCATCTGTTTGGATATGGTGAAAACGGCTGCGGCGACGGGCATTCCGCTCTTCGGTGTTTGCCTTGGGCATCAATCAATTGGTCAGGCTTTCGGCGGAAAAGTGATCCGCGCCGATCAACTAATGCACGGCAAAACGTCTGATATTCATCACTATGGTAAAGGCGTATTTGCGGAACTGCCCTCTCCTTTTACCGCGACACGGTACCATTCCCTGACGGTTGAGCGCGAAACGCTCCCTGATTGTCTGGAGATTACTGCGGAGACTTCCGATGGGGTAATCATGGGATTGCAGCATAAAGAATATCCAATTCATGGCGTTCAGTTCCATCCGGAGAGCATTGCATCAGAACAAGGGCATGCAATCTTGCGAAATTTCCTGAACCTGACCAATGAGCCAGCAAAGGTCGCCGCATAAGATGAGCGCGCTGAACGATTTTAAATCCCTGATCGGGAAGATTGCGGCCGGTGAAACCCTGTCTCAAGAAGAGGCAAAAGCCGCTTTTAATATCATTCTCTCTGGTAACTCCACCCCATCCCAAATGGGCGCCTTCCTGATGGGTCTTCACCTTCGCGGGGAGACTGTTGATGAATTGATCGGCGGCGTTAGCGTGCTACGGGACAAGGCGACCTATATCACCGCGCCCGAGGGCGCCATTGATCTGGTTGGCACCGGCGGTGACGGTCACGGAACATACAATATCTCTACTGCCGCGGCCTTTGTCGTGGCCGGTGCTGGCGTTCCAGTTGCAAAGCATGGGAATAAAGCCGCATCATCAAAGTCTGGAACAGCAGACGTTCAGGCGGAGCTTGGGATTAATACAGAATGTGACCTTAGCTTGACGGAACGTGCCGTTCATGAGGCCGGTATCGGATTTATGGTGGCCTATCGACATCACGGGGCCATGCGTCACGTGGGTCCGACCCGCATCGAACTTGGCATTCGGACGATTTTCAACCTTCTGGGGGTTATGTCTAACCCAGCGGCGGTGAAGCGTCAGTTGACCGGTGTTTATGATCCGCGTTGGATGCGGCCAATGGTCGAAACCTTGAAAGAACTCGGATCAGAGCATGTCTGGATTATGCACGGATCCGATGGGCTTGATGAACTGACAACGACGGGCCCTTCTTTAGTGGCTGAGCTTAAAAACGGTGAGATCCGTGAATTTGAGATCACCCCAGAGGAAGTTGGATTGCCCCGCGCCTCTTTGGATGATTTGAAAGGCGGCACGCCCGCTGAAAATGCCAAAGCTTTGATGGCTCTGTTGAAGGGTGAAAAAGGTCCTTACCGCGATGTGACCCTCCTGAATGCTGGGGCGGCACTTGTGGTCGGGGGGAAATGCGACACCGTTAAAGAAGGTATCGAGATTGCCGCCAAGTCCATTGAAGATGGCAAAGCCCTTGCCGCTATGGAAAATCTAAAACGAATTACTAATCTGAGTACCCCCGAATAATGAGTATTCTTGCCAAAATCTGTGACGACAAGCGCGTCCATATCGCTGCTTGCAAAGAAAAGAAAAGCCTTGCTGATCTTGAGGCGCTCGCGAAAGAGCAATCCGCACCGCGCGGGTTTTTGAACGCCCTTCGCACCGCCCGGGATGAAGGGCGCTATGGCCTGATCGCTGAGGTGAAGAAAGCATCCCCCTCAAAAGGACTGATCCGTGAGGATTTTAATCCGCCTGTGCTTGCCAAAGCCTATGAGGATGGCGGCGCAAGCTGTCTGTCTGTCCTGACAGATATCCCCTATTTCCAAGGGGCTGATGAATATCTGGTGGCAGCGCGGGCGGCGGTAAGCCTGCCGGTGCTACGCAAAGATTTCATGCTGGATACCTATCAGGTGACAGAGGCCCGCGCCCTTGGTGCCGATTGTATTTTGCTGATAATGGCAGCGCTTTCTGATGATCAGGCGAAAGAGTTGGAAGCCGCAGCATTTGAGCTTGGCATGGACGTTCTTGTGGAAGTTCATGACGCTGAAGAGTTGGAGCGGACTTCTGTTTTGAAAAGCCCACTGATTGGCATCAATAACCGGAACCTTAAAACGCTGGAAGTTGACATCGCCACAACGGAGGCTCTCTCTAAGGGGCTTCCCAAAGACTGCGTTGCCGTCAGTGAAAGTGGTCTCTACACCCCTGCCGATCTCTCCCGCATGGAGAAAGCTGGTTGTGGCTGCTTCCTCGTTGGGGAAAGCCTTATGCGACAGGATGATGTAACTGCGGCTGTTAAAGCACTGCTTTCAAAGGATTAATCATGTCTGGCTTCACCCATTTTGACGAAAAAGGCGCCGCCCATATGGTCAATGTGGGTGAGAAGGCCGAAACGGAACGAAGCGCGACGGCCACCGCGCGCGTTGTGATGCAGCCCGAAACACTTACCCTCATTCAGGAAGGGAAAGCCAAAAAAGGGGACGTTCTTGGCGTGGCACGTCTTGCCGGTATCATGGCCGCCAAGAAAACTCCGGATCTGATCCCGCTCTGTCATCCGCTTGCTCTCACCAATGTAACGGTGGAATTTGAGATGCAGCCGGACGAAAACGCCATCGATATTTTTGCGACCTGCAAATTGAAGGGTCGCACCGGTGTTGAGATGGAAGCGCTGACCGCAGCAACCGTCACAGCACTGACCATCTATGATATGTGCAAGGCCGTCGATCGCGGTATGGAAATTAAATCCACTCGCCTGCTGGAAAAAAGCGGCGGAAAATCAGGACATTACACAGCAACATGATCTCAGTCGAAGATGCGCGCCAAAATATTCTGTCTCATTTAACGCCGGTTTCCACTGAAACCGTTTCTATTAATCAGGCAGTGGGCCGCATTCTCGCTGAACCAATCATTGCCCGCCGGACGCAGCCGCCATCGGATCTGTCGGCAATGGATGGATATGCGGTTCAGGCGTCAGATGTCGCAACCATTCCAACGACTTTAACAGTGATCGGGGAATCCGCCGCTGGTCATGGGTTTGACGGAGACGTAACCGCTGGCAGTTGTGTTCGCATCTTCACAGGTGCCCCGCTCCCCGCTGGTGCGGATACCATCATCATTCAAGAAGACACCACCCGCGAGGGAGATCAAGTCACCATCACAGAAGGTGCTACAAAAGGCCGCTACGTACGCCCAGCCGGTATTGACTTTAAAGAGGGGGACGCGGCCTTTGCGCCCGGCCATAAAATAAGCCCTCGCGATTTGGGCCTGCTCGCCGCGATGAACAGCCCATGGGTTACGGTGTGTCGGAAACCGCGCATCGCGCTTCTGTCCACCGGTGATGAACTCGTCCGTCCGGGGGAGCCGCTTGGCGCCAATCAGATTATCTCCACCAACGCCCTTGTGGTTGCGGCGATGATCGAACAGGCGGGCGGTGAAGCCATTGATCTGGGAATTGCAAAAGATAACGAAGACTCGCTTCGTCAGATGGCTGGCGGCGCGGCGAAAGCGGATATGTTGATCACCCTTGGCGGTGCTTCGGTTGGCGATCATGATCTGGTACAATCTGTTTTGGGCAAAGATGGTCTCAAAATCGACTTTTGGCGAATTGCCATGCGCCCCGGAAAACCGCTCATGTTTGGCGATCTGAACGGCACGCCTATGCTCGGTCTGCCGGGCAATCCTGTCTCCAGCATGATTTGCAGCTATATTTTCCTGATCCCTGCCCTTGATATTCTGATGGGCAAAGCCGCGGCTTCTCGCCCCAGAACTATTCCGGCAATCCTCTCCCATGAAGTGAAAGAAAATGACCGCAGACAGGACTATGTCCGCGCGCGCATTACCGGCGAAGAAGATGGATTACCAGTGATTGAACTGTTCACAAATCAGGATAGTTCCCTTCTCTCACGCCTGTCTGGCGCGGATTGTTTGCTCATGCGGCCACCACATGCACCCGCGTTGCCCAAAGGGGAAAAGGTGGAAATCGCCCTCCTGCAGGCGGGATATCCCGACGTCTAAAATAAGACATCTTCAATTCGCCCTTGACGAGCAAAAAGAACTTTTGTAGAACATTAGATAATGTTTTGGTTTTGTTCTTGGGGGCAGCATGCTAACCAAAAAGCAACATGAATTGTTGATGTATATCCACCATTATCTGGAAGATCATGGGGTCTGCCCCTCTTTCGATGAAATGAAAGAGGCGTTGGAGCTGAAATCCAAGTCAGGCATTCACCGACTGATCACCGGATTGACGGAACGGGGTTTCATTCGCCGTCTACCCCATCGCGCACGGGCGTTGGAAATTCTGAAGCTACCGGACGCAGTTTTGCCAAATGGTATTAAAAACCGAAACTCCCGCCAAAATGGTCATTCATCAGAGAAAAATGTTGTAAAAGCTGAATTTGGCTCACGCAACAGTGAAACACCGTCTGATAATGGTCTGGTTAATCTGCCTCTCTATGGTCGTATCGCAGCGGGTCTTGCGATCGAAGCCGTCAGTGATCCCGGCAGTTTTGTTGATATTCCCGTCTCCATGATTGATAGTGGTCGTCATTACTGCCTTGAAGTTGCAGGCGACTCCATGATTGAGGCTGGTATCCATGACGGCGACACTGTTGTTATCAAAGATTGTAAAACCGCAGAAAATGGCGCCATTGTCGTGGCCCTTATTGATGATGATGAAGTGACATTGAAACGCCTCCGCCGTAAAGGGAATACCGTTGCGCTTGAGGCCGCAAACCCTGAATATGAAACACGGATTTTTGGTCCCGACCGCGTTAAGGTTCAGGGGCGCTTGGTAGGGTTGTTCCGTCAGTATTAATCGGAGTGTGGTTTCCCTTTATTTGGTCGGTATCCATGGGCGCACCCCCCGTGTCCCATTGACCGTTTCAATGCGGCTTTCTTGTCCATTGAGCCAAAGGGAATGCCCCCCCTGCCGCCAGACATCAAAACGATCAATAACATGTTCTGGTTTTGGACAGGATATTGTCACCGGATCTTCCGCAATTAAAATATCTGCTTTTTGACAATCCAGCCGATGGGAATAGCGACTGCTTGAGAAAGCAATAACCTGCCCTTTCATCGTTGCAACACATCCCAAGTCATCACACTTTATACTCGCGGCGGTGGCTGCGTCTGAACGAAACAGGTTATTATCAGAAACCCCATAAATCTGTTGCCATCTCTGCCTCTCAAAACGATCGACACGGCGGTTATTTACAAACAACTCACCTTCCGCACGCAGCAGAACCAAGCGACCGCTTCCAGATATCAGGATATCGGGAGGTTGATATAGATAAGCGCTAAAAATTCCTAAAAATATAAATATAACAGATAGATACCTGATTTTGTGACGCCAAATTATGAACCACAAACAACCGAAAATCATCCCATATAACAGATAGGGTGAAAAAGCCGGCACCGCGATGGAGGCGATCGGGAAGTCAGCAACCCAAGCAGCAGTATCCTGGATCAGACTTACCCCCAACCCTGAAAGATATAGCCCCAACTCCATACCGCCGACGGGATATAGAAGAAAGCTCAGCAGGACCAGCGGCATCACATAAAGGCCCATTAGTGGCACAGCGATCAAATTTGCCAGATTGCCGGCAACCGAAAATTGGCCGAAATGAAAGGCTGCAAATGGGGCCGTCGCGAGCGAGGCAATCAGTGACGTCAGCAGGACACCCCCTAAATATTGCATCAGCCGGATTGGCAGGGCCCTCTCGGCACCCAGTATCCAAAACTGGTCGCCAAATCGTTCATAAGCCGCGATCAGACAAAAAACCGCCGCAAATGACATGTGAAAACTGGCACCCAATAGACTTTCTGGGCGAAATAACAGAATAAGAATGGCTGCCATCGCCAGATTTCGAAATGAAATAGCCCTGCGATCAAACAACACGGCTAAAAAAATCAATGAAATCATAAAAAACGCGCGGATCGCAGATACCGACATGCCGCTGATCATTAAATATCCAGCCATCCCAAGTAACGCGACAAATGCCGCAATTTTCTTCACCGGCCAAGTCAGGGCTATCCGTGGTGACAGAGCGCCCAAAAAGCGTATCAGGAAAAACAGGGTTCCGCCTAACATCCCCATATGCAAACCGGAAATGGCAAGCAAATGCGCAAGCCCTGAACGGCGCATATCTTCTTGCAGACCTTTACTCAGCGCCTTTCGCTCACCTGTCATGATAGCGAGTAAAAACCCGGCGGCCTCATCCGGTGCGGCGTCTAAGATTTCCTGCCCCAGTGCAAAGCGCACATTTTCTGCGGCGCGCTTTATAAACCACCCCTTATCCGACTTGGTAATTTCTTCGACATCCCGAATATAACCAACCGCGCCGATCCCTTGAAAATAGAGTTGCCGCTGAAAATCAAATGCCCCCGCGTGGGTCGGAGACGGCAATGGCAGAAGAAACACATCCGCGTTGATGATATCCCCAGGCTCTGCCTTTACTTTGCCAAACCGATCACTGACGCGCACCTGATGAGGGAGTATCCCCCCCTCCGCCGTCCCATCCAGAATTCGGATCAAAATTCTGCGCTTCTTATCGCTCGCATCAATTTCAAGGATCTCACCCGAAATAGCCGCCGCTGTTTTAGAGATGAGTAAAGGCTGAGAGACTGAAACCTCTCGCAGTTTTGCTGCAGAAAAGCCAACACTCACCCAAAAGAAAATTAAAATGAGGAGCCAGCTACCCTCATGCCGCCGAACGGGTGGTAATAAACATAATAAACCCAACAATCCGCTTATGATCAGCGGCACGATCAGTGATCGCTCGACTGAAAGTGAGAAATACAGAGAAATACCGCAAGCGATCAGGATCGGCACCCATAAAAACAGGCGACCGCCCTCCTCTCTCATCAGAGTGAGAATGCTGGCATATATTCCCCTCAAATATCCCCCTACCCAACGCGCACTTGCCGAATACCCCCCCAATAGAGTACAAAAGGCTCGGCCAGACGTTGGCCCGAAGAATTAAACCATTAATTGAATTTCTTGCAAAGAAAATTGCCATGTCTGTCGTTACACGTTTTGCCCCCTCTCCGACCGGTTTCCTGCACATTGGTGGTGCCCGAACAGCTTTGTTCAATTGGCTCTATGCCCGCCGCCACAATGGCAAGTTTCTGCTGCGGATCGAAGACACTGACCGCGAACGCTCAACGGACGAAGCCATTGAGGCAATTCTGAAGGGCATGGAATGGATGGGCCTGGATTGGGACGGAGATCCCGTTTTTCAGTTCTCCCGCCGGGATCGCCACAAAGAAATCGCAGAAGAGCTTCTCGCGGCAGGCAAAGCTTATAAATGCTACGCGTCGAAAGAAGAGCTGGAAGAGATGCGCGCGAAAGCCCGTGAGGAAAAGCGCGCCCCCGGTTATGACGGACGTTGGCGCGACCGTGATCCTTCCGAAGCACCTGAAGGCGTTGATCCAGTAATCCGCTTTAAATCACCTAATGAGGGCGCAACTGTTATTCACGATGCGGTTCAGGGTGATGTGACAATCAAGAACGAACAGTTAGATGATTTTATCATCCTGCGCGCAGATGGCACCCCAACTTATATGCTGTCCGTGATCGTTGATGACCATGATATGGGCGTCACGGACATTATTCGTGGTGATGATCACTTGACCAATGCAGCCCGCCAAATTCAGGTTTATGAGGCCCTTGGTTGGACGGCACCACGCATGTGTCATATCCCACTGATTCACGGTCCAGACGGTGCAAAACTGTCCAAACGTCATGGCGCGTTAGGCGTTGAAGCATATAAAGACATGGGCTATCTGCCCGAGGCTATGCGCAATTATCTTTTACGTCTCGGTTGGTCACATGGTGATGACGAAATCATCTCTACCGAGCAGGCAATCGAATGGTTTAACCTTGAAAATATTGGTAAATCTGCCGCTCGCTTTGATTTTGACAAGCTGGAAAACCTCAATGGTATCTATATCCGTGAGGCCGATGACAAGTATCTGAGCGACCTGGTTCTGCCGGTTTTGGCAGAGAAAACAGGTCAGGATTTGGGCGCTGATGAGGCCGCTTTGATTGAAAAAGCCATGTACGGCTTGAAAGAACGAGCAAAATCAGTAATATCCCTTGCGGAAAGCGCCCGTTTTCTAGTCGCTCCCCGTCCGCTTGAAATGGATGAGAAAGCGAAAAAGCTACTGTCAGAAGACGCCGTCATGCTATTGCAAAAATTGGCTGACAGATTAGACGACCTCGCAGAGTGGAATGCTGAGACAGTCGAGGCCGTGGTTCGGGAAACCGCAGAAGCAGAAGACCTGAAACTTGGCAAGATTGCTCAACCACTGCGCGCGGCCCTGACGGGCACAACGGTATCGCCGGGCATCTTTGATGTTCTGGGAGTTTTAGGCCGAGAGGAATCAATCGGCCGGATCCGGGATACCGCAGAATAATGAATTAAGGCGAGACGTCCTCTCGCCTTCTCGTCAAAAGACGAAAACTTTAAAAACTCTGTCCTTGCAGAGTTTTAAAACATTGAAGCTGAGTTTCTCTCACCGGCTTCAAAACTAAAGGGAAAAAATATATGAGTGGCTCTAAGGTAAATGGCACAGTCCAGGTCAACGAGAATGGTCAAGAAACTGAACTTCCTATGATCGAAGGTTCTGTCGGCCCAAAAGTTCTCGACATTCGTAAACTTTACGCCCAGACAGGTCATTTCACATACGATCCAGGTTTCACTTCTACAGCGTCCTGTGATTCTGCAATCACCTATATTGACGGTGATGCTGGCCTTTTGATGCACCGTGGTTACAAAATTGAAGACCTGGCATCGCAAAGCGACTTTATGGAAGTCTGCTACCTGCTGCTGAAAGGCGAATTGCCAAATGCAGAACAGAAAGAAGCCTTTTCAACAAGCATCACTTACCACACCATGCTGCACGAGCAGCTGACGAAATTCTTCAGTGGTTTCCGCCGCGATGCACACCCAATGGCCATCATGGTTGGTGTTGTTGGTGCCCTGTCTGCTTTCTATCACGACAGCACAGACATTAACGATCCGCATCAGCGTATGGTGGCAAGCCACCGTCTGGTTGCGAAAATGCCAACAATTGCGGCAATGGCTTACAAATATTCCGTTGGTCAGCCATTTATCTACCCACGTAACGACCTGTCTTATGCAGAAAACTTCCTGCACATGACATTCAGCGTACCAGCCGAAGAATATAAAATGTCTCCGGTTATCGCCCGTGCAATGGACCGTATCTTCACACTGCATGCGGACCACGAGCAAAACGCCTCTACATCTACTGTACGTCTGGCTGGCTCTTCCGGTGCGAACCCGTTTGCGTGTATCGCTGCTGGTATTGCGTGTCTGTGGGGGCCTGCCCACGGTGGTGCGAACGAAGCGGTTCTGGAAATGCTGGACGAAATCGGCTCTGTCGAAAATGTTCCAGAATTTATCAAGAAAGCCAAAGACAAGAATGATCCATTCCGTCTGATGGGCTTCGGTCACCGTGTATACAAAAACTACGACCCACGCGCTAAAGTGATGCAGGAAACTTGCCGTGAAGTTCTGGAAGAGCTCGACATGATGGATGAGCCACTTCTGAAACTGGCAATGGAACTGGAGCGTATTGCGCTTGAAGATGAATATTTCGTAGAGAAGAAACTGTTCCCGAACGTTGACTTCTACTCCGGTATCATCCTGAAAGCCATTGGCTTCCCAACAAGCATGTTCACAGTGCTGTTTGCTCTGGCCCGTACAGTTGGCTGGGTTGCACAGTGGAACGAAATGATGGAAGACCCTGCACGCAAGATCGGTCGTCCACGTCAGCTTTACACTGGTTACCCAGAGCGCGCTTACGTGCCGCTCGACAAACGCTAAGTTAAGGCTAGAAACTATGCAACCGCGCGTTTCCTTACCGAATAATTTGCCCTCGGCCCCGGCCGAGCGCAAAGCGCGCGGTCGCAAAATTCTGTTAAAGGCGGCCAATGATAATACGCCGCCTTTATCCTATCGCTTGAAAAAGATCTTATTCTGGACCGGACCGATCATCGGAATTACGGGTCTCGCGCTTCTTCTGGCTTTTGCCTGATCAGCTTTTGATCAATTCTGCGACCACTTTCGCAGCTTGCAAGCCCGGCGCACTGCCATCCCCTCTCAGCTTTGCCATCGCTTTTGCGTAACCATTGCGCTGTTTCTCTGCTTTTTCTGAATTTTCAAGCAACTCGGTTACCGCAGGGATCAAATTTTCAACCGTACACTCTTCCAGCAAATACTCAGGAACAATTTCCTGATCTTCCATGATATTGATCAGGTTGGCATATTTAACCTTCACAAGTTTTCGCGCCAAATAGGCCGTGATCGGGTGCATCTGATACGCAATGATGGACGGCAAATCGGCAAGCGCCAGCTCCAACCCCACAGTGCCAGAGGCCGCGAGCGCAAGATCTGATGCTGCCATCGCATCATATTTCTCATTGCTTGCTTCAACCAGAATATGCGGAATGGCCCAGTCTTTAAGGCCTTCCGCGACCATCTCTCGGGTCTTGCCGATTACCGGGATTACCACCTTTAAATCCGGAATGTCAGTGGCAACCTGATCGACGGTTTGTTTAAAGATCGGCAAATGACGAGAAACTTCCCCGCGCCGACTACCGGGCAGCAGCATCAATAACTTCTCATTCGCCTTAATATTCTGGCGGCTGCGGAACCCGGCGGCATTTCCCTGATCTGCGCCGCTTTCCACAATTGAATGGCCAACGAAGCTACTTTTCAGGCCTTCTTTTTCAAAATATGGCGGCTCAAACGGCAGCAAAGTAAGGAGATGATCGTAAATCGCAGCAATTTTTTTCGCACGTCCGGGCCGCCAAGCCCAAACTGACGGCGCGACATAATGAACTTTCGGAAAGTTCACGTCTTGCAGTTTTTTTACCACCCTAAAGCTGAAATCCGGAGCATCCACAGTGATCAAAACATCAGGATTGATGGATCGCGCATGGTCTGCGGTTTGGCGAATGCGCTTCAGTAAATTGCGTATCTGCGGAAGAACTTCGGCGATCCCCATGACGGTCAGCTCATCCATGGAAAAAAGACTTTCCAGGCCCTGCTCCGCCATTAACGGGCCACCAACACCGTGAAACTGGACATCATGATCGCCCAAAACCTCTTTCAAGCCTTTCATAAGGCGGCTGGCCAGCAAATCACCCGATGGTTCACCTGCAACCAAGAAGATTGTGAGCGCGCGTTTCTCAGTCATTATCAAGCGGCTCCACCGCGTATATAAAAAGCCCAAGTTCATCCGCTTGTTTGATAAACGCGCCTTTATCCAGGATAAGGGTTTTTTCCGCCTCGACCACTAAGCCAGACAGATTAGCCGCTTTGATCTGCGCTAATGTCTCAAGACCGACCGTCGGCATATCCGCTTTTAAATTCTGTCCCGGTTTGGGCAACTTCACCAACAGACCTGCAGGTTCCTGCCAGGCAAATTCACCTGCTCGGCGGATCAGATTTTTCGTCCCTTCGGCTGCCTCAACCGCAAGAATATATCCGTCGCGAATAACCACGGCCTGCCCGATATCTAGCCTGCCGATTTCCCGGCAGATCTCAGCTCCTTTTTCAATATCCTGCCGGTGACTAGCCGTTGGTTGAATCGTTCCCAAGACACCAGAAGATGCGGTTAGATTTCCTTCCAACTCATGCGCGCCAATGATCTGAAATCCCTTACCTTCAATATAGTCAGTAACCGCAGATAATAAACCATCATCGCCCTTACTCAGCGCGCCCCCGATTTTAGCGATGAGCTTTGCACCTTCCATATCCGGTATCAGGTTTTTAAAATTGGGACGGCTGACAGGGCCAGCCAAAGTAACAGCCGTACAATTAGATTGCTTCAGCGCTTTTAAAAAGCGGCCGACCTTGGCGATTGGGATGACATCATATGAATAATCTGCAAATGCAATTTCATCTGCCTCGTTGGCAACGAGCAGAAAATGAAACGCGACCCCTTTTGATTTTAGGGATCGCGCCAATTTCAAGGGCAAGTCACCCTGCCCCGCAATAATACCAATTTTCTGAGAGGTCAGGTCGCGCTTATCAAGGCTGGCAGAAGCCACGTTTGGACTCCCCGTTGATAAACTCAACAACCTGTTTAATCACTTCAGATTCTGGATAGTCCGTCAGCAACTGGGCTGTCCGTTCCTGAAAAGTGCCTTGATCCGCGAAAAGCTGTTTATAGCCATTGCGCAAGGCATGAATTTCATCACGGGAGAAATCCCGGCGCTTCATTCCGGTCAAATTAAGCCCGGCCAACACTGCCCGGTTTCCAGTCGCAGAGCCGAAAGGAATAATATCGGTTTCAACCCCGGATGCACCGCCAATCATGGCATGGGCGCCAATTCGGACGAATTGGTGCACCGCTGACAGGCCACCAATAATAGCGAAATCTTCAACGACGACATGACCACCGAGTGTGGCGTTATTCACCAGAATGACGTTATTTCCCACCACGCAATCATGAGCAACATGCGCACCAACCATGATCAGGCAATCATTTCCAACCTTGGTAATCAGGCCGCCGCCTTCAGTGCCCGGATTGATAGTCACATGCTCGCGAATAACGCACCGATCACCAATGATCACTTCACTTGACTCACCATGATACTTCAAATCCTGAGGCGCATGGCCAATGGACGCGAAGGGAAAGATTGTGGTTTTCTCTCCAATCGTAGTATTTCCGGCAACCGCCACATGAGATTTCAGTACCGTTTCGGCGCCGATCGTCACGCCCTTTTCAACAACGCAAAAAGGACCGATTTCGGCAGTTGGGTGGATCGTTGCACCCTCTTCGATAACGGCAGTTTGATGCATATTAACCATCAGGCAACCAACTCTGTAATTTGTTCTATGCTCTTGCTACCAACGATAAGGTTGGTGTGCAAATCACGCTTTGTTACACGGGGTTTCGCCCAACCAAAATCAGTCAGTGATCATCGCTGCGAATTCAGCTTCGGCCACTTTTTTGCCGTCGACCTCGACAACGCCTTCAAATTTCCAGACAGGGCCACGCTGTTGTTTTTTGCTGACCTTAATATGCATCACATCGCCCGGCGTCACCGTGGAGCGGAATTTGGCATTATCAATAGACATAAACAGAACGTGCTTGTTTTCACCTTCCGCGCTCAGTGATTTGATGACCAGAACACCGGCAGTTTGTGCCATCGCCTCAACGATCATAACACCTGGCATGATTGGGCGGCCTGGAAAATGGCCCTGAAACTGGGGCTCGTTCATCGTAACGCATTTGATGCCTGTCGCGCTCTCGTTCGGGACGATATCGATAACGCGATCCACCAAGAGCAGCGGATATCTGTGAGGAATGAGTTCCAGAATCTGCTGAATATCCACGTTTTCTACAACTGCATTTTCACTCATTTACGACTTCCTTTATTCTTTGCCAGCTTTGAAAGTGTGGCAACGGATCTGAAAAATTCTTTACGCGGGCGGGCCGGAAAACCAGCATAAATCTGCCCTGCGGGAATATCTGAAATTACGCCTGATTTAGCTGTAACGGTGGCGCCCATACCAACAGTAACATGGCCCGCCATGCCAACCTGTCCACCCAGCACAACAAAATCTTCAAGAATACTGCTGCCGGATATTCCGGTCTGTGCTGCCAAAATGCAGCCACGCCCCATTTTAACGTTATGCCCGATTTGACACAAATTATCGATCCAGCAACCATCTCCAATGATGGTATCAGGCCCTGCACCGCGGTCGATTGTGGTGTTGGCCCCAATTTCAACGGATTGACCGATCTTCACCCGACCGAGCTGCGGAATTTTGATATGACCCGTGGGATCTGGTGCAAACCCGAACCCGTCACATCCAATGCGCACGCCAGAATGCAGGGTCACATTGTCACCAAGGTCGCAGCATTTTAATGTGACTTGGGCATTGAGATGACAATCGGCACCAACGGTGACGTTCCGCTCAATCACCACATGAGCATCAATGACCGTATTATCGCCAATTTGAACGCCCTCTTCAATGACACTAAATGCACCAACAGAAACATTACGACCAAGCTTAGCCCCGGCCGAAACATAGGCAGTCGGATGAATGATCCCATCTCCAACAGCTTTTGGATAGAATTTAGCGGCAATCCGCGCATAGGCTTTGTAGGGATCATCTGACACAAGCAGTGCCATCCCATCAGGCGCAGCATCAACCATCTGCTTGGACACAATACAAGCGCTCGCGGATGACGTTTTATACTCTTCAGCGTATTTTGGATTACTCAAGAAACTCAGATGACCCGAACCGGCAGCATCAAGCGGCATGACATCAGTGATCGCGAGCGTCAAAGATATGTTCCCTGCGACTTCTGCCCCGACGAAACTTGCAAGTTCCTCTAAAGAAAATGGTCCGGCATTATCAAAAAATCTGCTATCTGCCATATTTTTATTTCTTCAATGGGACCATTTCGAGCTTCATGGATTTAAGGCTCTGGTTCAGCAGTTGACTA
>JAEPMY010000185.1 GCA_017643685.1 Sneathiella sp.
ACCGAGATGCGGTTTTCAGGCACATCCTGTGAGGCCAGATCTTGTCGCCCTTCTTTTGCAAGCGCATCAATTTCCGCCGCGGCGAGCACAAGGCTTTCCTGACCCAGCGGTTTTTCCAGCGACTTTTCTTTCAAGCTTCGCTGATCCGCAAGACCCATCCCAAATGCAGATAACACACCGGCATATGGGTGCAGGAGAATACGGCTCATTCCAAGACTATCGGCCACAAGGCAGGCATGTTGACCACCGGCGCCGCCAAAGGATGTCAGCACATATTCAGAGACGTCATATCCCCGCTGAACTGAAATTTTCTTGATGGCGTTTGCCATATTCTCTACAGCAATGGTCAGAAAACCCTCTGCAACTTCTTCCGGGCTTTGCGCGCCGTCCGTTGCGGCATTGATTTGGTCGGTGAGGGCGCGGAATTTTGCCATGACCACATCCCGATCCAGCGGCTGATCCGCGTTTTCCCCAAAGACAGCAGGGAATAAATCCGGATGCAACTTACCCAGCATGACATTGCAATCGGTCACCGTGAGCGGGCCACCTTTTCGGTAGCAGGCAGGGCCGGGGTTTGCACCCGCGCTATCCGGGCCAACGCGGTAGCGCGATCCATCAAAATGCAGGATCGATCCACCGCCTGCCGCAACCGTGTTGATCAGCATCATGGGGGCCCGCATACGAACGCCTGCAACCTCTGTCTCAAAGGTCCGTTCATACTCATCGGCAAAATGCGACACATCCGTTGAGGTGCCGCCCATATCAAAGCCAATCACTTTTTCAAAGCCAGCGAGGGAGGAGGTTTCCACCATCCCGACCACGCCGCCAGCAGGGCCAGACAGGATGGCGTCTTTCCCCTGAAACAGCCGGGCATCGGTCAGCCCCCCGTTTGATTGCATGAACATCAGACGCGTGTCGCCCAGCTCACTTGCCACCTGATCCACATAACGGCGCAAAATGGGGGAAAGATAAGCATCCACCACGGTTGTATCACCGCGGCTCACCATTTTCATCAAAGGGCTTGTCTCGTGGCTGGTGGAAATCTGCGTAAATCCAATTTTCTTGGCGATATCAGCAAGTCGTTTCTCATGGTCGGTAAAACGGTAGCCGTGAATTAAAACAATGGCGCAGGCGCGAATGCCGGTGTCATATGCCGCCTGTAAGCTCTCCTTTGCCGCCGCTTCGTTGAGCGGTGTTTCAATGTCGCCATGTGCGGTGACACGTTCCTCAATCTCGATAACCTGCTCATAGAGCATTTCCGGCAAATCAATTTTAAGCGCGAAAAGCTTGGGCCGCGTTTGATAGCCAATGCGCAGCACATCCCGAAACCCTTGTGTGGTGACGAGCAGGGTGCGCTCGCCTTTTCGCTCCAGCAGGGCGTTGGTGGCGACGGTTGTTCCCATTTTAACCGCGGCGATTTTGTCGGACGGGATCGGCTCATCTTCAGCAACACCAAGAAGGTCGCGAATGCCCTGGATTGCCGCATCTTTATATTGCTCAGGGTTTTCACTCAGCAGTTTATGGGTGAGGATGTCCCCCGTTGGCGTTCGGGCTACAAGATCGGTGAAGGT
>JAEPMY010000164.1 GCA_017643685.1 Sneathiella sp.
CACCATCTCAAGTTCGGTTTGTAAAGGAGTGGGTTTTTTAAGCATTCCCCATTGAATCAAAAGTCCCCGCAAATAGCGAGGACTTTGTCAGCAGTCTGGGAGGCTAAAAGCCTCCCTTTTTAATGGGTGATTGCCCCTTATTTTTTCAGCTGATCCACGTCACGAACGGCGCCGCGGGCAGCACTTGTTGTGAGGGCTGCATAAGCCTGCAGTGCGCGCGAGACATAACGCTCGCGTTTTTCAGTTGGCTTCCAGGCATCTGCGCCTTTGGCTTCCATTGCCGCGCGGCGTTTTGCCAGCTCGTCATCAGAAACGGCCAGATTGATCGTGCGGTTCGGAATATCGATTTCAATGGTATCGCCCTCTTCCACCAGACCAATGGCACCGCCCTCTGCCGCCTCAGGGGACGCATGACCGATGGAGAGGCCGGATGTCCCGCCAGAGAAGCGACCATCCGTCAACAAGGCGCATTCTTTGCCGAGACCTTTGGATTTCAGGTATGACGTTGGGTAGAGCATTTCCTGCATACCCGGACCGCCTTTTGGTCCTTCATACCGGATCAGAACCACATCACCGGCCACCACTTCATCGCCAAGGATCGCCTTCACAGCGCTATCCTGACTTTCGAAAATACGGGCGCGGCCATTGAATTTCAGGATGCTTTCATCAACACCTGCTGTTTTCACGATGCAGCCTTCTTCGGCGATATTACCGTAAAGAACCGCAAGGCCACCATCCTGACTGAACGCATTTTCTTTTGTGCGGATACAGCCATTTTCACGGTCATCATCCAATGATGGATAGCGTTTGGATTGGCTGAAGGCCTGCGTTGTCCGAACGCCGCCGGGACCCGCGCGATAGAATTCTTGAACCGTTTCACTGTTGCTGCGTTTGATATCCCACATATTCAGGGCATCCAACACGCTTTCGCTGTGAACCATTGGCAGGTCAGTATGCAGAAGGCCAGCGCGGTCCAGCTCTCCCAGAATACCCATGATGCCACCGGCGCGGTGTACATCTTCCATATGATAATTCTGCGTGCTTGGGGCCACTTTACACAAATGCGGCACCTGACGGCTCAGGCGGTCAATATCCTTCATGGTGAAGTTCAGTTCCCCCTCTTCGGCAGCAGCCAGAAGGTGCAGAACCGTATTGGTAGAACCGCCCATGGCGATATCCAGGATCATCGCATTTTCAAACGCCTTGAACGATGCCACGTCCCGCGGCCGCACAGGCTCGTCTTTTTCATAATAACGACGCGTGATATCCACAATGGTGCGCGCTGCATCAAGGAATAACTGCTCCCGGTCCGAGTGCGTGGCGAGCAGGCTGCCGTTACCTGGCAATGCAAGGCCAAGTGCCTCTGTCAGGCAGTTCATGGAGTTGGCGGTAAACATACCAGAGCAGGAGCCGCAGGTTGGACAAGCGGAGCGCTCAACCTCTGCCACTTCCTCATCGGAGACATTTGGATCCCCCGCCTGAACCATCGCATCCACAAGATCAAGGCCAATTTCCTTGCCATCCGCCATGCCTTTACCGGCCTCCATCGGGCCGCCGGAGACAAATACGGTTGGGATATTCAGGCGCATTGCCGCCATCAGCATACCCGGTGTGATCTTGTCGCAGTTGGAAATACAAACAAGCGCATCCGCGCAGTGAGCGTTGGCCATATACTCAACCGCATCCGCGATAACCTCACGGGATGGCAAGCTGTAGAGCATCCCATCATGGCCCATGGCAATACCGTCATCCACCGCGATGGTGTTAAACTCTTTGGCAACGGCGCCGCATTTTTCAATCTCGCGGGCGACCAATTGCCCCAGATCTTTCAAATGCACGTGCCCCGGCACAAACTGGGTGAAAGAGTTGGCAATGGCGATAATCGGTTTCTCAAAATCGCCGTCTTTCATACCAGTGGCACGCCACAAAGCCCTAGCTCCGGCCATGTTACGTCCCTGCGTTGATGTTCTCGATCTGTACTGAGGCATTCTTATCGTCCCTAACGTCAGTAAATTGTTCTTTTATTTCTTAAACTGTTCCGCTGTGCGGGGCAAGCGGTCGTCATTTCTTTTTCCGCTGAAATTTTCTAACCGAAAAAAGCTTCTCACAATCATATAGGGCTTCGCGTTCTTATTCTCACGGATTGATTAATAATATTTATTGTGAGGATAACCATGCAGTGTCAGGGCAAAACCCAACTGGGCCGGCAGTGCCGCAACCGCGCGTTGGAGGGGGAACTCTTCTGTGACATTCATATGCGAGTTCAGCATAGTGCCAATCTGGCGTATGTCGCCCCGCTTTTACTTGCCGGTGCCGGTCTGTATTTCTTTCTGTTTGCCCTGATCCTGAAAACCGTCACTTTCTCAAGCTTTGATCTCAATTACATGGAATATGCCGGGCTTGAGGACCTGATCCTGCAAACCATTCGGGTTGGGGCCTTTATTTCACTCTCGCTGATATTACTTTGGCTGATGTATGCGGTTTTGCTCGCCTTCGTGTTTGTGGGCATTCTCAGCTACAGGCTTTTTCAGAATACGAAATCCGGCAAATTACCGCCCAAAAACCGCTTGCGGATAATCGGGCTTGGCATTGCGGTTTTCCTGACCAACTTCCTGATCCGCATTGTTAGCCTGATCCCCGCCCTGCAATCTCGCCACGGTGATCGCATCAGCACTCACCGCGATAATCTGGCGAGTGCGATCTATGATATCAAATCCCTCTCAGACGAAGAACGCGCGGCCCGCCCCATCCGCACCGCCCGCGAGATATTTGCAGATTACATCTATTTCAGAAGCTTCGGTCATCACCGTTTTCTGCTATCTACCCTGCTGTTATGCCTCTTATCTGCCGTACTTCTCATCTCGGCATCTCGCCACGCGGCAGAATATAAACACTGCGCCGAAGATCCCTATTTTCAAATGTCAGATCAAGAATTCACTCCCAAAACCGGTTTTCTTCTGAACCAGGGATGTGAACAGGCAAGGCATGCGGTGGCCGGTTACGTGATGGATATCCATCCAATTGCGACCAACCTGTCCGGCATTAATGCAAGGCTGCTGCATCTGGCGACCACATCGCGCTTCCATATTCTCTATGACGGCAGCTTAAAAGAGAGCATTCTGGTGCCCAAAGGCTCACTTTTTACGGCAGCGGCGGAAGATATCAAAAACCTGCAAGGCAACGTTCAGACAATTGAAGGTTCTGTCGCCGCCCTCTCTCACAAAGTCGACAAATCTCTCTCCCTCGTGACAGAGATAAAATCCCTTCTGCGCGATAGTGTGGCCCTTAACCAGCAGCAAACAAACCGCCTGTCTGAGATTGCGAATAACACACCGGCGGCGACACCTGCGCCGCCCCATATATCAGAGACATGCCTGAAACAGGCGCCGGTCCAGATTGTAGCCTTTGATCTGGGCAGTTCAAAAGTTGAGGGGATTTATCTATTGAAACAGCTAGAGCTTCTCTCGCGCCACTTAAAGAAAAAGCCGAACCTTAAAATCGTGCTGGCCGGTTTTGCAGATATCAGCGGCAATACCGTTTTCAACAACAAACTCTCTCGCCTGCGGGCCCAGCGGGTCGCTGAAAAGCTGGAGCAATATGGCGTTGAGATTTCTCGCCTTGTTCAAGTGGGCATGGGCGAAAATCAGACAACCGACTATCCCGCACGCCGCGTTGAAATCCGCGTCTGCCAGCTTTAACCCCCATAAACGCAAAAAAG
>JAEPMY010000030.1 GCA_017643685.1 Sneathiella sp.
AATGACCGGGGAACAGGTGTTGCCGCGGCCGAGATGGGTGTCCTAGCTGGCGCTGACCGGATTGAAGGAACCCTTTTTGGTAACGGGGAGCGGACAGGTAACGTGGACGTGGTCAATATCGCCATGAATATGTATACCCAAGGCATCAACCCGGAGCTGGATTTCAGCAACATCAACGAAGTGGTTCGCACCGTTGAATATTGCAACCAGTTGCCAGTTCACCCGCGTCACCCTTATGGTGGTGAGTTGGTATTTACTGCCTTCTCTGGCTCGCATCAGGACGCGATCAAGAAGGGCTTTGAAGCCTTAAAGAAATCCAACAGCGATTTGTGGGAAGTTCCTTATTTGCCAATTGATCCGCAGGATCTGGGCCGGAACTATGACGCTGTTATCCGTGTGAACAGCCAGTCAGGTAAAGGCGGCGTTGCGTATCTGCTGCAAGAAGATTACGGCATCGAGTTGCCACGCATGCTGCAGGTTGAGTTCAGCAAGACCATTCAGGGTATTTCGGATGAAACCGGCAAAGAGCTGACGTCCGACTTTATTTATGAAACCTTCACCAACGAATATCTGGAAGCTACAGGCGTTCTGGACTTTGTTAATCACCATACAACAGTTGATGCACATGCGTCAGAGCGTCGGGTGCTGAAAGCCACAATTCGTCAGGGCGATGAGACCCGCGAAATTACAGGCGAAGGTACAGGCCCGATTGATGCTTATATGAACGCACTGTCACGGGAGTTGGGTGTTCATCTGACGGTTAATGATTACCGCGAGCATACAACAGGCTTTGGTGCAGATGCCGTAGCGGTTGCTTATGTAGAGATGCGCGATGAAGCTGGAAATCCTGTTTTTGGTGTCGGGCGTCATGCGAATATTGTAACGGCCTCTTTGAAAGCGATTACCAGCGCAGTAAACCGCGCTGGTAAATAATCACTAGAAAGTATCGAAAAAGCCCGGCTTTATGCCGGGCTTTTTTGTTTGAAACGCCGCAGAATACGTCCATCGATAATCAGCAGCCCCAAAGCAATCACAAGCATTCCAAGGACCATTTGTGGTGTCACATCTTCAGATAAGAAGAGAGATCCCAGCAAAATAGCACTTACAGGAATAACGAGCGTCACGAGCGACGCATTGGTTGATCCTGCTGATCCAATCAAATGAAAATAAACAAGATAGGCGAGTGCGGTACTGAGAACAGCAAGCCCGCCGAGTGCGAGAAAAATATATCCCGAGATATTGCCCATAAATGTCCACGGTTGATCGACTAGCAAGATGAGAGGCAACATCATGACACTTGTCGCGGTGACTTGCCCTGTCGCCGTCACTAACGGAGTTAGACCTGTTTGACTAACCTTTCGTGTGTACACGACCCCAAAGCCATAAGATAAAGTCGCTGCCAAAACCGCAAGCTGGCCGATCACTTGATCGCCTGTGAAACCAACCGCTCCAATGGAGGGGCCAAGCAGGATCGCGACACCGCCAATCCCGCATAAAATGCCTGCTATTCGCCGTGGGCCCAATCTTTCGCTTTCCTCACCGCTTAAGAAATGAGCGACGAGTGCAGTGAAAAGCGGAGTAGTTGCATTCAGCACCGATGCAAGGCCACTACTGATCATCGTTTGCCCGCTGACGATGAGATAGAAAGGGATTAGGTTATTCAGTAACCCCATTACCATAAACGCAAAGAGGATGTTCTTATCCATCGGAAAGGTGATCCCCTTGATCCTAAGGACAAGCATGAGTGTTAGGGCTGCGAGAAATACACGGCTGAACACAACGGTCAGTACCGGTATTTCTTGAAGGGCAACACCATTAAAGAAAAAAGATCCCCCCCATAACAGGGAGAGAAAGAGAAGCAGCAGCCAATTGATTAGGCTCATACCCGCTGTGGGGGCGGTCTGATTTGTCATTCTTGATTACTTTCTATATCGGATACCCCTCAACTTGCCAGAAGTTGAGGAGTGCATCTTTCCGATTTCCGATTAGAAATTAATTTTGGCAGTCATCTGTAATCGGGATGTATTGATCCTGATTTTTGATCCGCTGCATCCAGTTATTAATACCCGGATAATTTGACAGATCAAATCCACCTTCATGTGCGACATGGGTGTAGGCATAAAGCGCAATGTCTGCAACTGAGTAGCTGTTCCCAACGAGATAATCACTGGTTTGGAGCTGTTTTTCCATCACATCAAGGGCGTTGTAGCCATTAGCCATCTTTTGCGGCAAAGTTGCCGTTTGCAACTCATCGAGATCGCCTAGCGCTTTCCATGTGCGAACCACAGCAATGTTTGGCTCATGGCTATATTGTTCAAAGAATAGCCATTCATTCACGCGGGCGCGCATCAACTTATCTTCTGGAAGGAAACGGGTTCCCTCAGCCAGATAAAGAATAATCGCATTTGATTCCGTAAGGATGTCGCCGCTTGGTAAAATCAGAGTTGGGATTTTACCATTGGGATTCATCGTCAGAAATTCCTCCGTTCTTGTCTCGCCCTTTACCAAATTCATTTGTGTTAATTGAAATGGGATGCCCAATTGCTTGAGCAAGAGACGCACTTTGTACCCGTTGCCTGACGGCAAATAGTCGTAGAGTTTCATTTTTCACTCCGGGTGAAAGGATTTCCTGTCCGCCGCACACTCTATCGACGTAAATTCCTGCCGTAAAGCCTCTGTGCAGGCTTCGGCTGATTTGTTAAAAGAGGTCCCCAAAGAGTAATAGGAGATATGTGTGACTGATTCCCCTCTAAAGTTGGTTGTTTTTGACTGTGACGGTACGCTGGTGGATAGCCAGCATAATATTATCCAGTGTATGGAATTGGCGTTTCACACAAATGGTCTTCCAAAACCAAGCCCGCATGATGTGCGCGGTATCATTGGCCTCAATCTGGATCAGGCAATTTTTGAACTTTTGCCTGTGAAAGATGATCGGGGACTTTGGTCGAGGGTTGTCTCCACTTACAAGCAGGCTTTCTTTGAACAGCGACAACTCCCTGATCATGAAGAACCGCTTTATGAAGGTGCTAAAGAGGCGCTGGATTACTTTTACGAGCGGGATATTCTGATGGCCGTTGCGACCGGTAAATCAATGCGGGGCCTCAACGCAGTGGTAGAGCGTCACGGACTTGAGAAATATTTCACGTCTTTACAGACACCGGATCACAATCCGGGCAAGCCTCACCCCCAAATGATTTATGCTGCCATGGAAGCTGTTGGCGCGGAAAAAGAGCATACATTCATGGTCGGAGATACCAGTTTTGATATGCAACTGGGCAAAAATGCTGGCTGTACCGCCATCGGGGTGAATTGGGGATATCACGACACAGAATTTCTGAAACAGAACGGTGCGGATTATATGATTTCCCATTTCAACGAACTTTTTCCCCTTATTTCTGATTAAAACGGTCGGAAATACTTGAATTTTTGTGAATACATCTTATAAACCTAACGACTGTTTGCTTGGGAAGCAGCTCGTTGATATGTTCGAGGCACGATGAAACGATTTTATAAACAGGTAACAGCAGGTGATGTGGACGGTGGCTATTCCGTATTTTTGGATGGCCGACCAATTAAAACACCTGCCAAATCTGCGTTGGTGCTGGCTTCCTTACCGATGGCAGAAGCCATTGCCGCTGAATGGGATCAGCAGAAGGAAGAAGTGACGCCTGCTTCCATGCCGTTGATGCGCTATGCGGCGACGGCTATTGATCGCGTGACCCCACAGCGAGACAAGGTGATTGAGGACCTTTCTGGTTATGGAGATACGGATCTGGTTTGCTATCGGGCAACATATCCAGAAAGACTGGTGCAACGTCAGAGTGAAGCTTGGGATCCGCTGGTTAAATGGGTCGCGGATGAGCATGGCGTCAATTTGCAAGTAACTGCAGGCGTTGGCTATATCAAGCAGGACCCGAAAGGTCTTGCCAAAATGAAGTCTGTTCTAGAAGCGCAATCTGATCTGCATTTGGCTGCAATTCATGATATTGTGAGCCTGACAGGGTCGTTAGTTGTCACTTTGGCGGTGATAGCAGGGCGCCTGAATGCAGAGGAAGCGTTTGAGATCAGTGAACTTGACGAAACCCACGTCATTGAAGAATGGGGAGAAGATGCCGAGGCGGCGGCGCGAAGAAAGAATAACAAGGCCAGCCTGGTGTCAGCAGTAGAATTTTTAAACCTTTGTGATCGTTGACAATCCGTCCGGCTAACAGGCCGCACAGTCAGGGAGTAGAAATGAAAGATATTATTCAACAACTGGAAGAAAAGCGGGCAAAAGCCCGTTTGGGTGGCGGTCAGAAACGCATCGACGGCCAACATTCTAAAGGAAAGCTGACCGCGCGGGAGCGGATTGAGTTCCTGCTTGATGACGGCTCCTTCGAAGAATGGGACATGTTTGTTGAGCATCGCTGCACCGAATTTGGCATGCAGGACAATGTGGTGACAGGTGAGGGGGTTATCACAGGTCACGGCACCATCAACGGTAAACTTGTTTTCGTTTTCTCTCAGGACTTCACCGTGTTTGGTGGCTCTCTGTCTGAATATCACGCCAAAAAAATCTGTAAGGTCATGGATAAAGCCATGCAGGTTGGCGCGCCAGTAATTGGCTTGAACGACTCAGGCGGTGCCCGTATTCAGGAAGGTATCGACAGTCTGGCCGGTTACGCCGAAGTGTTCCAACGGAACGTAATGGCATCCGGTGTGATCCCGCAGATCTCTGTGATTATGGGGCCATGTGCGGGCGGCGCGGTTTACTCCCCTGCGATGACAGACTTCATCTTCATGGTTCGTGACAGCTCCTACATGTTTGTGACAGGCCCTGATGTTGTAAAGACAGTGACCAACGAAACAGTTACAGCCGAAGAGCTGGGCGGCGCGGGTACACACACATCCAAATCATCAGTTGCTGATAACGCCTACGACAATGATGTCGAGGCGCTGACAGAAGTTCGCCGTCTGGTCGATATGCTGCCAGCTTCTAATCGTGACGGCTCTCCGGTTCGCGATAGTTATGACGATCCAGATCGCAAGGAAATGTCACTGGATACGCTTGTGCCAGATAACCCGAACAAGCCATATGACATGATGGAATTGATCGAAAAACTGGTCGATGAAGGTGATTTCTTCGAAATTCAGCCAGATTTTGCGAAAAACATCATCACCGGATTTGCCCGTATCGAAGGTCAGACAGTTGGTATCGTTGCAAACCAGCCGATGGTTCTTGCCGGCTGCTTGGATATTGACAGCTCCCGCAAGGCGGCCCGTTTCGTTCGCTATTGTGATTGTTTTGATATTCCGATCGTCACATTGGTTGACGTTCCAGGCTTCCTGCCGGGGACTGCACAGGAGTATGGCGGGATCATCAAGCATGGTGCGAAACTGCTGTATGCATATGCCGAAGCCACAACGCCAAAAGTAACCGTTATTACGCGTAAAGCTTACGGCGGCGCCTATGATGTGATGTCATCCAAGCATTTGCGGGGTGATGTGAACTATGCATGGCCATCTGCGGAAATCGCGGTGATGGGGGCAAAAGGTGCGGTTGAGATTATCTTCCGTGGTGACATTGGCGATGATGAAAAAATTCAGGCCAAAACCGACGAATATCAACAGCGTTTTGCAAATCCATTTATCGCCGGAAGCCGTGGCTTTATCGATGATGTGATTATGCCGAATAATACACGCCACCGGGTGTCTAATTCCCTGCGGATGCTAAAAAACAAACATGTTGAAAATCCGTGGAAAAAACACGGCAACATTCCGCTTTAAGGTGAAAGGGAGAGGTTAAGAATATGTTCAAGAAAATCCTGATCGCCAACCGCGGCGAGATTGCGTGTCGTGTTATCCGTTCTGCCCGTGATATGGGCATTAAAACAGTTGCTGTTTATTCCGATGCGGACGACGGCGCCATGCATATGCGCATGGCCGATGAAGCGGTGCATATTGGGCCGGCTCCGGCTGCGGAAAGCTATCTGATCATTGATAAGATCATTGCGGCCTGTAAGGACACTGGCGCAGAAGCCGTTCATCCGGGGTATGGTTTCCTGTCTGAAAATCAGGAATTTGCTGACCGTCTGGCGAAAGAAAACATCGCCTTTATCGGCCCTGGTAAAAAAGCCATTGCCTCTATGGGTGATAAAATCGAGTCAAAGAAGCTGGCTCATAATGCAGGTGTGAATACTGTACCTGGCCATATGGATCTGATCGATGATGCAGATCATGCGGTGAAGATTTCTACAGAAATTGGATACCCGGTTATGATCAAAGCCTCCGCCGGTGGTGGGGGTAAGGGCATGCGTGTCGCCTTTAATGACGAAGAAGCCCGCGAAGGTTTCCAGTCCGCGAAGAACGAGGCGATTTCCAGTTTTGGCGATGACCGTATCTTCATCGAAAAATTCGTTGTTGATCCGCGCCACATCGAAATTCAGGTTCTGGCAGACAAGCATGGCAACTGCATCTATCTGGGGGAGCGTGAATGCTCCATTCAGCGGCGTCACCAGAAAGTGATCGAAGAGGCCCCAAGCCCGTTCCTTGACGAAGAGCTTCGCAAAGCGATGGGTGAGCAGGCTGTTGCCCTTGCCAAAGAGGTGGATTACCACTCCGCCGGTACCGTCGAGTTTATCGTGGGTGCTGATCGGAATTTCTACTTCCTCGAAATGAATACGCGCTTGCAGGTGGAACACCCGGTCACGGAACTGATCACCGGTGTTGATCTTGTGGAGCAGATGATCCGTGTCGCTAACGGCGAAGAACTTAAGATCAAACAGGAAGATGTGACGCTGACAGGCTGGGCGATTGAAAGCCGTCTGTATGCAGA
The DNA here is from genome assembly GCA_017643685.1 of Sneathiella sp. Taxonomy (GTDB): domain Bacteria; phylum Pseudomonadota; class Alphaproteobacteria; order Sneathiellales; family Sneathiellaceae; genus Sneathiella. The sequence continues at coordinate 6,815 of JAEPMY010000030.1, forward strand.
AGATCCATATCGCGGCTTCTTGCCATCCATTGGTCGCCTGAGCCGCTATAAAGCACCTGTTGGGGATGCGGTTCGTGTAGATACTGGTGTGAACGAAGGTTCTGAAATCACCATGTTCTATGATCCGATGATTGCAAAGCTTTGTACTTATGGGGAAACTCGTGCAGAAGCCATCGCTGAGATGTCGAAAGCGCTGGACGCCTATCAAGTGGAAGGCATTGCCCATAACATCAACTTCCTGAACGCAGTATGTAATCATCCGCGTTTTAAGGAAGGTCGCCTGACAACAGGTTTCATTGCAGAGGAATATCCGGAAGGGTTCCACGGCGTTGATGTCAGTGATGAGGTTCGGGCCAATATGGCGGCAATCGCAACCGTTGTGACGCTTCGGAGTGAGGCGCGCACTGAGGTTGGTATCGCAAGCCTGCTGGGGAGCGACTGGGTCGTCAGCGAAGGTGTTGAGCGCCACGATGATGTAACCGTCGAAGATGCTGAAGCCGGAGTTGATATCACGGTTGGCGGTAAAGTGCTTGCTGTTCGGACCGATTGGGTTCCGGGACATTCCCGTATTGTTGCGGACATTAACGGGGAGCAGGTAATTGCTCTCGTTAAAATGAAGCGCGGTGTCGTTGAGGTGACCCATGGCGGCGCGGTTCTGAACCTTGCGGTTCGTCGCCCGCGTCTTGCCGAGCTGGCTAAGCTGATGCCGGTTAAAGTGGCGCCAGACATGTCCAAATTCCTGCTGTGCCCAATGCCGGGCATGGTGGTTGCTGTTCATGTGAGTGAAGGCGATGAAGTAAAAGCTGGTCAGGCGCTTGCCGTTGTGGAAGCCATGAAAATGGAAAACATCCTCCGTGCTGAGCAGGATGGTGTTGTCTCCGCGGTGAAAGCCGGGGCAGGGGATACCCTCGCCGTTGATGATGTGATCCTTGAATTTGAATAGGATCTAACTGATGCAGACAGTCCATGTCAGAATAACTGGCCGCGTCCAAGGGGTTGGATATCGGGCATGGGCTGTCGAAAACGCTCGAAAACTGGGCGTTAAAGGATGGGTTCGCAACCGGCGCGATGGCTCGGTTGAGGCCATCTTTCAAGGGGACGAGAAATTTGTCTTCAAGCTCCTCGGTCTATGCGAGGACGGCCCGATGTTCGCAAGGGTTTCCGCGGTGTATGTGGAAGATGTGGACGCTGAAAGTAAATATGAGACTTTCAGTCATAAAGAAACGCTGTGACGAGATGCGTTAGGGGAGGATTTGACCCTTTTCCCCATATTCTAAAAATACTTTTTCGAAACTTTCCCGAAGCTCAATGTCAAATTCCGGCAGTGTAACCGGAATTCCCTGATTAACCAGTGACGTGACACCATGTTCGCTGATGCCGCAGGGGACAATCCCTTCATAATGGCTGAGATCTGGTTCCACATTGATGGAAATGCCGTGAAAGCTTACCCATTTGCGCACCCGGACACCAATGGCGGCGATTTTATCTTCTCGGCTGCCATTCTGGATCCAGACGCCTACGCGGCCTTCGCGAATTTCGCCTTTAATCTGATATTGGGCAAGCACATCAATGACCCAGGCTTCCATATCCTGAACGAAGGCGCGAATGTCGGAACCTCGCTTCTTCAAATCAAGCAGAACATAGGCAACGCGCTGTCCCGGCCCGTGATAGGTGTATTGACCACCGCGTCCAGCGTCATAAACAGGGAACTTATCGGGATCAACCAGATCCTCACGCTTGGCGCTTGTCCCCGCGGTATAGAGCGGTGGATGCTCCAGCAGCCACACAAGTTCAGGCGCGCTGCCGCCCCGAATAGCAGCGGCGCGTCGCTCCATTTCTGCAAGCGCTTCCTCGTAAGGAATGGGCGTGTCTGAAATTTTCCACTCGATTTCATGCATGAAGCGGTTATATCATGGCGGTAATGATTGTCTATAAGCTCTGTCACATGACGGGCTTTAAGGAAATAGTAACCATGCTTTGGCATTCTGTAACATGCTTGAAGTCTTAATTTGGTGGTGACATGCAGGATAAAGCGATTAAAGGCGTTGATGTGGAGATCTCTGTCGTGCTCGGCAAGGCGGTGATGCCCATTCACCAGCTCCTGAAAATGGGCCGTGGTGCGGTTATTGAGCTGGACACCAACGTTGATGATGACGCCATGGTGCTTGCGAATAACAAGCCGATTGCTTACGGAGAAATCGTTGTTGTTGACGATAATATCGGCATCTCTATCACCGATAAAATCAGCCCCAATCAGCAAGATTTCTAATCCTTAAAAATTATTTCCGATCTTTTTTAAAAAATCTGTCATTTAGGGTTGCCAGCCCCCCGAACAAATGATATTTCCCTGCCTCACAGTGCGGCCGTGGCGGAATTGGTAGACGCGCAGCGTTGAGGTCGCTGTCCGGTAACACGGGTGGAAGTTCGAGTCTTCTCGGCCGCACCAACAAAAAGCCCTCGGGGAAACCCAGAGGGCTTTTTTGATGCAAAAACGAATACTTACAGTGATGTGCAGGTGTTCAGTTTTTGCAAATACTGAATTTGATCCAGCCGGGTTTGGAGTCTCAGTAAATTTTCCTTGGCATCGGAATTATTCTCCACCGCAACAAGAGGGATCAGGAAGAGGGCGCCAAAGTATCCAGCAACCTGATTTCTGGTGCGCTCCCCTGCAATAACGGATTTATTTACTTCTACTGCCTCACGAAGTTGATTTTCCTGTGATGTTAACTCTTGGCAGGAGAGCTGTTTATCTTCGCTTGTAATCCCAAGAGAGGCCTCAACTTGTTGCGGGCTATTCTCAGAAATACTAGGTGGTAGAGGCGCGGCACTTCCCGCGCATCCACCGATCATCCCAAGCCCCGCCATTATACAAGAAACGAGCAAAAAACGCTTAGTTAATAAATTTAACAGCACGGCCTTTACCTTCCAGAGATCCCCAACTGGTGAGAGAAACGCCGACCGTACCATATCGCACCTGGATAACGGCATCTGCCCCTGCCACTGAGGCGCTTTCCTGCAGTTTTTTATCAACCATTTCCTTTGTCGGATCTGCATTGAAGATTGTTGTTTTATTCACGACCACAGATAGATCCCCTAGAACCTCATATTTTCGATCCAGAATGTCCCCTTCAACAAGCTGAATCTTCTCAGGAGCAACCCGATCTTTTTCGTCAACAGTTACCTGAACGGCTTCACCGTCTTTTTTGAGCTCACCGTGAGACCAAGTAGCACAGCCGGTCAACAAAATAGCAGTAAGCGTAATAGCCAGTAATTTTCTCATAATCCCCTCAATTATAAGTTGTTTTGACGGATAAAAATTACCACGGCTATCGGTTTTGTAAATTAAATAAACAAATGTTCTCCTAATTGTTGTGTTTTTGATAGCTAGTTGAAGTTGTCCGTGGGGGCGATGTATTATCGAAAGATGATAAAGCTATTTATTATGGGGAGGGCATATGGATACATCGGTGAAAACAGAGGGTTTTGCTTCGTTTGCGGAATTCTATCCCTTTTATTTACAGGAACATTCCGATGTGACTTGTCGGCGGTTGCATTTTGTCGGAAGTGCGCTGGTGCTTGCTGTTTTAGTGAGTACGGTCGTGTCCGGTAATTGGGTGATGTTGTGGGCGCTACCTGTGATCGGTTATGGTTTTGCATGGGTCGGCCACTTCTTTTTTGAGAAAAACAGACCCGCGACTTTCAAGCATCCGATCTATAGCCTTATTGGCGATTGGGTTATGTTTAAAGACATCCTGATCGGAAAGGTGAGCCTTATTCGCTGACATGAAAATCTCAAGGCTCTCCCGTAAAAGCGCCGTCTATCTTTTGCCACCTGATACAGATCAATGATCGGCTTTTTACCTCTGTCTATGGTGCCGGCCAGTGGATTAGTTTATGTATCGTGAGTGGTAGATATATGGAACAGCTTAACATTCTTGTTGTGGATGATGTCGAAATAAACTGCCGCCTGATTGAGGCTTATGGCCTAAAAGGCGGTTATAAAACGGACATCGCGCTTAGTGGTCGGGATGCCATTGGCCGGATTGGGGAAAAAGCCTACGATCTTGTGCTTATGGATATTCAAATGCCTGAAATGAATGGGATTGAGGCTGCAAACCGCATCCATGAAATCCGGCCAGACCAGCCTGTTTTTGCGTTAAGTGCCTCTGATAGCGAGGACAGCATTGCAGGTTATGATCAGGCCAGATGGTCAGGTTATCTGCATAAACCAATCAGCATGGCTGATATTGAAACGGTTGTTGGCCAGTTTGCTAAGGCAACTGCAGCTTAACTGATGCCTTTATGGGCGTCGTCGCCCCAAAGCTCCTGAATGCGGGCATCCCGTCCGCATCCATAGCGGTAGAGCCGGTATCTAACCGGATTCTTTTTATAATAATCCTGATGATAGCCCTCTGCATCGGTCCAAGGTGATGCATCAAGGATCGGTGTAACAACAGGCGCGGGAAGGGTGCCCGCCACTTCTAGCTTCATTTTTGATAATTCTGCGATTTCTCTCTGCTCGGGCGAGGTTGCAAAAATCGCGGTTGTATAGGAATGGCCACGATCGCAGAACTGTCCGCCTGCATCTGTTGGGTCAATGGAACGCCAGAAAATCTCTACCAACTCAGAGTATGTGACTTTCGCGGGGTTATAGGTGATTTTAACCGCTTCAATATGCTTGCCGTGATTTCGGTAAGTTGGATTTGGTAGCATTCCGCCCGTATAGCCGGAGACGGCTTCGACAACCCCCTCCACATGCTCGAAATCTTTCTCAACACACCAGAAGCATCCGCCAGCGAAGATAGCCGTTTCGGTCTCTTCCGCCGATAAGGGGGCGCTTGCAAAGGCAGTGATCAAGGCAGCAGTGGCAATTAAAGTCTGTTTCAGCATAGAACCCTCGCGATTACGTGACCTTTAAGATGTATGTTTGGGGCCCTCTTTCGCAACTCAAACACTTACACAGTTTTGTGAACATCTTCTGCGGCGATGCGGATACATTGGCGCATGATGGCAAGGCCTGTGCTGCTCGCGCTATCGGTGCGGGTTGTGATGCCGACGGCGCCTTTGGTCTCCGATGTGTCGATGGGAAGAATACGCATACGCCTCTCGGCGAGATCACCCGCGACGACCCCTTCTGAGATGATCCACACCGCATCGGAGGAGCGAACAAATGCACGACCGAAGGACGAGGAGACCGTCTCAATTTGCCGCGGCAGTTCCGGCATCCCGTAGGCCAGAAACATCCGTTCCACAAATGGCCGGATGACAGAGGCACGGGTAGGCATCAGGACGGGGTAATCTTGTAACAGCTCCAACCGAAAAGGGGTGTGTTGCAGCAGAGGGTGCCCCTCCCGCACGGTGACGACCACTTGCTCGCTATAGATATGCTCAAAATCCAGACCTGTCATTTTTTCCGGGGCAGCAAGCCGACCCACGACCAGATCAAGCTCACCCAGCCGTAATTGATCCAAAAGAACCGAATTCTCTCCGGTCACGATTTTGATCTCGTTATTCAAATCCTCTTCCAGATATAACTGCATCGCCTTTGGCATAATGCGGGTGGAAACAGTGGGGAGCGCGCCGATCCGAACAGGCGGTGCATTTCGCCGTGCGCCAGATTTCAGGGCATTAACCCCTTCACCTATGGCGGCGAGGCCATGACCTGCATGATGAAGGAATACCTCTCCAAATCGGCTAAGACGAATGCCGCGCCCTTCTTTTTCAAAAAGACGGACCTCCAGGATTTGCTCAAGCTCGCGAATGGTTTTGGTCACTGCGGGTTGGCTGATGGCAAGGCTGTCGGCCGCGCGGCCGACACTTTTTTGGCGCGCCACCTCCATAAACACATTAAGATGGCGAAACTTGATCGGTGGTGTTTTCATTCATAACCATTTGGATATATGTTTGTCTGAAAATATCATTTTTTAAAACAAAAACAATTTGTTTAGATAAGTAAAAATAATGGGAGGACATTGTGAAGTTTGCAGAGGTAAATGGTGTCACGCTGCATTACGACCTGACAGATGCGGCAAGTGATAAGCCGGTCATGGTCTTTTCCAACTCCCTTGGGACGGATTTTCGCATTTGGGATGATCTGACAGAACGCTTCGCTGCTGATTATCGCGTGCTTCGTTACGATAAACGGGGACATGGTCTCAGCGAAACCGGAACAACCCCCTATAAAATTGAGGATCACAGTAGTGATCTGGCGGGATTGCTGGATTATTTGGACTTGAAAGAGGTTATTGCTGTTGGCTTGTCTGTTGGCGGCATGATTGTGCAAAGTCTTGCTGCTCAGCGCCCTGAATTGGTAAAGGCGCTGGTCCTTTGTGATACCGCCCATAAAATTGGAACCGCTGACATGTGGGCGGAGCGAATTACTGCGCTGGAAAGCGGGGGACTTGCCCCGATGCTCGACCCTGTGATGGAGCGTTGGTTCACTGAAGAGTTTAGGCGCTCTGATAACCCAGTTTATGTGGGTTGTTGTCAGATGTTTGTCCGGCAAGGGTTCGACGGATATGTGGGCACGTGTCATGCGCTGAAAGACGCAGACCTTACCGAAAGCACATCAAAATTGTCGTTACCTGTTCTGTGTCTTGTTGGGGATCAGGACGGATCAACGCCCCCAGAAATGGTGAAAGGGACGGCTGACATTATCGCGGGCAGTGATTTTGCCATTATTGAGGGCGCAGGACATATCCCTTGCGTGGAGCAACCAGCTAAACAGGAAGCCGTAATGCGCCGCTTTTTTGCGAAACATAACCTGCCGGGAGGCATAAATGACTAAAAGCCGCTTGGAGACAGGGCTGAAGGTTCGAAAAACTGTGTTGGGAGAAGCCCATGTGGCGAAGGCTCAACAAGCGACCACCGACTTTGATCAGCCTTTTCAGGATTTGATTACAGAGGCGGCTTGGGGCACGGTTTGGGCGCGGGATAACTGGTCCCAGCGGGAGCGGAGCATGGTAACCATTGCCTTGCTTGCCGGGCTGGGGCACCTGGATGAATGCGCAATGCATGTACGGGCAGCGGAAAATGGCGGGGCCAGTCGCGAAGATATTCGGGAGGCCATGCTACATGTGGCGATATATGCTGGTGTGCCTGCGGCCAATAGCGCAATTAAAGTGATCAAAGAGGTCTTTGCCAAAATTGATCAGGAAAGAGCAGAGAATGAGCAATAAGAAAGTGGAAACAGGGGCTTTTTACGCACGGGATCGGGCGTGGCAGCCGCCTGCCTATACCCCGACTTATAAAACCAGTGTTCTAAGATCTCCTCGCAAGGCACTGTTATCGTTAGATAATACCGTCAGTGAAATCACCGGTCCGGTTTTCGGTCATAATCAGATTGGCGAGCTGGATAATGATCTGCTGCTGAATTTTTCGGAAACGGGCGAGTTACCAGTAGGGGAGAGGATTATTGTTCATGGGCGCGTGCTGGATGAGAGGGGCGTCCCCGTATCTGGTGCACTGATTGAAATGTGGCAGGCCAATGCCGGCGGACGTTATCGCCACAAAAAAGAAACCTATCTGGCGCCGCTTGATCCCAACTTTGGCGGTTGTGGCCGAACCATAACGGACGAAAACGGGTTTTACAGTTTCCGGACAGTCAAGCCGGGGCCATATCCTTGGCCCAACGGGGTAAACGATTGGCGTCCTGCGCACATTCACTTTTCCGTTTTTGGCAACGGATTTGCCCAGCGGCTGATTACCCAGATGTATTTTGAGGGAGATCCGCTTATTTGGAAATGCCCGATTGTGCGTTCCATTCCGGACGAAGCGGCGGTTAAACAGCTGATTGCTCCGCTTGATATGGCAAGCACAATTCCAATGGATAGCCTGTCCTATAAATTTGACATTGTTCTTCGGGGCCGCAGGTCCACCCTGTTTGAAAATCGCCGGGAGGGGAATTAATGACCCAGCCGCTTCATTATTTAAAAGAAACACCCTCTCAAACCGCGGGCCCTTATGTTCATATTGGCTGCACACCAAATTTTACCGGCATCACAAATGTTTATGCTGAAGATTTGGGAACTTCAATGGTCAATGACCAGACGGAGGGTGCCCGGATCACTGTCAAAGGGACCGTTTATGATGGTATGGGGGCGCCGGTGAAGGATGCGCTCGTGGAAATTTGGCAGGCTGATGCGAACGGTTTCTACAACAGCCCATCTGAAATGCGCGGTGCGGCGGATCCAAATTTTACCGGTTGGGGACGCTGTCCCGGCGATATGGAAACAGGGGAATTTACTTTTGAGACCGTGAAGCCGGGGATCGTGCCGTTTAAAGATGGCCGCCCAATGGCGCCGCATATCACTTTCTGGGTGGTCGCGCGCGGGATTAATATTGGTCTGCATACCCGGATGTATTTCCCAGATGAAGAGGCCGCAAATAACGCTGACCCCATTTTGACCCGGATTGAACATCAACAGCGCGTGCCAACTCTGATCGCCAAAAAGGAAGGAGATGTCTATCGCTTTGATATCCACCTTCAAGGGGATCAGGAAACCGTATTTTTTGATATTTGAGGAGCGCCAGGCATGGCCAAGTTTCAACCCTTGAAAGACGCAGTTGCAGAGAACCTGAAAGATGGTGATGTAGTTGCCTTTGAAGGTTTTACTCATTTGATCCCCCACGCGGCGGCGCATGAGGCAATCCGTCAGGGGCGCAAAGATCTGACCCTGATCCGGATGACGCCTGATCTGGTTTACGACCAGATGGTTGGTATGGGGATGGTTCGAAAAATGATCTTCTCTTACGCTGGTAATCCGGGCGTGGGACTTTTGCGCCGGGTGCGGGATGCTGTTGAAAATAGCTGGCCGCAAGCACTGGAAATCGAAGAACACTCACACGCTGCCATGGCCAACGCTTATGAAGCGGGAGCGGCAGGACTGCCATTTGCGACATTCCGCGGCTATAAAGGCGCAGGCCTTAAAGAGGTGAACGATAACATCCGCGAAGTGACATGCCCCTTCACGGGGGAGGTGTTAGCCGCCGTTCCATCCGTGCGCCCTGATGTGACGTTTATTCACGCGCAAAAGGCCAATAAGCGCGGTGATATTCTGGTCGAAGGTATTATCGGTGTTCAGAAAGAAGCCGTTCTGGCAGCGAAGCGCGCTGTTGTCACCGTTGAGGAGGTCGTCGATAACTTTGACGATGTCCACCTGAACGCCTGCGTTTTGCCAAATTGGGCTGTTAGTAGTGTTTGTGTCGTGCCGGGTGGGGCGCATCCGTCTTATGCCCACGGATACTATATCCGCGACAACGCTGCATATATCGATTGGGACAAAATCGCGACAGACCGCGCGCGATTTACGGATTGGATGAAAGAAAATGTCCTCGACCAAGATGAAACTGTGTTCGAAACACGTGTTCAGAAATTGAAGGGAGATGCCTGATGTCTGATCTGGATTTCACCGCCGATGAAATGATGACAATCGCTGCGGCGCGGGCGCTCTCTAATGATGATATCTGTTTTGTGGGAATTGGGGCACCTTCGGCCGCGTGTAACGTGGCGCGGTTGACCCATGCACCGGACATCACGCTTATTTATGAAAGTGGGACAATCGGCACTGCGCCTGATGTACTGCCGCTGTCCATCGGGGATGGGGAGCTGTGTGATACGGCGGTTACGACTGTATCCGTGCCGGAGATGTTTCGCTATTGGCTGCAAGGGGGACGGGTCAGCGTTGGCTTTTTGGGCGCGGCGCAGCTTGATAAATTTGGCAACATCAACACAACGGTGATCGGCGATTATGATAATCCCAAAACACGCTTGCCTGGCGGCGGCGGTGCACCTGAAATTGCCTCCTCTTGCGGAGAGATTTTCATCACGATGAAGCAATCCTTGAGAGGAATGGTTGATAAGATCGATTTCTTCACCTCTTTTGGGCATGGAACCGGCGGCGATGATCGGGAAAAGTTAGGCATGACAACGAAAGGTCCAACTTTGCTGATTACGGATTTAGCCGTATGGCGTCCGGATCCTGAAACAAAAGAGTTCGTTGTTCGCTCTCTCCATCCGGGTGTCACGCGGGAGCAGGTACAGGAAACTTGTGGCTGGACAGTGATTTTTGCCGATGATTTGACAGAAACACCGGTCCCAACTGAATTAGAGCTGACAACTTTGCGAGACTTGAAAGCGCGCACCAAAGCCGCCCATGAAGGCGCCGCGGCGTAAGGGATGTAGATGACTGTATCAACGCTGGAACATCCTTTTCTGAAAGGCCTGCTGGGACAGGAAGCTGTCGCTCGCTTCTTTTCTGCGGAAGAGGATTTGGCCGCAATGTCCGCTTTTGAGAGAGGGCTTGCAAAGGCCGAGGCAGACGCTGGTGTTATCAGCAACGCCGCGAGAGATGCTGTCCTGACGGCGCTGGAGAAGACGACCTTTGATTTGGATGCGCTTTGCGTCTCTACCGCAACAGATGGTGTGGTTGTTCCTGAATTTCTGCGCCAGATAAAAGAAAAGCTTCCTGAAGAGCATCATGGAGCTCTGCATTTTGGGGCCACAAGTCAGGATGTGATTGATACTTCCCTGACCATTCGGCTTCAGGGTGCCCTAAAGGTGATTGAGGGTGAGTTAGTTGGTTTGGTTCAGGAGCTTGCGGAACTAAAAGACAAATATGCCGGGCGGGAGATTATAGGGCGTACCCGTATGCAGCAGGCTTTGCCCATTCCACTAGCACATCGGTTCGACGGCTGGCATCGACCATTAAATGATTTGTTGAACGAGCTTGCCAGCGTTCATGAGAAGATATCCTATCTGCAATTTGCCGGTGCGGTCGGTACATTGGACAAGCTTGGTGATAAGGCGGCGTTGGTGCGCAAGAACTTGGCAGCAGAGCTCAGTCTCCGGGATCCAATGGGAAGCTGGCACACGGATCGCCGGCGCTTGATGGCTCTTGCAAATTGGCTATCTGAGCTTACAGGATCTATTGGTAAATTAGGACAAGACGTGATACAGATGGCGGTCAATGAGGTGCAAGAAGTGTATCTAATTGGCAGCGGTGGGTCGTCCGCCATGCCACATAAGCAGAATCCGGTAAGGGGAGAGGTTCTGGTGACATTAGCGCGCTTTAATGCCATGAATATTTCTGGTATGCATCAAGCGCTACTGCACGAAAATGAACGTTCCGGAAGTAGTTGGACATTAGAATGGATGGTCCTGCCGCAAATGGTTGTTACCGGGGCGGCTTCGATCCGGCGAGCACGGGAACTGCTCGCGCAAATAGATGATATCCCGGATATGGATAAAGATCTGCCGGGATGACGAATAACACCCGGTAATAAGTGGTGGTAAATAATCAAATTTTGCTAACAGGATTAAAATAGGGAGTGTGCAGATATGAAAATTGCAAAACGTATGGGAAGCCTGCTTGCAGGTCTGACCCTAGCAGCCGTTGCGAGCGGAAACGTTCTCGCCGCTGATTTTACATTAAAATTCCATCATTTCTTGAGCCCGAAATCTGCGGCACATCAGGAAATGATTGTTCCGTGGGCGGAGCGTATTGAAAAAGGTACGAATGGCCGTGTGAAAATTGAAGTTTATCCAGCCATGTCACTGGGCGGTAAACCGCCGCAGTTGCCACGTCAGCTCCGCGATGGTGTTGTTGATCTGGCTTGGTTTGTAAACGGTTATGCGGGCGGCCTGTACCCACGGACTGAGGTGTTTGAACTGCCAGGTGTGCACCGGGGCGACAGTTCGGCCACGAACCGTGCAATGCTTGAAATGTACGAAGAATTCCTTGCCCCTGAATATAAGGGTGTCATTCCGATGACATTGCATGTGCATGGCGGTAACGCGTTGCATATGGTTGATAAAGAAATTCGTTCCCCTTCCGATCTGGAAGGTGTGAAAATCCGCATCCCATCCCGCACAGGTGCATGGGTATTGGAAAGCCTTGGTGCCGCGCCGGTTAAAACATCTGTGCCTGAATTGCCATTGGCGCTTTCCAAAAAAGTTGTGGATGGTGCATTGATCCCATTTGAGATCATCCCGCCGCTCAAAATTCAAGAGCAGACACAGTATCAGATCGAGGGGCCAAAAGGTCAGCGCTTTGGGACAACAACTTTCCAAATCGGTATGAACAAACGCGTTTGGGATAGTCTTCCAGAGGATATTCAAAAGGTTTTCCGCGATAACTCCGGTATGGAATGGCACGACGAAATCGGCAAAAACTGGGACAAAGGCGAGATGATTGGTCTTGCTGTGGCAACAAAAGCTGGCAATAAACACGTTCAGCTGACGGACGCCGAATGGGCGGAATTTGAAACAGCGATGAAACCAGTTGTTGAGCGTTGGATTGCAGAGGTATCCGAAAAAGGTATCGATGGCAGAAAGCTCTATGACACTGCGGTTGCAACTGTTCAGAAATACATGAAGTAATCCAATGGCCGGTAATCTATCTGGATGGGCGAGGGCATATGCCCTTGTTCATCGCTTATGTGAATTTTGGGCACTTCTTGGGGGACTGGTATTAACACTGGTGGTCCTCGTAAATGCCTATTCAATTTTCGCAGACCTGTTGTTCAAAACACCTTTTCCCGGTGATTTTGAATTAACTGAAATGGGGGTGGCCATCGCGGCCTTTACCTTCCTTCCCTATTGTCAGATTACCGGCTCTAACGTGACCGCCGATCTTTTTACGGCGGGCGCGGGGAGGCGGGCTATCGCGGTCATGAGCTTCTTGGCGAGCCTTGTTGCATTGTCCTTTGCGGGGATATTGCTTTGGCGAATGAGCGCAGGTCTCATTGATTATCGGGAATATGAAGAAATTACCGGTATTTTGAGCATTCCCATTTGGTATGGCTTTGTGCCAGCCCTGATTTCATTATGTTTGTTAGCATTGGCATCGTTCATGACATTGGTTGATGTGAACGATCAACACCGCCGAGCCTGATAGAGGAATTTTCTGTGGAAGAGCACCTGTTAATCGGACTTGTAGGTCTGGCGGGCTTGATCGGCCTGATTGTTATTCGAACGCCCATTGCTTATGCAATGATCCTCGTTGGCGGAATTGGAACGGCCTTTCTAAATGGCCCTGAAATTCTGATCAGCCAGCTGAAAGACCTCGCTTGGGCGCAGTTCTCCGTTTACGACCTTTCCGTTGTCCCCATGTTTATTCTGATGGGGAATATTGCGACGCGCGCCGGATTATCACAAGATTTGTTCCGTGCGGCTAATGCGTGGTTTGGGCGTATGCGCGGCGGTGTCGCTATGGCAGCGATTGCGGCTTGCGCGGGCTTTGGCTCTGTGTGTGGTTCGTCCCTTGCGACAGCTTCTACGATGGGGCAAGTCGCATTGCCGGAGTTGAAGCGCTATAAATATTCCGGCGAGCTTGCGACAGGAACGCTGGCTGCCGGCGGTGTTCTGGGTATCTTGATCCCGCCGTCAATTGTGTTGGTGGTTTATGCCGTGATCGTGGAGGCGAATATCGTCACCATGTTTATGGCGGCCTTTATTCCGGGCGTTCTGGCGGTTTTCCTATTTCTTTTGACCATCGCCATTTATGTACGGATAAAACCGGAAGCGGGGCCCAGAGGTGATCTCATAACACGAGAGGAGTTTATCTCCGCCACGCTGGCAATGGTACCGGTTCTGATCATTTTTGGTCTGGTCATTGGCGGTATCTATTTCGGCTTCTTCAATCCAACACCTGCCGCTGCTGCTGGTGTGTTTCTGGTGACAGCTTATGGCGTTTTCCGGCGGGTTGTGAATTGGGATGGTTTCCGGGGGGCCTTGATGGAGACGGCGAAGACCTCTGGGATGATTTATCTGATTATCCTAGGGGCGGAGCTTTTAAAAATCTTCATGTCGCGGGGTGGTGTCCCACAAGCTGCGGCAGAACTGATGTTAAACTCTGGCCTTGATGCATATACCATTCTGGTTTTGTTGCTGATCGCGCTGATTGTCTTGGGCTGCTTGATGGATAGTCTCAGTATGATCTTGCTGGCTATTCCGTTTTTCTGGCCGGTGATATCCGGCCTCGATTTTGGGATGCCAGAGGCTGATTTGAAGATATGGTTTGGCATTCTGGCACTCATCGTGGTGGAGCTAGGCCTCATCACGCCGCCCGTTGGGATGAATGTATTTATTATCTCGGCCCTCGATAAGGATACGCCAATGGGCGATACCTTTAAAGGAGTGGCGCCGTTCTTCGGGGCAGAGCTTGTTCGGGTGGCGATCCTTGTTGCCTTCCCGTCAGTGACCCTTTGGCTGCCCGGCTTTTTGCAAAGCCTGTAGAATTCGATCTGCTGGTTGCGTCCGGGTAGGGGCGTCCGCCTTCTCCCGGTAGGTTGACGGCGCTTTACCGGTTCCGCTTTTAAAGAATTTTGAAAAATGCGCTGGGTCTGCAAAGCCCAGCTCATACGCAATCTCCCCAACAGGCAGGCGGGTATAAACAAGTGATCGCCGCGCCTCCAACAGTAACCTTTCCTGAATGACTTCGGATGCGGGCTTTCCTAAGACTTGCCGGCAAAGACGGGTGAGGTGGGGAAGGGTGATATGCTGGATATCCGCGTAAAACTGGGCTTTATGTCGGATTTTGAAGTTTGCTTCTACATTCGACTGAAATGTTTGTATTTGCGCGAGTTTTCGGTCTTTTGAAGAGGGGGAATGCTTATGAAAACCCTGCATATCTCTTGCGATTGTCAAAATTAAAGAGGACGAGAGATGCAGAAGCATTTCCGGTCGCCCCGGTATCGCACGGCGATGTTCTTTCGAAATTTCCAGTAGATAAAGGGTTAGAGGCTCCTGCGCCCCAATAATGGCTGGAGCTGTTAAGCGGGCATGAAGATCGGGCAGATTTTCAAATGCCTGCCGGACCCGCTGACTTGGGATCGTGAGCACATGTCCTTGTGTGTTTTGTACAAATTCAAACCCATGAACCGCATTGGGGGGAATGGAAATAATCTGACGATCTTGCAGTTCAAAAATCCGCCCATCAACAGTCATTTTACCGCCGCCCTGACGGATCCAGAAAATCTGATGGAGGCTGTGATGGCGGTGAGGGGCAATAACCCAATTATGTTTTTGGGATCTGGCCGCGATTGACTCGCAATGCAGGATGTCAGGGAAGCCAGTTCGCTTCTCTTCACCATATAAATGATAGTTCGGTATCATATTTGCCCTCCCTTATGTTCGGAATATACAAAAACTGGATCGAATAGGCCATTCAGAACTGCACTCACCTGCCACATAATCACAAATGGGTGGAAAACAGGTGAGTGAGGAGAGGTATGAGAACGCAGGTCGCGATTATTGGTGGTGGGCCCTCAGGGCTGCTGTTATCTCAGATTTTGCATTTGAACGGGATTAGTTCCGTTGTCCTTGAAAAGCATACCGAAGAATATGTTCTGGGGCGCATTCGTGCCGGTGTGCTGGAGCAAGGGCTGGTCGATATGCTCCGCGCGGCTAAAGTTGGGGAGCGGATGGATCAAGCCGGAATGGTGCATGAAGGTTTCGATATTTCGTATTCATATGATACCCATCATATGAACCTCAAAAAACTCACTGGTGGGAAGACTGTGATGGTTTATGGCCAGACAGAAGTGACCCGTGATCTTTATGAGGCGCGCCGAAAAATGGACGGCACTGTTTTGACATCCGCTGAAAATGTCGAAATTCATGATTTGAAGACCGAGAAACCGTACCTGACTTTCACTCATGAAGGGCAGATGAAAACCTTGCATTGCGATTATATCGCGGGCTGTGATGGATTTCATGGCGTGAGCCGGAAGTCCATTCCAGCGGATATCCTGCGGGAATATGAAAAGGTCTATCCGTTCGGTTGGTTGGGCATCTTGTCGGAAACACCGCCGGTTTCTGATGAACTTATCTATAGTCATTCTGATCGGGGATTTGCACTTTGTTCCATGCGGAATGCGAATTTAAGCCGATATTACGTGCAATGTTCCCTGGATGATAAGGCTGAAAACTGGTCCGATCAGCAATTTTGGGACGAGCTAAAACGCAGACTGCCGGAAAAAGCCGCAGACACTCTGATTATTGGTCCTTCTATCGAGAAAAGCATTGCGCCTCTCCGTTCTTTCGTGGCGGAACCGCTTAGTTATGGTCGGTTGTTTCTGGCGGGGGATGCTGGCCACATTGTGCCGCCAACAGGGGCCAAGGGATTGAACCTCGCCGCATCTGATATCCACTATTTGTCACAGGCGCTGATTGCCCGGTATCGTGATCATGATGACGGCCTGCTGAAATCTTATTCAGAAATAGCGCTCAAAAGGATCTGGAAAGCGATGCGCTTCTCTTGGTGGATGACCACGCTGCTTCATAAATTTCCAGAAAATGAGGGGTTCGGTGATAAAATCCAGCGAACAGAGCTGGAATATCTGATCAGTTCGGAGGCCGCGCAAAAGTCGATGGCCGAAAATTACGTCGGATTGCCTTACTGATCACGCCTGATACTGAAGCGCATCTGCAGATATATCCAAATCAACGGGAATATTGCCAACTAGAATACGGTCTAGGTTGCCGCTTTCATTTTGCATGGGCAGGATCAAGCGGCACCAGAGAGTTTTCGTATACTCAGCCCGGGAGAAAATATGCTCGCTATACATGGGGCGGCGAACCGTCGCACTGAGGGCATATTGGGAAATGGACAGTAATTTTTGAACGCCCTTAAAACTACTAACCCATTTTCCTGTCATTTCGGCGCCAAAGCGTTCTGCGACGCGGGATCCATACACCCGATAGCGGAAGTCCGTTACTTCCTCATTCGGTTCCATCAGGAGAACATAGCCCATCGCCCGATTAAACTCGGCAGGGTTAATCCAATCATATTCCGCGACCGAGCCAGAACGCCGATGTTTGTTCCAGTAATCCCAAAGAATACGATGTTCTTCTAACTGGAAATGATCAGTCGTCACCATGTCAGGGAGCAGATAGGATGAAATACAGGGTTCCTTACCGATTTCTTCCGCCTTTGCCTCTACTTCCTGCAAGGCGGCATCCGTATCGGTTGGTCCTTTATAGTTTTTAAATTCGCTTGGTATCGTCATTGATGACCTGATTTTACCCCATATCAAAATTTGGGAATGTATTATTTGAATGATAACGGCGATTTATTAAGAAATGGTGCCCTTATCCATCACTGACAACCCCTCTTGTTTTCCCTAGCGGAATAGGCATATTGTGGGCCATTATATTCTCACACCCAATAGATGCGTATTTTAAGGACCAGCAATGAATTCGGATCCGCGCCAGAGAGCTCTCGACTACCATAAATATCCTGAGCCCGGTAAGTTGAAAATTACCCCTACCAAGCCAATGGAAACCCAGTCTGATCTGGCTTTGGCTTATTCTCCGGGGGTGGCGCATCCTTGTCTGGAAATTAGTGAAAATCCTGCAGAAGCTGCAAATCTGACGGCTCGTGGCAACTTGGTTGGGGTGGTCACAAACGGGACGGCGGTTCTGGGGCTTGGTGCAATTGGGCCTCTTGCCTCCAAACCTGTTATGGAAGGTAAGGCGGTTCTGTTCAAGAAATTCGCTGGTGTTGACGTGTTCGATATCGAATTGGATGAACGGGATCCGGAAAAGCTGGTGGATATCATCGCCGCGATGGAGCCAACTTTTGGCGGCATCAATCTGGAAGATATTAAAGCACCAGAATGTTTTATCGTTGAGAAGCTCTGCCGGGAGCGCATGAATATCCCGGTTTTCCACGATGATCAGCATGGCACGGCCATTTGTGTGGCCGCTGCGGTTTATAATGCGCTTCGTGTTGTGGATAAGAATATCGAGGATGTACGCCTGGCGGCGTGCGGTGCAGGTGCGGCGGCACTTGCCTGCTTGAAGCTTCTGGTCAGCATGGGGCTGCCGTTAGAAAATATCATCGTCAGTGATATTCACGGTGTTGTTTATGAGGGCCGTGAGATTGAGATGGACCCCTACAAGTCCAAATTTGCGGCGAAAACTGATAAGCGCACGTTGGCGGAAGCGGTTGAAGGCGCAGATATTTTCCTTGGCTGTTCGGGGCCGGGGGCGCTGTCACAGGACATGGTGAAAACCATGGCAGAGCGGCCCATTATTATGGCGCTTGCCAATCCGACACCTGAAATTTTGCCGGAAGAAGTTAAAGAGGTTCGCCCGGACGCGATTATCGCGACGGGTCGTTCTGATTATCCCAATCAGGTGAACAATGTTCTTTGCTTCCCTTATTTGTTCCGCGGTGCGTTGGATGTCGGGGCGACTGTCATCAACGAAGATATGAAAATTTCGGCTGTGAAGGCAATTGCTGACCTCGCAAAAGCTGAGCAGTCTGAAGTGGTCGCCCGCGCCTATGGCGGGGAGCCTAAATCATTTGGTCCAGAATATCTGATCCCAACCCCATTTGATCCGCGCCTGTATGTTGAGGTGTCGTTTGCGGTTGCCCGTGCGGCAATGGAAAGCGGTGTTGCAAGCCGTCCGATTGAGGATCTAACCGCTTATTATGAGCGCCTGACCAACTTTGTCTATCGGACACAGTTTGTGATGAAGCCGCTGTTCGATGTCGCGCGTCAAGAAAAACAGCGGGTCATTTATGCAGAAGGTGAGGATGAGCGTGTTCTCTCTGCTGTCCAGACAATTGTGGATGAGGGACTTGCCAATCCTATTTTGATTGGTCGCCGCAAAGTTATCGAATATCGCCTGCAGAAGTTGGGTTTGCGTATTCGGATGGATGAAGATTTCGAGATTGTCGATCCAGAAGATGATCCGCGCTACCGAGAATATTGGACATCCTATCATGCCCTTGCCGAACGAAATGGCGTAGATCCAGATACGGCTCGGGCGCATATTCGGACAAACACCACCATTATTGGGGCGATGGCTGTCCATCTTGGGCATGCCGATGCAATGGTTTGCGGAACTTACGGGAAATACAGCAAGCATTTCCGCCGTGTCTCCAGCATTATTCCGCTTCGCGAAGGGGTGCGGCATGCATCCGCGCTGCATCTGCTGATAATGAATGGTCGTCCGCTGTTTTTCTCTGACACGCAGGTTCGGGAAACCCATACCGCAGAAGAGTTGGCGGAGTTGACCATTTTGGCGGCAGATGAGGTCCGCCGTTTTGGTATTGAGCCGAAAGCAGCGTTGGTATCCCACTCCAACTTTGGCTCTTCCGATATTCCAAGTGCTCGCCGTGCGAAAGAAGCAGTGAGCCTGATCCGGGAAATTGCCCCTGACCTGGAAGTCGAAGGGGAAATGAAGGCGGACACCGCGCTGGTGCCGGAAATTCGCGAAAGCCTGTTTCCAAACTCCAAGCTGACCGGTGTTGCAAACCTGCTGATTATGCCAGATCTGGAATCTGCCAATATTGGCTACAACATTGCCAAAAGCTTGGCGCACGGGATCGCAGTTGGTCCAATTCTGATCGGGATGTCAAAATCCGTTCACATTACTGTGCCATCAGTGACCGTTCGGGGGCTCGTGAATATTACTGCGATTGCGGCTGTGGATGCGCAGCACCAAAAAGCAGGGGATATGATGCCGGGCCCGATTTGCCGCCGTAACAACCTTGAGAGTGAGGCTTAATGCCTGAGCAAGTGCCTGACAACACACTTGAGCGAGAGGCAGAGCTGAAAGACGAAGACGTCTCTCAACTCGGTCTTAGCGAAGATACAGTCTACCAGATTCAGGAAGCCCTTAGAGAGGGCGATTCTGATCTGGTACGTCAGGAACTTGCGGAAATGCATACCGCCGATATGGCGGATTTGATCGAGCAGCTGAAGCCGGCTCTTCGGATTGAATTAATTCAGGTTGCAAGCGATCTGGTGGATGCGGAAGTTTATTCCGATCTGGACGAGACCGTTCGTGACAACTTGGTTGAGGAGATGGAACCGGCCGAGATTGCCGAGCTGGTTACCGACCTTGAGCTGGATGATGCGGTTCATGTTCTAGAGGATCTGGAACATGCAGATCAGCAGGAGATCTTGCGGGAACTCTCGGCTGAAGACCGGGTGATCATCGAAGAAGGTCTCTCCTATGAGGACGAATCCGCTGGTCGTTTGATGCAGCGTGATCTGATCGCGGTTCCAGAATATTGGGACATCGGTCAGACAATTGATTATCTGAGAGAGACAGACGACCTTCCTAACGAATTCTATGAGATCTTCGTTGTCAATCCACGCCATCAACCTATTGGCACAATTCCGTTGGATAAAGCCATGCGCAGCCAGAGAAGTGTTGCGGTGTCAGATATTATGCAGCGTGAACAGACGCTGATTCCCGTTGATATGGATCAGGAGGAAGTGGCTTATCTCTTTAAGCAGTATCGCCTGACCTCCGCGGCGGTGGTCAATGATCGGGGCGGATTGATCGGTATGATCACCGTTGACGATATCGTTGACGTTATCAACGAAGAGGCGGAGGAGGATATCCTGCGTCTTGGTGGTGTTGCGGAAGATAATCTTTTTGGCTCCATCATTGAGACCACGAAAACACGCTTCACGTGGCTATTGGTAAACCTGCTGACGGCGGTGATTGCGTCCCTTGCCATCGGGATGTTTGATCAGGCAATGGAGAAGGTGATCGCCCTTGCGGTTCTGATGCCCATCGTGGCCAGTATGGGCGGAAATGCGGGGACGCAGACCTTGACCGTCGCGGTGCGCGCCATCGCAACGCGAGAACTGACCAGTAACAACATGACCCGAATTATCAGCAAGGAGGCGCTGGTTGCCACGCTGAACGGCAGTGTCTTTGCCGTTTTAATTGGGCTTGTCGCGTGGGGTTGGTTTGGGGATTTCACCATTGGGTGGGTGATTGCCATTGCGATGGTTTTAAACATGTTCGTGGCGGGGATCGCGGGAATGGTGGTGCCAATTACGCTGGATCGTTATGAGATTGACCCGGCCGTGGCATCCAGTGTTTTCGTAACAACCATTACCGATGTTATTGGTTTTGTTGCCTTTTTGGGAATTGCGTCACTGGCGCTTCTATAATTAACGGGCCCAGCTCAACCCTTGCGGGGTGCCTGTTCGGCCTTTCCAGCCGTGACTGCTGGCAAATTGCCTGAACTCCTGTACCAGTTCTGTCATTTTATCTTCGGACCAACTTAAGCCGATGGTGCGGCTGACATTTACCCCATCTATCGGGGTGAGTAGGAAATCATTCGAATAGAGGATATCCGGAATGACGCAAAGGCCGATGCCTTCCCGGACCATGCTGATGGCTTTGTCATCTTCTTGGGTTCTGAAGACGATATGCGGATTGACGCCAGCGCGAGAGAAGATCCGTGTTACTTCTGCTTCGGTAATGCAGTGGCTCCGGTGAATGAAATCCTGTCGGTTGAGGACATTTAGGGGGATGACAGCGCGGCTTGCAAGCGGATGATCGTGGGACATGGCGAGCAGGCATTTGGTGGTCAGCAATTTTTCAAATATGTATTTGTCACCTGATCCGGTTGCAGGGCCGATGGCGATATCAATTCGCCCTTCATCAAGCCAACGTTCAATTTGCTCCGTGCTGCCTTCTTTAAGGGCGATTTGAACCTCTGAGTGAGAGCCGCGAAAATCTGATAGGAGTCTGGCGAGCGCCCGAACGGGGAGGAGGGGGTGAACCCCAACCTGCAGACGTTGGGTGGCGCTATGATCTGCCGCATCCATTTTGGCGGCGTTACATTCATAGATGATGGTTCGCGCCCTCGGCAGCAGTCGGTTTCCAGCAGCGGTTAGGGTGATACTTCGTTTTTCGCGGTTAAAAACCGGCGCGCCCAGTTCATCTTCCAGCTTCTTAATGCCGGTAGAGAGGGTCGGCTGGCTGACAAAAACACGTTCCGCCGCGCGGGAGAAATTCTGCGTTTCCACAACGGCCAGAAAATATCGGAGCTGATAAATATCCATAATGATAGATATTATCAATAGTTTCGATAAAGATAAACGATTTTGTCAATATTGTTCCTTTGCGGTATAGTCCTTTTCAATAAAACGGAGGAAACAGGGTGTCAGAACTGATTGCGAAAAATCCGCAATTTGAAGCCGTCGTGCGCGATAGTTTCTCGCGTCAGCCTTTTATGGGGCTGATCGGGGCACGTATGAGCGATTTGAAGCCTGGTTTTTGCGAACTGACCTTGGAGCGAGATGTTAAACTGACCCAGCAGCATGGCTTCTTTCATGGCGGTCTTGTGGGCTCTTTGGTGGATTCGGCGGCTGGATATGCCGCTTTTTCGCTCTATCCTGAAAATAGTACGGTTTTGACCGTTGATATGAAGGTGAATTTCCTGAACCCTTCCGATGGAGATGTGCTGATTGCGCGGGCGCACGTCATTCGTCCGGGTGGCAAGCTCTACCACCTGAAGGGAGAGGCCTTTAGTGTGAAGGATGGTGAGGAGAAACTCTGTTTAACAGGCGTGTTCACCATGATGTGCCTGCTGGGCAAATCAGATGCCGTGAACCTTGGTCAGAAGACGGGGGCGTCATCATGATTGATGAAAATTTGAAGACCCGGATTGAGCCAGTTTTTAAGTCGCAGAAATTCATGCAGCATCTGGGCGCTGAGATTATCGCGCTGGAGACTGGAAAAGTTTCGCTGTCACTGAATTATGATGAGCGTTGGTCACAGCAGAATGGATATTTTCACGGGGGTGTTGTGGGTGCCCTTGCTGATAATGCTGCGGGCGCTGCCGCTGCGACGACGATGCCAGAAGGTAAAGGATGCCTGACGGCTGAGTATAAGCTGAATTTATTGGCCCCGGCTAAAGGTGACAAAATCGTGGCCGAGGGACGAGTGATTAAATCGGGCCGTAATCTGGTGATTGCGGAGACCGATGTATTTGTTTTTGATCAGGGGAAGCGGGTGCATTGTGCGTTACTGCTCGCCACACTGGTCGCCGTGTCATAACTGGATGGAAAGAAGGGAATTCCATGTCTAATTTTCATTATCCAACACTGAATTTTGATCTCGGTGAAACCGCAGACATGCTGCGGGATACTGTTGCGAGTTTTGCGGCCGCTGAAATTGCCCCGCGTGCTGGTGAGATTGACAGCACCAATGAATTTCCAATGGATCTGTGGCAGAAGATGGGGGATCTCGGTCTGCTCGGTATCACTGTTGAAGAGGAATATGGCGGAAGTGGCCTTGGTTATCTTGAGCACGTGATTGCCGTTGAGGAAATCAGCCGGGCATCTGCCTCTGTTGGTTTGTCATATGGCGCGCATTCAAACCTCTGCGTGAACCAGATCCGCCGCAACGGCAACGAAGAGCAGAAAAGCAAATATCTGCCTAAACTGATTTCAGGTGAGCATGTTGGCTCCCTTGCTATGAGTGAGCCCGGTGCCGGCTCCGACGTGGTGTCCATGCGTCTTCGGGCGGATAAAAAAGGGGATCGTTATATCCTGAACGGAAACAAGTTCTGGATTACAAACGGTCCAGACGCCGATGTGCTGGTGGTGTATGCGAAAACCAATCCAGAGGCGAACCAGAACGGCATTACGGCCTTTATCATTGAAAAAGGCATGAAAGGTTTTTCCACCGCCCAGAAATTGGACAAGCTGGGGATGCGCGGCTCCAACACATGTGAGCTGGTGTTCGAAGATTGTGAAGTTCCAGAAGAAAACATTCTTGGTAAATTGAACGGTGGTGTTGCGGTTCTGATGTCTGGTCTGGATTACGAGCGTGCTGTTTTGGCCGCGGGGCCTTTGGGTATCATGGATGCCTGTATGGACGTTGTAATCCCATATGTCCATGAGCGGGAGCAGTTTGGCCAGCCAATTGGGACTTTCCAGCTGATGCAGGGTAAAATTGCGGACATGTACTCTACCATGAACGCCTGTAAGGCCTATGTATATGCTGTGGCGAAATCATGTGATCGCGGCGAGACAACCCGTAAAGACGCAGCCGGTGCTATTCTTTACGCAGCGGAAAAGGCAACATGGATGGCACTGGAAGCTATTCAGACACTGGGCGGAAATGGATATATCAACGAATATCCAACAGGCCGTCTTCTGCGGGATGCGAAATTGTATGAAATCGGTGCGGGCACCAGCGAAATTCGCCGGATGCTAATCGGCCGTGAATTGTTTAACGAAACCAAATAAGGTTTTGGGATTGGCGCATAAAACAAACTTTATGTGAATGGAGAAAAAAATGAGTGACGATCCAATTGTGATTGTGGGCATGGCCCGGACCCCAATGGGCGGTTTTCAGGGAGAACTTGCCGATGTTAAAGCGCCTCAGCTTGGTGCCGTAGCGATCAAAGGTGCGCTTGACCGCGCTGGTCTTAGCGGATCTGACATCGACGAAGTTGTCATGGGCTGCGTTCTGCCTGCCGGTCTTGGTCAGG
>JAEPMY010000009.1 GCA_017643685.1 Sneathiella sp.
AACCGTGACCACCAAAACACTGTTGAGCAACAGCTGCAAGCTCAAAGCCTTTATCCGTGAAATAAGCCTTGATAACAGGCGTCAAAAGCCCAAGAGCCTCATCAGCCGCATCACGCTCTTCCTGAGTTGGGGCTTTCTCCACCATATCCACCTGAAGTGCAGCCCAAAGCCCAAGCGCCCGCGCACCTTCAGAGAAAGCACGACACATCAGAAGATTCCGGCGAATGTCTGGATGCACAATAATGGGATCAGCAGCTTTTTCTGGCGCCTTAACACCACTGATGGAGCGTCCCTGAATACGGTCTTTTGTATACTCAACAGCGTTCTGATAAGCGACCTCTGCTTGGGACAGCCCTTGAATACCGACACCAAGGCGCGCTGCATTCATCATCGTGAACATTGCGCGCATGCCTTTATGCTCCTGCCCTAACAGATAGCCTTCAGCATCGTCATAATTCATGACGCAAGTTGAGTTTCCATGGATACCCATCTTGTGCTCAATGGAGCCACATGAAACGCCGTTACGTTCAGCTGGATTTCCTTCTGCATCGAGCTTGAACTTTGGCACGATAAAGAGAGAAACCCCTTTAATGCCATCCGGGCCGCCTGGTATCTTCGCCAGCACCAAGTGAATGATATTTTCGCTCATATCATGCTCACCGGCGGAGATGAAAATCTTTGTACCGGAAATTTTAAAGCTGCCACCTTCTTGAGGCACCGCTTTCGTGCGCATCAAACCCAAATCTGTACCACAATGAGGTTCAGTCAGGTTCATGGTACCGGTCCACTCTCCTGTAGACATTTTTGGAATATAAGCCTGCTTCTGCTCTTCCGTTCCATGTTTCAGGATCGCCGCAGATGCGCCATGTGTAAGGCCCGGATACATTCCAAATGCCATATTGGCAGAACTCATCATCTCAGCGACAGCAACACCAATAGTGTGCGGCAGCCCCTGCCCCCCATAAGCTTCTGGGATGTCAATGCCACCCCAGCCACCTTCACAGTAGGCATCATAAGCTTCTTTAAATCCGGTAGGTGTTGTCACCTCTCCGTCATTCCATTTACAGCCTTCGGTATCACCAACTTGGTTAAGAGGTTGAATAACCTCTTCCACAAGTTTTGCCCCCTCTTCCAAAATAGCATCCACCAAATCTGGTGTCGCCTCTTCGAAGCCCGGCATGTTGGTCATTTTGTCCAGACCCAGCAGGTCATTAAGGACAAATTTGATGTCTTTAACTGGTGCGTTATAAATCGGCATCTCGTCTCTCCTTAGTTGCGAAGTGGCTTGCCAGTGGTCAGCATATGCTCAATCCGGTACAAAGTTTTTTCATTACGGATAAGGTTCATGAACCCTTCCTGCTCAAGCTGCAGCAGCTTTTTCTCTGTCACCGTTTCCGTCATATCGCTATCACCGCCAGACAGAACCCTGGCAACCTCACCGCTTACAACACCGTCATATTCGGTTGCTTTGCCCATCTGGACAAAACCCGATACAGCCATATCAAATGCAGTTGCCGCAGTTGGCCCTGGCAGAGAGACCTCCGCTTGCTCAGGCACTTCATAACCTTCGGCAATAGAAAGGGCTTTCGCCTTCGCATCAGCCAGAACCCGCTTACGGTTCATTGTCACGCTATCCCCATCCCGAAGGATGAACATATCACGGGCTTCTTCTGCGCTTGTGGCGACTTTTGCTGTTGAGATATTTTCAAAAACAGTTGCAAGAGCCGGCATTGCCCCGCCTGGGCGCTTCTTATTCGCCAAGGCACGAATTACCATTTCTTTACACCCACCAAAGCCAGGCAAGACACCGACACCGACCTCAACAAGGCCCATGTAACTCTCCGCATGTGCCTGAACCGCATCAGCAGCCAATACAATCTCGCAGCCTCCGCCAAGCGCCATCCCTGCAGGAGCGGCGACAACTGGGAATGGCGCATATTTCAATTTCATCAACGCGTTTTGACCTTCGCTGATGGAATTTTCAATAACTGGCCACATAGCCGCATTTGCAGCGAATAGCACCACACCAACATTGGCTCCAACAGAGAAATTATCAGCATCGTTACCGATAACCAGCGCCTTGAAACCCTTACGGTCAATTTTACGCGCTTCCTGCAACATGGTAACAACATCCTGATCGATGCTGTTCATTTTGGTATGAATTTCCAGGCAGGCAACACCATCACCCAGATCCCAAAGACTTGCCCCCTTATTAGACATAAACGGTTCTTTACCGCGCTTAATGTCTGCGAGCATCCAAGCACCTTCGGCCACTGGAATTTCGGCATATTCCCCGCCCAGTGTCATATAAAGGTTCTCAGCGCCTTCTTCTTTATAAAGAGGACGGTCGCCTACTTTTTCAAGAAAAGCTGGAACGGGCTTGCCTTCGGCTTTCAAGCGGTCGATGAAATACTGGTTACCAAGCTGGTTTAGTTGTTCAAACGGACCATATTTCCAGGCATAACCTGTCTTCATGGCACTATCGATCGCCAGAATATCGTCGGCAATCTCACCCACCAGATTTGCGGAATACGAAATCACCCGAGAGAGGATTTCCCATGCGTATGCAGCCCCTTTGTCATCAGCCTCTACCAGCGCCCGAAGACCTTTCTTCGCCGCACTGACGGACTTCATACGAGGTTTGGCAGCTACCGCATATTCTCCTGTCTGAAGGTTGCGGGCTTCTTTAACTTTCTTACCGCCTTCTTTATTCATACGGTAGAAGCCACCCTTGCCCTTACGGCCAGTATATCCTTCATCGATCATTTTCATAATCGTGGAAACAAGTGGATGATTTTCATCATACTCCTGACAGAAAGGGTCGCTTTCCGGCAGCTCGTTCAGCATGCTGGCATTTACCTTTGGGCCAAGATCAATACCGGTCAAATCACCAAGACCAAAGATACCGGTGCTTGGGATTCCCATCGGCTTACCACAAACAGCATCGGCTTCCTCAACGGTTAGACCAAGATCAAACGCAGATTTCATCGCAACAAATGACCAGTAGATACCAATCCGGTTGCCAATGAAGCCTGGCGTGTCGTAGCAATCTACAACCTCTTTACCTAAAGCCTTATCTGCAAACTCTCGCAACTCCTCAATGGCATAATCGCGAGTTTTCTCGCCTTTCACCAATTCAAACAGGCGCATATAGCGCGGCGGGTTAAAGAAGTGCGTAATAGCAAAATCTTTTTGCAGACTATCTGGCATTCCATCCATCAGCGTTTTCAGCGGAATAGTGGAAGTATTAGAGGTGACGATGGAACCTTCTTTGCGAACAGCATCCAAACGCTTATACAAGTCCTGTTTCAGCCCTGGATGCTCAATAATCGCTTCAACGATCCAGTCACAATCAGCGACCATATCAAGATTATCTTCCAAATTTCCTGTCGCAATACGACGCGCATTCCGTTTATGCATAAACGGCGCAGGCTTGGTTTTCAGCATCTGCTTTACAGCGCCTTCCGCCAGCATATTCCGATTGCCTGCTCCCTCTGGAACAATATCCAGAAGGACCGCGTCATACCCTGCATTCGTGACATGTGCGGCAATTGCCGCCCCCATGACACCAGCACCGATTACGGCAACTTTCTGAATAGCCATGATTAGCAAGCCTCCAGCACGGTTGCGATACCCTGACCACCACCGATACACTGAGTTGCCAGACCAAGGGATTTACCTTCACGCTGTAGCAGGCTGGCAACCTTACCTGTGATACGGGCACCGGTTGCACCCATTGGGTGACCCATGGCAATCGCGCCACCATCAAGGTTTGTATTATCATAGCTCATACCCGCAGCCTTTAGAACTGCAATGGACTGCGCCGCAAAAGCTTCGTTGAGCTCAATGATATCGATATCTGCAAGCTTCAGACCTGCACGGGCCAACGCCTTTTCGGTGGCTGGCACTGGACCAATACCCATAATTTCTGGCGCACAACCTGCAACGGCGATGGATTTGATGCGAGCCATTTTCGTCAAGCCATTTGCATCTGCATATTCTTCGGAGCAAATCAATGTGGCAGATGCACCGTCCGTCAGCGGAGAAGACGTCGCCGCGGTTACAGAACCGTTTGCATCAAATGCCGGTTTCAACCCTGCAAGCGTTTCCATTGTGGTCTCTGGGCGAATACAACCATCCTTTTCAATACGGTTGTTGCCATCGACAATTGGAACAATCTCTTCATCAAATTTGCCTGCCTCACGAGCAGCCGCTGCACGTGCATGACTTTCCACAGCCATCTCTTCCTGCTCCTGCCGAGAGATATCATATTGTTTTGCAAGATTTTCAGCAGTTACCCCCATAGAAACATAGGCTTCAGGGTATGTTTTGTAGAGACCAGGATGCGGTGCAGGGTTAAAGCCACCCATTGGCACACGCGTCATGCTTTCAATACCACCACAAATGAAAACCTCACCGGCTCCCATCTGGATTGCACCTGCAGCCATGTGGATGGCTTGCATGGAGGAACCACAGAAACGGTTTACAGTTGTCGCCGCAGCTGTTTTGGGAATCCCTGCCAGGAAACTAACGATACGCGCAACGTTGAAGCCCTGCTCGGCTTCAGGAAAAGCACTACCGATAATCACATCCTCAATATCTTCAACATTAACACCGGTTTTCTCGATCAAACCTCTGACAACCTGACCTGTCAATTCATCAGGGCGCACCTTAATCAACTCACCTTTATTCGCGAGTGTGAAGGGAGAACGGCTGTATCCGGCAATGACCACACTTTTCATGATCTAGTTTCCTTTCGAGTTTCCTTTGGCAAGGTTATTTTCTAATGAATGATTTTCGTCCCTGTGCATTCATCATTTGCATGTATGCGCTAGGCTTAAATTTACGCTAATTTCTTTTTCGCAGGTTCCTTCCCCGCAATCCGGGCATTCAGATAGTCTTTCAAATCCGCAATTCCGGATTCCAACTCCTCAATGGCGTCGTTGATATCTTTGCGCTGCTCCACCAATTTCTGAAGCTGGTCATCACATTTCTGAAGCGTATATTTCAACTGCTCCATTGGCTCCCCGTCCGGGTTATACAGATCAATCATCTTTTTGATTTCTTGCAAGCTGAACCCCAGACGCCGCCCGCGCAAAATCAATTTAAGCCTCGCCCGGTCGCCACGAGAATATACCCGGGTCAACCCATGACGCTCTGGTGAGATAAGCCCCTTATCCTCGTAAAATCGGATTGTTCTGGAAGTAACCTGAAATTCTTCCGCAAGATCTGTTATGGAAAATGTATTAGCTTCCATTTTCTTCCCACTGTGGACTACTAACTTCTAGCCTCAGCTTAGTTGACGTTTACGTAAACGTCAACTAGACATTCTCGCCACCTTAAAGTGAACCAAATTCACAAAAGAGGCCCATCAGTTAATAATAGGGTGCATTTGCATTTATTATTACGTATACTCCGCGCGGCGGAAAAACAGGGCCAGCCGAAAAATTCGTTTATTTGAATTGAAAACTGTGCAACTGTCCCGCAACTTTGGCTCGAAAAGCATAAGAATGCCCTTTGTGTAGAGGGGGCCTGTAACACTTTTGATCCAAAGATAGTGGTGATTACAGGGAAGGCAATATTGAATTCGTTCAAGCTTGCCATCACCACGATAGCTGGCTTGACCAGCACAAGGATCTTTAGTTCAACTTTCTGAACTAGCGGTCATTGGGGCGCAAATTTGAGTTTGTTTTATTAAGTTCCGTACCATCTGGGGGGAGGTACTTCTACATGGGAAGTGAATCCAATACTGCGAGAGATTTCCGCGATCTTTCCAATTCTTTAGGCAGAGCCAGCAAAATATTGAAGTCCATGGGTAACCAGCGCCGTCTGGAGATCTTGACATGCTTATCTGAAAAAGAAATGTCCGTCGGACAACTTGAGCGGACTATTAAAATCAGCCAGTCGGCTTTATCTCAACATTTAGGAAGATTAAGGCGGGATGACATCGTGACCACACGTCGCGAAGCTCAGACTATTTTTTACTCCCTTTACAGCGAGAAAATCCGGCAATTGCTGAAATCCATTGATTTGGCAGCTTAATTGGCTCGGTAAACAACAAAATTTTACTGATCCAGTTACAATTTCTGGCAAATTATTGTATAGGCTGAGATAGTATTACTTCTGCCTATTCAGGGAATTAGAACCCACATGCCTATTTATTTGCCCATCGCCGAGATTTCAGTGAACTTGTTCCTGATCCTTGGCATGGGTGGGGCTGTGGGACTTCTCTCCGGCCTATTTGGCGTTGGTGGCGGTTTCTTGATGACACCGTTACTGATTTTTACAGGTATCCCGCCTGCTGTTGCCGTGGCGACAGGAGCAAACCAGCTCGTCGCTGCCAGCGTATCCGGCGTTCTGGCACATTGGCGCCGCGGAAATGTTGATTTAAAGATGGGCACTGTTCTCCTGATTGGGGGTGTCGTCGGATCCGGATTTGGCACCTGGATCTTCACTATTTTAAAATCGGCAGGCCAAGTCGATCTATTGATTTCACTCTCCTACGTGGTTTTCCTTGGGATTATTGGTGCACTAATGTTGAACGAGAGTTTACGCTCTCTCATTCGCAGTCGCAAAGGTGAGATAGCCCGAAAAAAACTGCACCAACATTATTGGATTCACGGCCTACCCTTTAAGATGCGGTTCCGTAAATCCAAGCTCTATATCAGCGCCTTAATGCCGCTGGGGCTCGGGTTTCTCGTCGGTATTCTCTCCGCCATTATGGGCGTTGGCGGCGGCTTCATTATGGTTCCAGCCATGATTTACCTGCTTGGAATGCCCACATCTGTCGTGATTGGAACTTCCCTGTTTCAGATTATTTTTGTGACAGCAAACGTAACGCTTCTCCATTCAATTGCTACTCAAACTGTTGATGTATTACTCGCCCTCCTCCTGATGAGCAGCGCTGTCGTCGGCGCACAGTTTGGCACTCGCCTGGGGGCTCTTCTTCGAGGCGACCAACTCCGCTTTCTTCTTGCGTTTATTGTCTTACTAGTATGCGGAAAACTGGCGTTTGACCTTGTCCTTACGCCAGAGGACCTCTACTCCATCGGCTTAATGAGCGAGAGGTAACGATGTCTATTTTCAAAAAACTGACATCTTTATTTCTATTTGCCTGCCTTCTTGTACCTTTTAGGGCACAAGCGGAGCCATCACTTGTCACGGATATTTCCTCTCACCTTATTTCGGTCACCTCTGATTTCACGGGCACCGACTTATTGCTATTCGGAACGATTGAAGCCGCGCGAGAAAACAACCCTGCGCGTCATGGTGATATCATCATTGCCGTTCGCGGCCCTCACAAAGATCTTCTCGTTCGTAAAAAAGAACGGGTACTTGGTATCTGGGCAAACACGCAGGCCGTTGATGTTGAACGCATTCCCGGTTTTTTTGCCCTAGCGAGCAATCGTCCTATAGAAGAAATTGCTGATCAAGGAACGCTGGAGCGTCTTCGCTTAGGTCCTAACCGGCTTAGTTATCAAAGCCAAAATCCAGGCGAGGAATTTGACCTTTTTAAAGAAGCAATTATTCGGCAGCGGAGCCAAGAGAATCTGTTCATTACCAACGAGAATGGGGTGCAATTTCTGGGAAACCAGCTTTTCCGTGCCTCCATTCATTTTCCTGCGAATGTCCCGGTCGGCAACTACGTTTCTGAAGTGTACTTCTTCGAAAATGGCGATTTAATAAGCGCTCAGACGTCACCGCTTTTCATCAAGAAATTTGGTCTCGGCCGCACCATTTATGATTTTGCGAACGAGTATCCAGCCCTTCACGGTATTATTGCTATCATCCTTGCTCTCATCGCAGGCTGGATTGCATCTGCCGTCTTCAGAAAAGACTAACTCCATATTGAATTGTACATTTGGCAACAGGAGAACTGTCTGCTAACATAAGGAAAACAGGGGAAAATAATAATAACTCTCGCGTCTTAGCGCCCCTGACGGAGTTTACCTTGCCACGCGCACAGCAAACTGAATTCACATTTGTATCAATCGGTCTACTTCTGATCTGCTTCAGTATCGGGACTGTTGGACGCATGCTGCTAGAGCATTTTCCCAACCTTGTTCCCGCCTTTACGGAAGAGTTCGGCTGGTCCAGAAGTACAATCGCCTCAATTTTCTCACTTTGTTCGATCATCACGGGTCTGACAGGTCCCATTGCTGGGCTTCTTTTCGATCGCTTTGGTCCCCTTATCGTTTTCAGCGCCGGATTTGCCCTCGCTGGCTCAGGTCTCCTGATCTCAGGGAACGCTGAAGCATTGTGGGAAATGTATATAGGTCTTGGTGTATTTGTGGGTCTTTCAGCCGCACTCTGCGGGAACGTCACCAATTCAACGCTAGTGACACGCTGGTTCAAACAGAAACTTCCCTTAGCGCTTTCCATCATATTTGCCGCATATGGCGCAGGCAGTTTAATTGGCTTCTCGCTCTCGCAGTATCTAATTACTCATTATGGGTGGCGAAATGCCGAAATTTATATTGGCGTCGCTATTTTATGCGGCCTTGTTTGCCTATGGGTATTGCCTTGGCGAAAGCTAGCTGCAGGCCGGAAGCTTCCGAAAACTGAGGAAAACTACAAAACCATCAAAGCGGAACCGGACATTACCTTAAAAGAGGCAATCAGAATGCCTGCTTTCTGGGGGCTTGCATCCATCTTCTTCATTACAGGAAATGGCACATACGCCACGTTATTTCAAAGCGTATCTTATCTTATCGACAGGGGCTTCCCTGCAATCCAAGCCTCTTCTTACCTCGGTCTAATGGGCGCGCTAATACCTCCCGGAATGATATGCTGCGGCTTTCTCCTCACCCGCTTTAATATAATTATTATTGCCGCCTCCACTCATATTATGACGGCGCTCGGGATTGTATCCCTATGGCTTATCAACGCCCCATCAGACCTAGTCTTTGTCATAGCATTCATCGCTTTTTTTGGCCTGACAGCAGGTACACGCGCCCCAATTACCGGTTCTCTTGCCAGTCGCCTGTTCTCGGGACGAAATTTTGGAGTTATTTTCGGCAGCATCTCCATAGGCGGAGGTATGGGTGTGGCCAGTGGCTCTTTTATGAGTGGCTTAATCTATGATATGACAAATAGCTATGGGGCTGCATTTACGTATGCAGGCATTTGCATGCTCGTCGGAGGTTTACCACCTATCCTCATCCCCTCTCTCCGCCGAAGCGGTAAAAGACAACAATTATAAAAACAAACAAGGATCTGAATATGCTTATAACCTTGTCGGAACTTGCTGATAAAGTCCCTGACGGCGCAAAAATTGCCGTGCCTGCTGATTATGCAGGTATTTCAATGGCAGCCACACGCGCTTTAATCCGCCGCCGCGCAAGAAATTTACACATCGTAGGTGTTCCAACCAGTGGTTTACAATCTGAGATGTTGATCGCAGCCGGATGTGTGAAAACATATGAAAGTTCTGCACTAACGCTTGGTGAGCACAATCCACCTCCTGCCTTTAACGAAGCCGTTTTAAACGGTAGCATCAATATTGTAGATGCGACTTGCCCAGCAATTCACGCTGCTATTCAAGCATCTCAAAAAGGCGCGCCCTTTGCCACACTTCGCGGCATTATCGGCAGTGATATTCTACAGCATCATCCCGATTGGAAGGTTATTCAAAATCCGTTCAACGAAACAGACGATCCAGTTGTCGCAATACCTGCCATTCAGCCAGATGTCGCGATCTTCCATGCTCCACTCGCCGATCGGGACGGGAATGTTTGGGTTGGCCGCCGCCGCGAGTTAATTAACATGGCCCAAGGGTCCAAAACGGCCTTAATCACAGTGGAAAAAGTTACTGATGATAATCTTCTGGAAAACGAAGAGTTCGCAGCAGGGACCTTGCCCAGCTTGTATATTGGCGGCATCGCGCATTGCGAAAAAGGCACCTGGCCCCTCGCCTTTTGGCAAGGCGAAGATGAAAATGGTGATCATATTCGTCTATACAAGAGTATGGCAAAAGATCCGGCTGGCCGCGCTGAATATCTTGAAAAATTTGTTTTTGGCGAAGGGAGCCCATCATGAGTGATATTGAAAACCGCAAGCTGCTTATTTCTATAATCGCTGGCCTTTTGAAAGACTGCAACCATGTTGCTGTCGGCGCTTCCTCTCCCATTCCTGGCGCGGCCGCCCTACTCGCGCAAGAATTATGGGGGCAACCAAAGCACCTGAACATCTTGGGGTCCGTCAAAAACAACTTCTTCACAAATGGTGCGCAAGAGCTTTTCGATTGCGCGGCACAAGGACGTATCGATGCTTTCTTCCTTGGCGGTGGTCAAATCGATGGTTCAGCTAATATCAACCTCATGGGCAGAGGCGATTATCCAAATAACAAGCCCCGCTGGCCGGGAACGTTTGGGTCAGCCTATCTTTATATGTTGATCCCAAAGGTGATCCTTTTCCGAGAAGAGCATTCAAAGCGCGTTCTTGTGGATAAAGTTGAGTTTATCAGCGCTCCCGGCACAAGCGACGAAACTGTTTATCGTAAAGGTGGCCCATATGGGCTTCTGACAAACAAAGCTTTCTTCCTTTTCGACAAGGAAAAACAGCGCTTTAATCTTCAATCTGTTCATCCGGGTAGTAGCCTAGAGGACATCTTGGATAACACTGGATTTGAGTTTGACTACTTAGCCGACGTTCCAACGACGCCCCTCCCCTCAGATGAGGTGCTTGATGTCATGATGACGAAGGTTGCCCCGAGATTGAAGGAAGTCTATCCTCAGTTTGCAGAGGCGGTATTGGCTGCCTAAATCGATAAAAACAAAAATAACGTCAAAAATATCAAGGTAATTGATGATGAGTGTAAAAGGTGCCCTGGCGGGCCTGAAAGTGGTGGATTTGTCACGTGTGTTGGGTGGCCCGTTCTGCACACAAATCTTAGCGGATCATGGAGCAGAAGTAATTAAAGTGGAGCCACCTCAAGGAGATGAGACACGTACGTGGGGTCCTCCGTTTAATGATGATGGATTGTCCGCCTATTTCTCTGGTGCGAACCGCAACAAACGCTCTATTGCCCTTGATATTCGCGATGCCAAAGGCAAAGAGGCACTCCTAAAATTGCTTGAAGGAGCCGATGTTCTCGTTGAGAATTTCAAAACTGGCTCTCTTGAAAAGTGGGGGCTTGGATATGACGATGTCCTCTCTCAGAAGTTCCCCCGCCTTATCCACTGTCGGGTCACAGGTTTTGGCGCAGATGGGCCCTTCGGTGGATTTCCTGGATATGACGCGGTTATTCAGGCATGGGCTGGCTTGATTAGCGTGAACGGATCACCTCAGTCAGGCCCTGTCCGCGTTGGTATCCCACTGGTCGACCTTGGCACAGGGATGAATGCTGTGATTGGTATTCTAATGGCCGTAAATGAACGTCATACATCGGGTAAAGGACAATCGGTGGAGGCTTCCCTATATGATACAGGCATTCAGCTACAACACCCACATGCGCCAAATAATTTGATGAGTGGCAAAGCACCGGTCCTGACCGGAAACTCTCACCCAAATATTGCGCCATATGATTTGTATGAAACTGCAACGACACCTGTGTTTCTTGGCATCGGTAACAATGGCCAATTCCGGAAACTTTGCATTGCGCTTGGGCGTCCTGAGATTGCTGATGACAGCCGATTTACCGATAACTCATCCCGGCTTGCTCATCGCGATGAGCTAAACGCTCTGCTTGCAGAAATGCTGAGCGACAAAGACGGTGTTGCCTTTGCGACAGAATTGCTGGATGCAGGCGTACCTGCAGGCGCCGCAATGTCAGTTCCCGAAGCATTGAACCACCCTCACACCAAACACCGGGAAATGGTTGTGGAAAAGGATGGATATCGAGGGACAGGCGTAGCCATCAAAATGGGACGGACCCCCGGTAGCGTTCGCTCTGTCCCACCAGCCTTTGGCGCAAATGGTCGCGACATCCTCGCAGAAGTTGGATATACTGAACAAGAAATATCTGATTTAGCAGAAGCTGGAATTCTGTGGGAACAGCCTAAAACATAAAGAACAGCTTGGGGCGCACCAAACTGATCAAAGGGGATATCCCCAAAGCAAAAGAATGGGAAGTCGACATGGTGAAATTTGGCGTCAACCAATCGGTAAATCGCGTAGAAGATGACCGTCTGATCACAGGATCTGGTCAGTATACCGATGACATCACACTACCCGGCCAGCTTTATGGATACATGCTGCGTTCCTACGTCGCACATGGCAAAATTCTCAATATCGATACCGAGGAGGCGCGAGCCCTCCCCGGTGTTATTGACATTATTACAGGTGAAGAGTTAGCCGCAGATAATGCAAATGAACTCCCATGTATGATACCCCTCAAAAGCCGGAACGGCGACAATCGGGCCGACCCTGGGCATCCCGTCCTTGCCACTGATAAAGTTCGCTACGTCGGGGATAATATCGCCTTTATCGTCGCGGAGAGCCTTAATATCGCGAAAGATGCAGCTGAGCTCATCGTGTTAGAAATTGAGGATCTGGACGCGGTTACTGACACTGAGACAGCCAATCAAGATGGCCAGCCACTCGTTCACGACGGCATTGCCAACAACCAGGCCTTTGAGTGGGAACACGGATCAGAAAGCGATCTCAATGCCATTTTTGACAGCGCGGCCCACGTCACCTCACTCGACTTGGTGAATAACCGAATTGTAGTCAATTCCATGGAACCTCGCGGCCTCATCGCGGATTGGGATGCCTCTAACGAGAAAATGGTCATTCGAATGGGAACTCAGGGGGGCTGGGTTCTGCGGGGGTTGCTCGCGGCAAATATCCTGCATGTCCCCGAAGAGAAAATCCAAGTGATAACACCAGATGTTGGTGGTGCGTTTGGGATGAAACTGTTCTTCTATTCCGAATGTGCCGTCACAGTCTGGACAAGCCGTAAGCTTGGCCGCCCGATCAAATGGATCGGGGAGCGGAGTGACGCTTTTCTGTCGGACACTCAAGGCCGCGACCATACGACAACCGCAGAGCTCGCTTTTGACGCCAACCATAAAATTTTGGGAATGCGGGTAAAAACCAATGCGAATTTGGGGGCTTATCTCTCCACCTTCGGCCCCATGATCCCGACAACAGCGGCCCTTAAAGTGCTGCCCGGTGTCTATGACATTCCTGCGCTGCATTATCTTTGCACTGGCGTCTTCACCAACACCACACCGGTGGATGCCTATCGCGGTGCGGGCAGGCCCGAGGCTATTTATGTGGTTGAGCGCCTAATGGATGCAGCCGCAAGAGAGCTCGACATTTCTCCTGTAGAAATTCGCCGGAAAAACTTCATTTCACCGAGCGCAATTCCTTACACAACTGCAACCGGCTGTGTATACGATAGCGGTGAGTTCGAACGCCTTATGAATAAAGCCGTTGCGAACGCGGACTGGAATAACTTTGAAAAACGCCGGGCCGCGTCTGCTGCAAAAGGCAAACTGCGCGGGATTGGTATGTGCTACTATATTGAAGCGACAGCGGGCAACCCAACGGAAACCGCGACGATCCGATTTGAAGATGATGGCATTGTAACACTGGCTGTAGGTACTCAGTCCTCAGGGCAGGGGCATTCTACAGTTTATGCACAGGTCCTCGCTGATCGTATTGGCGTTCCTTTTGAGAATATTCGCGTGATCCAAGGAGACACCGATAAAATCAAATCAGGCGGCGGCACTGGTGGCTCTCGGTCACTTACAACACAGGGGCCAGCCATCCATGCCGCCAGTGACGAGGTTATTGATAAAGGCACTCAGCTTGCCAGCCACTTATTGGAAGCCGCAGTACAGGATATCGAATTCTCTGCTGAAGAAGGATCTTTCTCCATTGCCGGAACCGATCGCAAGATTGGCATTCTCGAAATAGCAGAACGAGCCCGTGGACTTGGACAGCTTCCAGATGGCTTGGAAGAAGGTCTAGATAGCGAGGCTAGCTTTACAGTCGAAGCCTTTACCTATCCGAACGGGTGTCACATCGTTGAGGTAGAGGTTGACGAAAACACTGGTAAGACTGAGCTTGATCGCTATGTCATCGTTGATGACTTTGGAGTAATCATCAACCCAGCCCTTGTTCGCCACCAAGTTATCGGGGGAATTGGCCAGGGTATTGGCCAAGCCCTGACCGAGAATATGGCTTATGATGAGAGCGGTCAGCTTCTCACAGGTTCCTTCATGGACTATGGGATGCCAAGAGCGGATCATGTGCCGCTAGATATGCAGTATGAAACCATCGAAGTCCCCTGCACAATGAACCCAATGGGAGTTAAAGGTTGCGGTGAAGCGGGATGTATTGGCGCGCCACCTGCGATTATTAATGCCATCGTCGATGCACTAGCGGATAAAGGCGTGACCCGCATGGATATGCCAGCCACACCACAACGGGTATGGGACGCACTTCAAAAAGTGTCATAAACACGTAATTTTACTCATCAAATTTTTGGGGCGTTTTCGATTCTTTTCGGAAGCGCCCTTTTTTTTAGATTAGCTTAACTATAATATTAATATTGCTTCGCGTGAATAGTCGCTTACAAGAATAAACCTTAACGACGGTGCGAGTATGAAATGCAACACGAAGAAAAGCTGCTAAAAGAATTTATTGATGACCTAATCAATAATCCGTCTGACTGCAGAATAACGGCTCTTACGGATGATTGTGAAATTCATGTTTGCCTTGGAAACCAGCTCTTTACGGATAGTTACTCCGCGACCTTTATTGGCAAAAATGGGGCAAGGAATTTTGTAAAATCTTGGCGAGATTTTCTCAAGGACACACAACTCACTTTTCAGGAGTTTGTCTCCGAAAGAGGAAAAGTGATCGCGCGCGGTGATTTTAGCTGCCGACTGACAATAAGCGGGAACCCTTGGTCAGCAAATTGGATGCAAATCTGTACTTTCAAAAAAGATCAAATTCAAAAAATTCGTGTATTCTCTGATTTTCGCCCATCTTCCGCAGAGAGCATCAAAGTACGAGAGAGGAGTTTTCAGCAACAAGCAGAAGCGTCGCTAGCTCCGTTCATCCGAAATTAAATTTAAATTGACACCTCAGTTGTCATCATGAGAACATAACCTCATTGACAACTGAGATGTCGTTATGTCTGAATTTTCCAATCATCTGTATGAAGCTATTCGCCATCTGCGGCCTGCGTTCCGGCATATTGCAGCTTCCGTAGAAACCCGCTCAGCTGAACTGGGCTTAAACACAGGAACGCGGGCTTGCCTAGAAATTCTGGAAGAAAACGGAGATCTACCGGTTCCAGAAATTGCCAAGTCCTTAATGGTGGAGCGCCAATATGTTCAGCGAAACGTGAATGAGCTACTCGTCCGTCAACTTGTGAAACGCAAGCCCAACCCACAACACAAAAGATCAACGCTGATTAGTATCACTGAAACCGGCAGCGCCCTCATCTGCCAACTTAAAAAAGCTGAGGGAGCAGTGTTGGACGAATTAGATAAGCGTATGTCAAGCGCTCAAATCGATGGTGCTATCCACGTTTTATCTACCCTCTCCCAGTATTTTAAAGAACTTAATGAGAATGATAGACGGAAAACCGATGGAGCCTTAGATGACTGTTAAAGCGCTTCTGGTGATCGATATTCAAACCGATAACGTCAAACCTAACTCACCCTACCCTTTTCCTTCAGAAGACGTCACAGGTCTTATAGCAAACACCAACAAGCTAATTACACATTGGCAGCAGCAAGAGTGGCCCGTTTTTCTAATTCGGCAAAACTATGTTGGTCTAATTGGTAAAACGATTTCAAGGCTCTTACTGAAAGGGATTACCATAAGAGGAGAGTCAGGCACCGAACTCGACCCGAGACTGAAAGCTGACTACGGATCTATTATCGACAAAACAACCCAAGACAGCTTTTACAAAACCGACTGAGCAGCCAAATTACGGGAGGTTGATCCATCTGACCTATATATTTGTGGCCTTGATGGTGCCTATTGTGTTGCGGCAACCGCGCAGGGGGCCTTGAAAGCCGGATACAAACCCATCTTGATTAAGGATGCCATCATCACCAATAAACCTGAACGAGCCGCCAAACTTATACACCGATTAAAAGCGCAAGGAGCGCAAGAGCAGGTAGTCAGTAATATATGCTGAGTAATATAATCTTGGGAGGAATGGCGCACCGGGGAAGATTCGAACTCCCGACCCCCAGATTCGTAGTCTGGTGCTCTATCCAGCTGAGCTACCGGTGCATCCTAAGTCACCTCGAAAAGAGGCTCTAAAATGTTGCAGCGATGTGTCATCGGCTGCGGATCGGGAACCTAATCAAAAGCGATGGGCATTGCAAGCACAGAATTCAAAAAAAATGATTATTTTTTGTTTTGCATTCCTTTCTTGAGGCAAATGCCGGGAATGACTAGTATTTGAGTATGAATTCCTGTATTTAAAAACGGATTTGTTCGAACAAGGGGGCTTCGTTTATCCGCACACGGATAGAACGACTAAGATAAAGAGTGTTTCACGATATGTTTTTTCGCATTTCTCGACCAATCGCGCTGAGCGTAGCTATACTCACAGCGGGATGTTCTTTCGTTGACGAATCTCTGCTTCCGGTCCTCACCGGTGAAGAGGCTGCAGGCGCTACAGGGGCACCCGTCCCAATTCAACCATCCGCCGCAGAACAGAACCCTAACCCAACGCTCAGCTCAGGAACCGCGACTGCGGCTCAAGGTGTCGCCCAAGGCTCCGCAGCCGGTGTCGCGGGGGCAAACACTCAGTTGCCGGTTAATCAGCCACCTGCGCTTGGCAGTACTAACTTTGTAACACCGGGCGTCACCCCAGCCCCGAACACTGGTACTTTCGTTGGTCAGAAAGTTGCGGTTCTTCGCTCAGAGCTTGGCGCATTGCAGCAACGTCTGCAGACGCGTAACCAGCAACTGCAGCAGATCCGAACGACAACGACGGGCAACTCTCAGGCCTATCACGGTACAATCGCAGCGATTAACACCCGTCTTCAGGTCGGCACAACGCCCGGCAATCCAATTCTGATTAATCAGTGGAACCAGGCCCAGTTGCAACTGGAACGAATCGGCGCAGACATCTCTTCGATGAACAGTTTGGCGAATGCTGTTGCCAGCGATTCTAGCATGTCCGCTTACCTTCTGGAGTCTACTCGTGCAGCTTATGGGCTCTCAGGTGCGATTGAAGAAGATCACCGCCAACTGGCTATTTTGGAGGACGAAACAAACCGCACTGTTGTTTTGGTTGACCGCCTCCTGAATGAACTATCTGAAGACATTAGCCGCCAGACCGCATATGTCGGTAACGAACGCGCGAACCTGACAACTCTGTCTCACGCGATTAAGAATGGTGAACTTCTCGGTGCAAGTCTTGCCAATCGCGCATACAGCGCGCCAGCACCGATTGCGAGCAGCGCTCCATTCTCTGGCGCCAATACACAGAACTTCCAGTCTGGTAATCGCCAGCCTCTGGTTGTTATCCGCTTTGACCGCCCAGACGTCCCATATGAGCAGGCGCTCTACACCGCTGTAAATCGGACATTGCAGGGCCGCCCACAAAGTGTGTTTGACGTTGTTGCCGTCTCCCCGATGCAGGGCGGTGCCGCAGATGTTGCACTAAACCAATCTAAAGCGACAAGAAATGCGCAACGTGTGCTGCGCTCCTTAACTGATATGGGCCTTCCTGCCTCGCGCGTTAATCTGAGTGCCTCATCCAGCGGTCAGGCACTCACAAGTGAAGTGCATGTGTACGTTCGCTAACGCCTAAAAAGCATAAAATTTGTAGAAAAAGCGGCGTTTTTCGCCGCTTTTTTTGTGCCCGCAGTCACACCGGCTCCATATTATGAATTAATTTCATCTACGACTTGTTGACATTATTCTTTTCCAATATATTACACAAATAGTAAGTAGTATTAAGAGTAATAGAGTATTATCATGCTTAAGAATATGGAGGGACAAACCGTCCCGCAATGTTCGTTCCCTATCCGTCAGAACGACAAATGGGCTACCATTTCAACCGATGAAATTTTCAAAGGCAAGAAGGTTATCCTGTTCGCCTTGCCCGGCGCATTTACGCCAACCTGCTCCTCGAACCACCTACCCCGCTTTAACGAGCTGGCACCTGTTTTTAAAGAGCACGAAATTGATGACATTATCTGCCTGTCTGTGAATGATCCGTTCGTCATGGAAGAATGGCAAAAACAGCAGGATGCAAAACACATCCACTTTATCCCTGATGGAAATGGCGACTTCAGTGATGGCATGGGTATGCTCGTTGATAAGTCGAACCTAAACTTTGGCAAACGTTCTTGGCGTTATTCCATGTATGTGGATGACGGCGCAATTAAGAAGATGTTTATTGAGCCAGAGGTTGAGGGTGATCCGTTTGAAGTATCTGACGCTGATACAATGCTGAAATATCTGGCACCAGAAGCGAAAACGCCACAAGCGATCACTATCTTTACAAAGCCGGGCTGCAGTCATTGCATGCGCGCAAAAGAGGCCCTCAAAGAAGCTGAGCTTCCATATGAAGAAATTATTCTTGGGAAAGACGCAACCTTCAGCAGCTTAGCGGCCGTAGCGGGAGCATATAGCACCCCCCAGATTTTTATCGAAGGCATTCGAATTGGCGGTGCCGACGATCTGGAAGAATATCTATCTCTTCACAAGTAACAAAAAAGCCCGCCAATTAGGCGGGCTTTTCTTTTGGGTATTTAAGAGGCTTAGTCTTCCCAGCTCATCCGTGCAACGTCAGTTGCAAAGAGATGCCAGTCCTTCCAAACGCCTTGCAAGCCTTTACGCTTAACCTGAACCGCGGCCAGCTGGAACAAGAAACCATTCACAGCATCTTCTGCCAGAATACGCTGAGCTTCCTGCAACTTCGCTGTCCGCTCTTCAGCGGAAAGGGCAGTTTCAGCCGCTTTAATCACTTCATTGAATTTCGCATTTTCATAGTTGAAGTAATAATTGTCGCGGGCATAAATGTTGATATCCATTGGCTCAACATGGCTCACGATAGACAGGTCGTAATTCCTGTTTTTGTAAACTTCGTCAAGCCATTTTGGCCAATCAACGTTCTCGATGTTGATCTTAAAGCCAGCTTTCTCAAGTTGAGAAGCAACAATCTGACCGCCTGCACGGGCATAATCATCCACTGGTGGCAACTTCAGAGACAATTCTAGGCCATTTGGATAACCAGCATCTGCAAGCAGTGCCTTAGATTTCTCCGGGTCATAGTTATATGTACCGCTCAGGTCGATATAGTCCGGGTGGTGAGGCGCAAAGTGA
The DNA here is from genome assembly GCA_017643685.1 of Sneathiella sp. Taxonomy (GTDB): domain Bacteria; phylum Pseudomonadota; class Alphaproteobacteria; order Sneathiellales; family Sneathiellaceae; genus Sneathiella. Next base: position 19,258 of record JAEPMY010000009.1, read on the forward strand.
GATCCAATCGGCGTACCGTAACCAAACATCGCACCATCAATAATTTCCTGACGGTTGATAGCGTGAGCGATCGCCTGACGGACTTTCAGCTTGGAAAGTGCCTCATTCTTATTGTTCGTGCTGAGGATCGTTTCACCGTTTGAAGTTCCTTCCAGAATTTCAAACTGGTCACCAATTTTAAACTGTTCCAGAGTTTCATTTGGAACTGATGTCAAATCGATATCACCTGTCAGCAAAGATGCCATACGTGCTGCGGAGTCGTTGATGAAACGGAAAGTTGCTGTTTTAATCGCAACGTTGCCCGGATCACGATAAGTATCAGCAGCAACCAGCTTCACACTATCGCCTTTAATCCAACGAGAGAATTTATAGGGACCTGTACCAACAGGGTTTGTTGCATTACCAGAGTCTGAATCTGGGTCAACAATAACCGCGGTGGATTCTCCAAGTTGAGCCAAAAATTCGGAACGTGGCTCTTTCAGCGTAATCACAACTGTGTTGGCATCTGGTGTGTCGATGCTGGCGATATTTGTGAAACGGCCTTTACGTTTGTTCTGGCTACCTTCAGCAGCATTTTCCTCAAAAGTATATTTGACGTCGGAGCTGTCAAATTCGGAACCGTCGTGGAATTTCACGCCCTCTTCCAACTGGAAGGTATAAACAAGGCCGTCTGGGCTTACAGTCCAGCTTTTCGCCAAAGAAGGTTGCACTGTACCATCAGCGCCAATGCGGGTCAGACCCTCGTAAATGTTATAAAGGGTAATACGAGAGATCGCAGCTGCGGCCCCTGTGCGAGGATCAAGCCCAGGAGGCTCCAATCGCATACCGTATGTAAATGATGTCTTAGCAGCCTCGGCAGCAATCGGCGAAAGAACGGCCGATGCGAGCGCGGCAGCGACAAGTACTTTTTTCATCCCACTCTCTCCTGTGTCAACTCATGTCATATAGGTCACGGTAGCCTTTATATATCCCTAGGCTTTCCGCATGGAACACGGCACGGGCGACCGCCCTTGCCACGCAATCCGCTGCGATGGCGCCAATTCTGGCCAGCGCAAGTGGTTCTGGATTGTCCATCTCTCTTTTCTCTGTGGACATTGCAAAGATAGTATCCCCATCGAAAGGGGTATGTACAGGACGGATTGCACGGGCATACCCATCCTGAGCCATGATCGCAACTCTTTGTAATTGCGATTTTGTCAGGCTTACATTCGTAGCCACAACACCGATTGTGGTATTGGCCCCGAGACGGCTTCCATCCAGTCCATCCAGACTGATATCTTCCGTAATTTCAGGGGCGCCAAGACCACCGAATTCGTTATTCTGTTCCAGCTCCCAAGCCCAAAAATTGGGGGTACCCGGAACCAACACACTACCGACAGGATTTACCGCAATGACGGCACCGATTTGAACCCCTTCTTCCGTCACTGCAGATGCAGACCCAAGGCCGCCTTTAATAGTACCTGCATTAGCCCCATAACCAGCCCCTACATTTCCAAGCTCAAATTGCTCGGTAATATTTTGAGCTGCTTGATAGCCCATTTCACGGTAAGGAGGCATTTCTCCCCACTCTTTGTTACCCCCGTTAATGAGGTCAAACAAAATGGCAGAGGGAACAATTGGGACGTTCAGATTATGAATTGCGAAGCCTTTTTTTTGAGAGGCAAGCGCTGACACTGCACCAGACGCGGCATCAAGGCCGAAAACAGATCCACCGCTTAGGACAATAGCGTCCACACGTTCCACCAAACAATCAGGGCGCAGAACCTCTGTCTCACGCGTACCGGGGCCACCGCCGCGCACATCCACACCTGCAACAGCCGGCTGATCGGGCACAATCGCCGTCACACCGGATATAGCAGTTTCATTATGCGCGTTCCCAATTTTGATCCCATCGACATCGGTGATCAGGTTTTTCTTACCCGGTGTAATCATCAACACTTTCTACTTCACTTTTTTATGTAACAACCTAAGCTTTGATAGCATTGGTTGATCAACCTTTTTATAAGTGTATCAACAATTATGTTTGAATAAAAACAATATTTTATCGCAGGAGGATGACAGAATGAAACTTTCTGGAAAAATAATCAAATCGACGGTTCGGAAAATTACTGTATCAGTCTCCCTCCTCCTTTGCGCTACACTCGCTCAAGCCGAAACATCAGGCAAATATATTATATCTGCGGCCAACCCACTTGCAGCAAATGCAGGTTACGAAATGCTCGAAAAAGGGGGGAGTGCTGTCGATGCCGCTATCGCCACCCAAATGGTTCTCACTTTGGTAGAACCTCAATCGTCGGGAATTGGGGGTGGCGCGTTCATGCTTCACTATAACAATGATAAAAAATTGATCACAACGTTCAACGGCCGTGAAAAAGCCCCCGCTGCGGTAAGCCCTGAGCACTTCCTAAAACAAGATGGAAACCCAAAGAAATTTTATGAGGCGGTTGTTGGTGGTGGCTCTGTTGGGGTTCCCGGCATTATCGCAATGATGGAAATGGCTCACGCAAAATATGGCAAGCTGACATGGAAAGATCTCTTTGCTCCTGCAATTAGGCTATCAACTGACGGCTTCGCGATTTCTCCACGTCTTCATTTCCTGCTCAACCGTGACAAATATTTAAAAACCAAAGAACCTGCCCGTTCATACTTTTACGATGCAAATGGCGACGCAAAAGCCGTTGGAACGGTTCTTAAAAACCCAGAACTAGCAACAACATTACAAGCAATCTCTGAAGGTGGTTCGAAAGCCTTTTACACAGGCACGATTGCCGCCCAGATTGTCGCAGCAGTGACAGCAGATAGTGACAATCCCGGCGTGATGACACTGGACGACCTAAAAGCCTATACGGCTCAAGAAAAAGCGCCCGTTTGTGCGACCTATCATATGTACAATATTTGCGGTATGGGAATGCCAACCTCTGGCGGAGTAACAAGCTTGCAGATCCTGAAGTTGTTAGAACCTCTCGGCCTTAACAAGCAGGAACCGGGCTCAATAGACGCGATCAACCTTATATCCGAAGCAAGCGCTCTCGCCTTCGCTGATCGCGGATTGTATCTTGGAGATGATGATTTCGTTGATGTGCCCGTAGAAGGCCTCCTATCGGCTTCTTATTTGGACCGCCGCCGTGCCCTTATTGGAAAGGGCAAAACAAATTTACCTTTTGAAGCTGGCGATCCAAACAAAAAAGCTGAACTCCTCTCGCCAGATGATGCCATAGAACTACCCTCGACCAGTCATTTCAGTATTGTAGACGGAGAAGGAAACGCGATTTCAATGACTACATCGGTTGAAAACGTTTTCGGCTCACGCCTGATGGCAGGTGGGTTTATCTTGAATAATCAGCTCACAGACTTCTCTTTCCGGCCTGAAAAAGACGGCAAACTCATCAATAACCGTATTGAGCCCGGCAAACGCCCCAGAAGCTCCATGTCCCCCACAGTAGTTCTAAAAGAAAACGGAAACTTGCATCTGGTGATTGGCTCACCTGGGGGAAGCCGGATTATCGGCTATGTCACTAAAACAGTAATCGGGGTACTAGATTGGGGATTATCCGTTCAGGAAGCTATCGACCTCCCCCATCATATTAACCGTGGCGGCACCTTAGATCTAGAGCAAGGCACACCTATAACCAAGCATCAGGCTGCACTGGAGGGAATGGGTTATAAAGTGAAAGCTCGCACCTTGAATAGTGGACTCCATGGTATCCTTGTTACAAATGAAGGATATGAGGGCGGGGCAGATCGGCGCCGAGAGGGCGTGGTCCTACAAAACTAGTTCCAAATCGGCGTAACAGCATCGCCAACTTTTATCCCGAAATGGGTATCCGCTCGTCCCTGATTAACGGAAATTTCCAAAATACCGTTCGCGTTTATATACGCGAGCGGCTCTCCCTTTGGGACATCAGAAAAAGTCCGAACTAATGGTAATTCAGCGCTACCGATTTTGACGCCTTTTAGTCCTGGTGCGTTTTCAATTCCTGTCATGGCATTCCCAAAGTGGTCCACATAAACGACTTCAGAGAGGTTATCCGGCCAATCGGTTCGCATTATTTGGTCAACTGCAATCTCACTCAAAAGGCCACTTTGCTTCCCGCTGGCAATTCGGGCCGCTACTGGTGCAAATAAATCCCGCCCATGAAAACTGGCCGAAAGACGGATAGGCTCCCAACTGATTTTATAAGTCCGGGTTTCATGTGCCCTGCGTAAAATCAACTCAAACAACCCGTTATCTGGTCCCACAAACCAGCGCCCGTCAGCCAATATAGCAAGCGGCATTCTGGAACTGCCAACGCCCGGATCAACAACCGAGACGAAAACGCAGCCTACCGGAAAGTCATGAGCATAGGCCTGCAATAGCACCGCCCCCGCCCTAACGTTATAGGCCGGAATATCTGAAAACAGATTGAGAATATCCCCTTGGTAGCCGTTTCGGCGCACTGCCGCCTTCATTTGGGCAACATAAGGACCGTCATTTCCGAAATCTGTAACGAGTAAAATCATGCTCAATCATCTGCAGTCTGTGCCACAATGAACAGGCGAGAGAATGGGTATAGAGTGGAGCCATCTTCCTGTTGGGGGTATGCCTCCATCAAACGCTCCGCATACTCTTCTTCAAAGATATGCCGTTCCCTCTCATCCCCAAGCGTTTCAAGAAAAGGCCTCAACGCGGTGCCGCGCGTCCATTCCAGAACAGCATTTTTCCCTTCCAGAACCTGAAAATAGCTCGTCTCCCATAAATTCAGATCAGCCACAAGCGGAGAGAGCAAATCATAATACCATTCCAGCTTATGGACAGGGGCCGGACGAACCAAGTGTCCAAGCCTTTTCTGCCATCTATCTGATTGTGCCAACTCATACAAAAGTTGATGAGAGGGCGCCTGAAAATTATTGGGCATTTGAACCGCAAGCACCCCACCCGGGATCAATTTGTTCAGAAGATTTGGCAGGAGCGTTTCATGATCATCAAGCCAATGAAGCGCTGCGTTACTAAAGATCAGATGGCCTGCACTACTAGGGTCAAACTCGCTGATATCTGAGTGTTGCCATTCAATGGCTGGATAGTCAGATTTTGCTTTCGCTAGCATTTCGGTGGAGTTATCAACCCCCACCACAATAGATTCGTTCCACCTTTTGGAGAGAAACGAGGTGACATTTCCAGAACCGCATCCAAGATCATAAATAACAAGGGGTTTAATCAGTTGAACCTGAGAGAGTAAATCCAGTGCCGGACGCAGTCGATGATCTGAATAAAGGTGATACTGATCTGGATTCCATGCCATGTGCCTCTCCCAATTGTTTATACTTGTTAAGTAGGGGACTAGGCGACAGTTTAAAGGCTATCCACATCTGAAGACAGGATTAGTTTGCAAACGAGTAAGAGGAATGTCCTCAATCGATTTCAGCGGTCTCTGGTTCAGATTTCCCAAACATCCAAGAGAGTAGCGGACTTTCGCCTTCTTGTTGCCCGATATATGTAACTTCTGCCCCTTTGGAGCCAAGCTCACTCACATCACGGACCCGCTCACTCTGACCATCCTCATATGGGTCTTTCTCAGCATAGCAATCTACACCGCCCAAAGTTTTGTAGCAGTAAACAGGTTCCTGCTTTATTTGACGGACCTTATCCTGACAATAAGATTCGCCCAGCATTATATTAACTGAGGTGCATTCTTTGTCTGTCATCTGGGAAATTTTTTCATCGATCACAGCTACCGCGGCGGTGGTACACCCTGTTGTAAACAAGGTCAAAGACAGCAGAAACCCAACTGTAATAAGACGCAACATACCTGCTTCCCACACTCTTCACGACAAACGATCATTAATCCAAGAGTGAATGTAAGCACGAGTTATTGCAAATTCCTTAACTTGGAAGGTTAATAGCGAAAATCGTTCCCGTGTGATCCGTTTTCTTTAATTTCAGATCACCGCCATGCGCCCTAATCAGCTCCCGGGCGATCGAGAGACCAAGCCCTGTTCCGCCGCTTTTGACCGACCCCGCGAACGGTTCGAATAGATGCTCAATCGCGGCTTTTGGTATGCCGGCCCCTGTGTCTTCAATAAAGACCTCAACCTGATCATTTCGAGTGATTGCAGAGAGTTTAATTAAACCCTCTTCGTCGATGGCCTCGCCAGCGTTCCGCACCAAATTCATAAAAACCCGATAGAGTTGTTCTCTATCCGCAAAAACAACCAGATCACTTGGTATCTCATTGTGCCACGCAATCTGCTTATCGGGGAGATCCGTGACAAGATTAGCCACCTCCTCTACAAGTTCTTGAAGTGCAAACCTTTCCCTTTCAGGCGCCCTCTCATCCGCTTTGCCATATTTCAGTGTTTCCGTGCACAATAAAATTGCCCGGTTGATGCTATCTACAAGCCTTGGCACAACCCTCTGAACGCGGGGATCCTCCACCTGGGAAAGTCCATCACTTACAATATGGGAGGTGGAGAGAATATTCCGAAGGTCGTGACTAATTTTGGTTACCGCAGTTCCAAGCGCCGCCAGATGAGCCTTCTGCTTCAGTGCAAACCTTAGTCGCGCCTGCAAGATCTGCAACTCTCTCTCGGCCACACCGATTTCATCAAGGCGGGTGCTTGGCTCAATTCCTGTTTCAACACTCTCAGGAGAGCGGCGGAACGCGATCATGCTATCGCTCAGTCGGCGCATCGGGCGAACAATAAGCCAATGCAGAGACAGATAAACCAAAAAAGCGGTAAGTAATGAGATGGCCAGCGACAACCAGAAAATGTTAGAGGCATACTCATGAAGGGCAGCTACTAGCGGAGCCTCATCAATCACAAACTCCAACGAGGCCGTAGAAACATCCTTGATCGGTGATTTTATCCTAATGATGCGATCTTCTTGCACGGATAGTGCAGATAACGCATCTCCGATCAGTGTGACCGGACTCATTTCTCCAAGATCAAAGGTTTCGTCAACACCTGCTGGCATATCATCGGACAACATGAGCATCTTGGTATTTGCGCTTCGAAACACAACAGAGCGGGCACCTACCCGAAAAAGCAATTCCTCTTTCAACTCTTTCGACACCATCTTATCTGGTGCCGCAAGCACAGCCAAGGCTGCCAAATGCGCGACCTCTGCTTTGCGTGTTAGATAATTTTGACGATAGAAGGCCACAGAAGGCACGAAAATCAAAACCTCTGCAAGCATGACAAATAGGACTGTCAGCAACAAAAGACGCGCAGACAAGCTTCGGGTTGTTTTGAATATGGAACGCAAAATGGCCATGGTCCGGAGAATATACTCTCTCCAATAAGCTCACAACGAAAGAGGGAGGAAATTATCCCCCCCAATTCGTGCATCAGCCGAATTTTGACAGAAAACGCACAACTTTGCGTGTTTTCTCACTAAAGAGGGAGGGCGTATAATAACTCCCTGCTGCCCGCTTATTAATCTCACCCAATGTAGGATAGGGTGCAATGAAACTTGCCATCGCTGAGATTTTCAAACCACCTGAAATCGCAAGCGTCCAAGGATGAATAAGCTCGCCGGCTTGCAAACCGACGATACCTGCGCCCAAGATTTTGCCTTTCTTGGTGGTAATTGCTTTTACTAGACCCTCAGTTCTTCTTTCGGCGCGTGCCCTGTCATTTTCTTTATACTCGAATGTTAAAACCCGTATGTCTTCACCAAATTTCTCTCGGGCGGCAGCTTCCGTCAGCCCTACATTTGCGATTTCCGGATCTGTATAAGTAACCCATGGAACCGCAGAGTAATCTACCTTGGCCGGCATCCTGAACAGGGCGTTTCGAATAACAATTCCTGCGTGATACCCCGCCATATGGGTAAACTGATAGCCACCAGCGACATCCCCTATAGCGAAGACTTTCTTGTTAGTTGTTCTGAGACGGGCATCCACCTTGATACCCGGCCGATCATATTCAATGCCCGCCGCGTCCAGATTGAGACGCTCAATATTTGGTTTCCGCCCTGCCGCGACCAGTAGATGAGAACCTTTGAGTATTTCCTCACCTGCCTCTGCCTCCAGCGCAATAGAAACACCATCTACCGCTCGGCTTACATTGTTGATTTTCGCACCTTCACGAATATCAATTCCTTCACCACGCAGAGATTTCAGTGCCACTGAGGTTAAATCTGGGTCATCCTTTCCAAGAGCCCGAAACGCTTCCAATACGGTGACCTGACACCCCAGACGCCGATGCGCCTGCGCCATTTCCATACCGATAGGACCACCACCAATAATAATCAGATGTTCCGGCATTTCCCGATTCTCAAACAAGGTTTCATTAGTTAGATAACCAGCCTCTGCCAACCCGGGAATCGGCGGCGCAGTTGGAGACGATCCGGTAGAGATAATAAAGCGGCGGGCTTCAACGATGATGCCATCGACTTCCACCTGCTTTGGGCTGATAAATTTGCCGTAACCTTGAAGAACATTGACCCCAAGTTCTTCAAACCTTTCGACAGAATCATGTGGCGCAATCCCTGCTATCACGTCGGCGACATGATCCATTACCTTGCCATAATCCACATCAGGCTTTGGACCCGTAACGCCAAACTCTGCGGAATGATCAAGTGCAGAAGCTTTTTTGGCCGCTGCGATCAATGCCTTTGACGGAACGCAGCCATAATTCAAGCAATCGCCGCCCATTTTACCACCTTCGATAAGGACGGTTTCCGCCCCCATCTGTACAGCCCCTGCTGCCACACTCAAACCACCAGAGCCCGCTCCGATAACGCAGAGGTCAGTTTTTACAATTTTCTTTGACATTCACAATGCTCCCAGAGGTTTCATGCAGAACGGCGGAACCGTTTAAGGGCAATAGGCAACAGGGAAATAACACCCAGTGCGACAAATGAGAGGATAATCTCGGTTGTAATCAAAGAACCTAATTGAAAGCTTTCCTCGCAGACCGCTTGGCCACTTGCTTTACAGGTCGCCACCTTTTCTTGCTGCTCGACAATGATGCTATCAAGCCCTGTACCAAGAAATGCAAATACGAACGTTCCCGGAATAATCCCCACAAACGTGCCAATAATATAGGTTCGAAGAGACACCCCTAAGAATGCTGGCGCAATATTCACCAGCCAGAAAGGGAAAGCTGGCACCAAGCGCAAAAATAATAAATAACTTAGCGCATTATCCTTAAAACCAGCCTCTAACTTTTTAAGCCATGGCCCAGCCCGCTCTCGAAGCGCTTCGCCAACAGAGGTCGCCGCGATAATGAATAGAACGGTCGCCCCAAGCGTAGCTGCAACAACTGTCACCAAACCTCCGACAAACCAGCCAAATAAAAACCCCCCGGAAATGGTAAGGAGCAATCCCCCAGGCAAAGACGCTGCGACGGCGACAGTATAAAGCCCAAGATATAACAGAAGAGCTATCGCATAATTCTGCTCCACATAAGTCAGCAGGTTATCCCTGTTCTCACTCAGTGCTTTAAAAGTAAGATATTCATCTAGTCCAAAAACGAAAAAGAGAGCGAATATCGCTGCAATAACCAGCAAAGGAAGAAACTTTTTTACCTTGGATCCACCGGAGACGGTTTGACCGTTTGCCATGTTGCTCATACTCGAATCATCCCATACCAAAGATAAACTGAACCAACAGCTCGCATCTTCACCCCTTTATTCGACTTTTCGTGCGCGACAGAATCTATCATAAAAGCGATGTAGCTATTGCAAATTGCTGTCTTTCACCTGAAAATTCATCGGCTCCCCCGTAAAAATAACTGCAAATACAGATATTTATTGGGCCTTACGCTTGAATTCATTTTCACAACATAATCATATCACCCAATAGATTAAGCCATCTTCACCGAAATGTGAGAGGAGTTGAGAGGCTGGAAAGCTGCTCTGCCCCGCTTTTGTGATTTATTGCCAGATGTCCATTGACTTCACGTGCACCACCCCTTATACAGCGGGGCTTGAATTTCTCTTCGCACAATTTGGTGTGAATGATAGTCGGAGAAGACACGTGAAACGTACATATCAACCAAGTAAACTGGTACGCGCTCGTCGCCACGGTTACCGCGCTCGCCGCGCAACAGTCGGCGGTCGTCGCGTTCTTTCTAATCGTCGCTCAAAAGGCCGTAAGAGCCTTTCAGCCTAATATAATGCCGAAAGGCGTCGAACGATTAAAAAAGCGCGCGGAATTCTTACGCGTTGCGGGAGTTCGGCGCAGATGGGCAACTCCCGGAATGGTCCTGCAAGCTGCGCGTGATAACTCATGCGCGGATGCGGGCCGTTTGCGTGTGGGCTTTACCGCAACAAAAAAGGTCGGTAACGCAGTTGTCCGCAATCGGATCAAACGCAGACTCCGGGCACTTGCAGACGAAATGTTACCAGATCATGCAAAGACTGGCTGGGATTATGTATTGATCGGGCGTGCGCAGACACCAGATCGGGACTTTGCCTCTTTAAGAGCCGATCTGATTGTTGCTCTTAAGAAAGTTGGTGCATACAAGGAAAAGGGTCATCATGCGTGAGATTGCGACTTTTCTGTTAAAGGCACCAATAAAGGTTTACCAATACTGTATATCCCCTTATCTTCCTGCCAATTGTCGATATCAACCAACCTGCTCAGCATATGCACTTGAAGCATTGCAGAAGCATGGCCCTATTACAGGACTTTGGTTGACCATTCGGCGCCTTGGCAGATGTCATCCTTGGGGAGGGCACGGATATGATCCCGTCCCACCAACGAAGCATCAACATCATAATTGTGGGGCAAAGCTGTCCGACAAAGTGACTACAGAGTAGAATTAGGACTTAAAAATGTCAGATCAGAAGAATCTGTTGATCGCGGTCGTCCTTTGTATTGCCATCGTTTTTGGCTGGCAGTTTTTCTTTCCGGCACCGGTGCCGGAGCAGACCGAAGCACAGCAAACAACAGAAGCGGCAAACAATAGTGCACCAACCCCCGATGTTTCTGCTGGAAATGCTTCCGCCCCATCAGCTGGTGCCACTCCTCAACAGGTTCAGTCTCGCGATGACGTTCTGACAAAAGCCCCACGTGTTAAGATTAATACTCCTAATCTGCATGGTTCGATTTCATTGAAAGGCGGACGTATTGATGACGTGACCCTGGTTCAGTATCGAACAGAAGTAGAACCAGATAGCCCAGAAATTGAACTATTCTCCCCTGCTGGCTCTCCAAAACCATATTTTGCTGACTTTGGCTGGAGTGTTGCGCCGGGAACAACTGTTAAACTACCAGACAACAATACAATCTGGTCGGCTTCTTCAGATGAAATCACTCCTACAAAACCACTGGTTTTGACATGGGATAATGGTGAAGGACTTACCTTTTCCCGCACCATAACTGTTGATGAGCATTTCCTGTTTACAGTTGAGCAGAAAATTCAAAACAACTCAGCCGCGGACCTCACTCTCTATCCTTATGGTTTGATCTCCCGTACCGGCACTCCTGAAACGGAAGGGTTTTATATCCTTCATGAGGGGCTGATCGGTGTCGTGAACGAAACCCTGGAGGAAATTGATTACGACGACCTTCAAGACGGCAGCAACCCACAGTTCACATCAACAGGTGGATGGATCGGAATTACAGATAAATTCTGGCTCGCCGCTCTCATGCCGGACCAGAGTGCAACTCTTAAAAGCCGTTTCAGCTACATCACAAATGCTGATCGTTTCCAAACTGATTATCTAAATCAGGATGGCGTGACAATTCCAGCTGGTGGAGCCGGCACGACAACAAACCACCTGTTTGCTGGCGCCAAAGAAGTGCATCTTCTTGATCAATATGAGGCAGACCTCAAAGTGGACCGCCTTGAGCTTGCAATCGACTGGGGTTGGTTCTACATCATTACGAAGCCGCTCTACACTGTTCTTGAAACAGTCCATAAATACGTCGGTAATATGGGTATTGCGATCCTGATCGTAACGATCATCATCAAGCTGATCCTTCTGCCTCTGGCACATAAATCCTATGTGTCCATGTCGAAGATGAAAAAACTGCAGCCTGAGATGGTGAAACTTCGGGAGCGTTATGGCGACGACCGCCAAAAGCTGAACGAAGAGATGATGGCGCTTTATCGCAAAGAAAAAGCCAATCCGGCAGCTGGTTGTTTGCCATTACTGGTCCAGATTCCAATCTTCTTTGCCTTGTATAAAGTTTTGTATGTGACTCTGCTGATGCGTCACGAGCCATTTTACGGCTGGATTAAAGACCTTTCCGCACCGGATCCAACCAGCTTGTTCAACCTGTTCGGCTTGATCCCTTGGGACCCACCGCAAATGCTAATGATCGGTATTCTGCCACTTCTGATGGGTCTCAGCATGTTCTTACAGCAGAAGTTCAATCCGCAACCAGCGGACCCAATTCAGGCAAAAATCTTCATGTTCATGCCAATTTTCTTCACCTTCCTGCTGGCAACATTCCCTGCAGGTCTGGTAATCTACTGGACATGGAACAACATCCTCAGCATCGCGCAGCAGTGGTACATCATGCGGCGGATGGGGGTTTCAGTTAATAGCTGATGAAAGGGCTTTAACAGCCAATGACAGACCCAAAAGAGCTAAGTGAAGAAGAGGCGGCCCGCATCGAAGAGGGCCGCCTCCTTTTTGCGAAAGAATGTCAGTTCGTAGCTGGCGCCGCCACTTTGGCAATGCTGCCAGATCTTCCTCTGAATGAGGTTGCATTTTCTGGTCGCTCAAATGTGGGGAAATCCAGCCTGATTAATGCGCTGACGAACCGAAATACATTGGCCCGCACCTCAAACACCCCCGGGCGTACGCAACAGATTAACTTTTTTAATCTAGGTGAAGCGCTGTATCTGGTGGACCTCCCGGGCCACGGCTATGCAAAAGCTTCTAAAACCAAAATTGAAGCCTGGACAAAGCTGGTCAATACCTACCTGCGCGGCCGCCCCAAGCTCCGACGAGTTTGCCTGCTTATCGACAGTCGCCACGGTCTGAAAGAGTCGGATCGTGAGGTGATGGACATGCTGGATACAGCAGCTGTCAACTATCAGGTTATTCTGACAAAGGTTGACAAGTCCAAGCAATCCGAATTGAAATCCATATTGGAAAAAACAGAAAAAGAGCTGGCAAAACGCCCTGCCGCCCACCCGGAGATCCTGAAGACAAGTTCTGCAAAAGGGATTGGGATCGAAGAGCTGCGGGCCGAAATCGCCAGCCTGTCTGAGTAGGAAAATGAAAATGGCAGACAATACAATGAGCGTAGAGGAACAGCTTAAAAAAGCGCAAATCCTCTCAGAAGCGCTTCCCTATATGCACGAATTTGCAGGGCAGACATTTGTAATTAAATATGGCGGGCACGCGATGGGTGACCGCGCGTTGGCTCAGGACTTTGCCCAAGATATTGCCTTAATGAAACAGGTTGGGATTAACCCAATTATTGTTCATGGTGGTGGTCCACAGATCGGCAATATGTTGGATAGACTGAAAATTCAAAGCTCTTTTATTGATGGGCTACGTGTCACAGACACCGCGACTGTTGAAATTGCAGAAATGGTCCTATCAGGTTCCCTGAATAAAAATATCGTTATGGACATCAACGAGGCCGGTGGCCTTGCTATCGGATTGTCTGGTAAAGACGGCAAGCTTATTCAAGTAAACAAACTGAAACGAACCAAGCGGGACCCGGACAGCAATATTGAACGGATCGTCGACCTTGGTTTTGTCGGCGAGCCAAGCCTCATAAACCCGGAGCTTCTGCAAAGCCTCGAAGAAATAGACGTTATTCCTGTTATCGCCCCTATTGGTGTTGGACCCGATGGTCAAACATACAACATCAATGCTGATACTGCAGCGGGCCATATCGCCGCTGCGATGGGCGCTAGCAAGCTGATCATGATGACAGATGTTGAAGGTGTTTTGAATAAGGATAAACAGCTTATCAACCGCCTGACACCAAGCAAAGTCGAAACTCTGCAGAAGGATGGAACGATTGTTGGTGGTATGATTCCAAAACTGGAAACCTGCCTTTTCGCCCTAGAAAGCGGTGTGGATGCAGCGCATATTCTGGACGGCCGCATCCCACATGTCCTTTTGCTGGAGACGTTCACTGCCCACGGAATAGGGACAATGATCCACCACGAAGGTGCAGACGTCTAACCTGAGAAAAAAGAGAGTTGCCAATCCATCTCTTTCTCATCAAATGGATAACCAACTCCATCTTTGGCATTCACGACATCACGCGGCGGGACATGAGCAATGTCCCGCTGTATTTTCATGGCAAGCCGCATAGACAAACCTGACTTCCAGCAAAGCGCAGTCACCACTTTCCCGTTTCTGGAATTTAGGATGGATTTCACCGTCTTCATCGGGACATCTGCCATCAGCCCAAGCCCAGCTTGAATAAATTCAAACTGTTTGGAAGCCACAGCCTCACTGATCACATCTTCATTAAGACGACCCATCTTGAATAGCTTCTGAGCTTCTTCAAGGCCCATTTCCTGCTCTTCCTCTGTGGAGAAATTTTGTTTACTGCTGATACGCTCCCTCACCTGCTTTTTGAGTTCTTTCTCGATATCTTTGGAGAGTTTGTTTTTTTCAACCAACTTATCGACAAGGGACACAGCAACAAACCCTGCGATGCGCCGCATTGCCCGAATGGAAAGATCAACCCGCATCACAAGTGGCTCGTGAAGCTGTTCGACACTTTCGGCTTGATCTATAATCTGATCCAATGTTTCCTCGCGAACCCGTGCTGATTTATTTGCCAGCAAAGCTGCAACTGCTGGCACATCCATACTTGCAGTCACCGCGTCAGAAATATCTTCTGTAATGTCCGCGCGGCGCGCGATCGCTGTCATGGAACCAGAGGCGACACCGCCCGCAATAATTTCAAGCAAATCAGCTTCTGATAAGAGCGGAGAGAATTCCAGAACGGGGCTTGCGACAATTTCTTCAACATCTTGGGCCAAAGCCATAATGACATGCTTTGGCGCCTCAAGACTATCCTTTAAGGATTGAGAGAGGATTGCACGAACAGATGGGAGTTGATCCTCTGCCAGAATTTCAAGAACGGCAATAGTTTGCTCCCTGACCTGCTCCGCTTCTTCTCCTGACAAAGAAGGCAGTAAACGGCAGATTTTCCGGGCGAGCTCTCCCCGAACCTCTTCATCCTCATCACTCGCCAAAATATTGTTGGCTTGATAGGGGGTATTACTATTCCCTGCCACATTCCTACGAACACTAGGGCTTGCATCTTCAGCGAGATAATAGAGAACTTCTGGGCGCGCACTCGGGCTCGAAGCCAACTCAGCACGTACCTTTGGGCTATCTGCACGTGCCAGTTCCTTACTTTCCTCGTAAGTGATTTCTTTAACTTTTTTACGCCCGAACAATTTGCCGAGTACCATTCTTTCCCCCTATTCACCCTTTGCAAGGGCGAACGTCCCCTTGCCCTGCCGTTTAACCTCATACATGGCAGCATCCGCCCGAGACAGCAGTAATTCCAAATTGTCGCCTTCCGCCCCGTTTGAGAGCGTAATTCCGATCGAAAAACTCAAATAAGGATCGATTACATCCAATGTTTTTGAGACTTCACGGCAGGCGGCTTGTAGCTCTTCCGCCTTCTGAACAGCTCCTGCCTTGTCCATATCCTCTAACCACATAGCAAACTCATCACCGCCAAGACGGGAGACAAGATCACCAACACGGCTATTACTTTTCAACAAGCCACTCACCGCTTTGAGAACATCATCGCCCTTTTCGTGACCAAAACGATCGTTCACTGGTTTAAAATTATCCAGATCAATATAAAACATGGCATTTGGTCGCTGGGTTCGCTTCCCATGCTCAATGCGTTTGACAACATCCTCATGAAACGCTCTTCGATTGAGAAGGCCGCTTAACTCATCTGTTCGGGAAAGCTCAACCAGCTGTTCACGCGCATTCACTTGAATAAGAGCCACCCCCAAATGGCCTGCAAGTACCTTTAGAAGGTTTTTCTCGTCATTTGATAGATCAAGCGCCTCATGCCGGCGGGCCAGAGCAATCACACCTGCGAGACGCCCCTTCACATAAATGGGTGCTACATGCAGCCGATCATCGGGAGACGTTAGGGAAAGGACCTCATTCTCCAAATGCTCCTGCTCTCGGCTCTTCCAGAACCAATCTCTAAGGAAATTTTCAGAGCCAGCGGCAACGCCCTGATTAAAAGCCGCCTCCAAATGATTACCAACACTGAGACGCTGGATAATAACACGGCTACTATTCAGGGCCTCGGAGGCACCTGACCCTGCGATTTCGAACAGACGATCCGCATCCACTTCTCGCCGGATGGCATCGACGATTTTTTCTACCATCATCTCCTGACCAGCGATAAATTCCATATGTTGTCGCTGTTTAATATCTGCGGTGACATCCTGCGCTGCCCCGCGATTTCCGAGATGCAATCCTTCTTTGGATTTAACGGGAATTGAATTCACAATCATACAAACTGCTTCTCCATCTTTTGCGCGGATCCAAATCTCGCATTCCCGAACAGGCGCTGGATTAAAAAATGGATTTTGGAGTGCTTCGCTTGCTGGGCCTCCAAGCATCAGTAAATCTTCCACCAACATCCCATCGAGTTCAGCAGCACTATATCCGAATGCCCCGCGCGGAGAAGTATACCGAAAACGCCCTTCTTCATCCGTCTCCCAAACCAGCTCTTCAGTACAAGTAATCAAATCTTTAAAGAGCTGCCGAGACGCAACAAGTGCATCAATCAGATTATATTGCATGCTCCCGTCCCGCCCCGTCAGTAAAAAGAGAGCATCTTCCAGATCAATGGCAAGGGGAGTTACTGCCATATCGTAGGTGATTTTTTCACCTGTCCGCATTTGTAATTTTACACTTACCTGCTCAGCCCTACCTTTATGGATAGCCTCCTGAAGAGCTGGTCCGCCTTCCGAGCGGCATTCAAGGAATTCCCGTTGCAAAGGAAGTCCAGCCTCATTGCAATCAACAATTTTGCCTGATTTGGAAATTACGATTGCGGGCCCCGGAAATGCTGCCACGACCGCACGGATATCGGCTAGCGGATCTGAAGCCTCCACCGCTGATTTTCCGAGCAGGCCAAGTCCTGCAAACTGGCTCCGTAACTTTCCCATAAGTTCCCCTGGTAAGCATATTTAGCGCGCTAGATTAGAAGCTACGCCTTAACAGGCTCTTAAGGCCGATAAATCTCCCGAAAAACGGGCTTGTCAGATGCTATAAAAGGCACGACATTATCGATATGAAAAAAACACCTATTTGGACCGATTTCGAACATGTGGATGTCTGGGTTTTTGATCTAGATAACACTCTATACCCCGCTCGTTGTGATCTATTCACTCAAATGGACAGAAAGATGGGGGAGTTTGTCTCTCAATATCTTCAAGTCGATTATGACGAAGCAAAACGCATTCAAAAAGAATACTTTAGCGAGCATGGAACAACTTTGAACGGATTGATGAGCCGGCATGGAATGAAGCCTGCTGCTTATCTTGAATATGTTCATGATCTAGATATTGACCATATTACAGCGGATACAAAGCTCAATGAAGCGTTACATGCACTGGGGGGGCGCAAGGTCATCTTCACCAATGCATCGGATGCACATGCCCGGAATATCTCTCGGCAAATTGGAATCGATCATCATTTTGATGAGATTTTTGATATCCATCGGTCAAACTTTGTCCCAAAGCCCGAGATGTCGGTTTATCTCCAGTTTCTAGATGAATTTGAGATCGACCCTAAAAGGGCGGTTTTCTTTGAGGATATGGCTAAAAACTTAAAGCCTGCACATGATCTTGGTATGACGACCGTTTGGGTACCGAACCCCGCTCATTGGTCACACGAATCATCTGCTGGCGACCATATTCATCATGTCGCGGAAGACCTCGGGGATTGGCTGACTCAATTAATCGGCAGTAAACCCCGCTAAGCAGCCTTTTCAAGGACGGGAGTAGTTGACTTGCGCCCCCCTGTCGGTATGTTTTTGCCTAAATTTTTTACCAGATAAGTTTGAGGAACACGAATGAGCCTTACCGAACTGCAACCGGTCATCGAAAAAGCTTGGGATGATCGCGACAATATCTCCACCGCCACAACCGGTGAAGTCCGTGAAGCTGTCCAGGAAGCCCTGAATGCGCTTGATAGCGGCGCGGCACGTGTTGCTGAAAAAACTGATGGTGACTGGGTTGTAAACCAGTGGCTTAAGAAAGCTGTTCTGCTGTCTTTCCGCCTGAACGATATGGAAGCCATTGCCGGTGGTCCGGGCCAGAACACAAACTGGTGGGATAAAGTGCCAAGCAAGTTTGAAGGCTGGGGTGAAAATCGCTTCCGCGAAGCTGGCTTCCGCGCGGTTCCGGGCACAATTGTTCGCCACAGCGCCTACATCGCCCCAAGCGTGGTTCTGATGCCAAGCTTTGTGAACCTAGGTGCTTATGTTGATAATGGCACTATGGTGGACACATGGGCAACAGTTGGCTCGTGTGCGCAAATCGGTAAAGGTGTGCACCTTTCCGGCGGTGTAGGTATTGGCGGCGTGCTTGAACCGCTGCAGGCGGGTCCAGTAATCATCGAAGACAACTGCTTCATTGGTGCTCGTTCCGAGGTTGTTGAAGGCGTTGTCGTTGAAGAAGGCGCCGTTCTCTCCATGGGTGTCTTTATCGGTGCCTCTACAAAAATCGTGAACCGCGAAACCGGTGAAATCCATGTCGGTCGCGTGCCGGCCTATTCCGTTGTTGTGCCAGGTAGCCTGCCGGGCAAACCACTTCCAAATGGTGAGCCAGGACCAAGCCTCTACTGTGCTGTGATTGTGAAAACTGTGGACGCGCAAACACGTGCCAAAACAGATATCAACGATCTGCTACGAGACTGATCTTGAAATCAGATCGACACCAAGGCCCGTCAGACTGTGACGGGCCTTTTTTTATTCTCGCGATATACCATGTAAAGGCCGCTCGCCAGAATAATGGCCATTCCAACCCAACCATGATCTCCCGGCACTTCTCCAAACACCAGATATCCAATACTTAACGCCCAAATCAGGCTTGAATATTCGAAAGGCGTAATAACCCCCACCTCTCCCATGGTGAAGGCTTTCACAATGAAGACATTACCGAGTAGAGACAGAACCGCCATTAGCCCAACAACCATCACATGCTCTAGCGGGATCGGCTTCCAGAAAAACGGAGCCACAAACCCGGTAGCGATTGATGTCCAGAAGGTTACAAAAAAGACAATCGTATATGTCCGATCTGTTTTCCCAAGCCAACGACTTGCCAACATCATGATGGAATAACAGAGGCTCGCCCCAAGGACAAAAAATGCGGCCGGATCAAAAATCCCGCTTGTTGGCTGCATCACATATAAAACACCGCAGAAGCCAACCAAAATAGCTCCCCACCGATGGATACCAACTTTCTCTTTAAACAGCGGCACAGAGAGCGCCGTCATAATAAATGGGGCGACAAAGAAAATAACGGTTGCTTCCGCAAGTTCTAAAGACTGCAACGAAGTAAAAAATAATGCGGGTGCAATGAACCCCAGCAGCCCCCTAATCGCATGCGCACCAAAGCGCTTGGTTTTAATAAGCTGTACGCCCCCTAGAAACGGCATAAGGGAAAATAGAATGCAAAAATTAATACAGGATCGGATAAACAGGATCTGAAAAACGCTATATTCTGCCTCCACCAGCCATTTGCCAACAGCATCCATTGACGACATCATCAACATGGCTGCGCAAATATATAAAATACCCATCATATTGTTATTTGGAGTACCATTATAGGCAGGCATGGCGGGAACTTTCAGTGGAAGGAATTCGTCTTGTAGAAGACTCACTCATACATGAGGCTTAAGACAAGTCAAGATTATTGACCTAACAGCATTGACCATCAGAGAACAGGCGGGTAAAGCTCATTCCATGACGTACAAAACCGATATTGACGAAGTTACGCTGACGCAAGACCTTATTCGTTGCCCCAGTGTAACCCCTAAAGACGCTGGCGCCCTTGATGTTTTGCAGAAAACGCTTGAAGGGCTTGGCTTCAAATGCACCCGTCTTGTGTTTTCAGATGATGATACACCAGATGTCGATAACCTCTATGCCCGCTATGGGACAGAAGCACCAAATTTCTGTTTTGCGGGCCACACCGATGTTGTCCCCCCTGGGGAATTGTCAGAATGGTCAGTCGACCCGTTTGGCTCCATCATCAAAGACGGCATGCTAATCGGGCGCGGGGCTGCGGATATGAAAGCAGCAATCGCTTGCTTTGCGGCGGCAGCCCAGCGAATATTGAAGGCTAAAGATGGGTCACTAAACGGTTCTATCAGTTTCCTGATCACTGGCGATGAAGAAGGTCCAGCCATCAATGGAACCAAGAAGGTACTAGAATGGATGGCTGAAAATGGGGAGCGTATTGATCATTGTATCGTGGGCGAGCCAACAAATCCGAACCAGCTTGGCGAAATGGTAAAAATTGGCCGTCGTGGTTCCTTCACCGGTTACCTGACCGTTCTTGGCACAGAGGGACACGTGGCATATCCGCATTTAGCGGACAATCCTATTCCTCATCTTGTCGCAATGATGGCCGCATTGGATGAACTGCACCTAGATGGCGGCAGCGAACATTTTCAGGCAAGCAATCTGGAATTTACCACAGTTGACGTTGGGAACCCTGCCACGAATGTGATCCCCCAAACGGCAAATACGACTTTCAATATTCGCTTCAATACCCATCATACGCTTGATGGACTGGATCATTTAATTCGTGAAACACTTGATAAAGTGGCAACGGAACGGGGCATTAAATATCATCTGGATGCGCGCAAAAACTCTGAACCGTTCCTGACCGAAGAAGGCGATTTTAGCCATCTGATTGCAAATGCTGTTGAAAAACACGCTGGCCGAAAGCCTGAAATGTCGACAACAGGCGGAACATCTGATGCCCGTTTCATCAAAAACTACTGCCCGGTTGCTGAGTTTGGCTTAATTAGCCAGACCATGCATAAAATTGATGAACAGGTACCTGTTGCAGATATCAATGCTCTTGCCAGTATATATGAAAGTGTTCTCAGCGGGTATTTTGGTGACTAAGCATGACTAAACTCCAGGAAATCCAGGAAGCCTTGAAAGGCTGCTTCAAAATTCTGTTGCGCGATCAATCTGCGCAACAGAACTTCAATCTAAGCACCGATGGCTTCTGGTTTTCCTTTATGGCACTGCCGCTTGTGGTGCTTCTGAATGTGATTGAAAAATCCATGGGTTTCAAACTGGCAGGTTTGAGCCAAATATCCACATTTGACATATTTGGCTTTTCCGCATCCGTGGTAGTCAGCTGGGGCGTTTTTCTAATTGCAGCGTCAATTTTATCCCGGTTTTTGGGATTTTCCGCAAATTTCCCAACCTTTGTGGTCGTTTATAACTGGGCACAATTTGCGATCAGTCTTGCATGGACCATTCTGTCAATCTTACTTGTTGGAATAAGCGGAGGAGATGCCAGCTCATTCTTTGGATTGCTGGTGATGTTCTTCAGCTATGTCTACCTTTTCCTGATTTTGAAAGATACGCTGGATTTAGATAGTGCGGTTGCTGCTGGCGTCTGTTTTGTCGAATTTGCCATCGCCATATTGGTGAATTACATGGCAATCCTGCTTTTCCTATCAGATCTACTGCCTCAATAATCAACATCCGTTAGATAGAGGCCATGTGGCGGTGCGTTTGGACCACCCCGCTGTCGGTCTTTTGCGTCTTTCGCTGCTAGAAAATCACGTTCTGACCATTGACCGGTACCAACGAATGACAGGCTTCCCACCATCGCGCGCACCTGATTATGCAAAAAAGAAGGAGCCGAAACACGTATCTGCACTTCTTCATCTTCACGAGTGATATCAAGCCGCGTCAGTGTCTTAACCGGGCTTTTTGCCTGACAGGCGGCCGCTCGAAAACTTGAAAAATCATGTTTCCCGACCAGATTTTGCGCAACTTTATGCATCAATTCATGATCCAATTCAGGCCGCACATGCCAAGCATACCCTGCATCCAGCGTTAAGCGGGGAGTTCGATTAATAATGCGGTAGAGATAATGACGAGCTGTTGCACTAAAACGCGCACTAAATTCATCATCTACCAGTTCGCAATCAACGATGGCAATACGGGCGGGTTTCAAATGCTGATTAATCGCATTTTGAACCGTGTATGGTGAATGATCCTTACTGAGGTCAAAACTGGCCACCTGCCCCAATGCATGCACACCGGCGTCGGTCCGGCCAGCTCCTTGGATGCGAACTTCTTCTCCGCAAAATTTGACAATGGCTTCTTCGATACTCTGCTGAACGGAAGCGCCCTCTTTTTGACGTTGCCATCCAACAAGACCTGTCCCGTCATATTCAATTATCGCCTTATAACGGGGCATCAGGTCAAGACCTCACCTTTTTTAAAAGGATATCCATTTAAGAAAGTCTTCGTATCCATTGGCGATTTTCCTGCT
Organism: Sneathiella sp.; assembly: GCA_017643685.1. Classification (GTDB taxonomy): domain Bacteria; phylum Pseudomonadota; class Alphaproteobacteria; order Sneathiellales; family Sneathiellaceae; genus Sneathiella. Next base: position 41,698 of record JAEPMY010000009.1, read on the forward strand.
CGCTGCAGCAATGTGAGCTTCAAAGCTCTACTCCCGCAGGCAACGGTCAGCTGATCATCAATCAGCACACCTGGTTCTCCGTCACCGTCACAAACCTCTACATTCAATAGCTTTATCCGCGTACCCTCTTTTTCAAAATAGGCACCCGGAAAAGGGCTCAGCCCCCGAATATGGCAGCTCAGCTCCTCAGCGCTTTTACTCCAATCCACTTTGGCTTCTGCCTTATCAATTTTCCTGGCGTAAGTTATCCCCTCCTCGGGCTGAACCACGGGTTTATAGTCCGCCGTTCCAAGGACAGGTAATGTCTTCAGCAATAAATCAGCGCCAAGCTCGGCCAACGTATCGTGAAGGCTGCCTGCTGTTGTATCGGAATGAATAGGTGTACGTGCTTCGGCGAGTACATCACCAGTATCAAGCCCTGCCGCCATCTGCATGATCCCAACACCTGTTTCTGCATCCCCTGCCATAATGGCACGCTGGATCGGGGCTGCCCCCCGCCACCGCGGGAGCAAAGAAGCATGAATGTTTAGGCAACCATATTTTGGCGCATCCAGAATTGCCGTGGGCAACAAAAGTCCATATGCCACAACAACTGCAGCATCGAGCTTCAAAGCCTCAAAATAGGCTTGCTCTTCCACATCTTTGAGGGATTTTGGAGTACGCACCTCAACTCCGTGCTTCTCAGCCAATTGGTGAACAAGTGTAGGGCGCAAGGTTTTCCCTCGTCCAGCACGCCTTGGCGGTTGAGAATAGACACAGACAATGTCGTGCTCACTGTCCAGTAGAGCCTGTAACACTGTGCAGGAGAAATCAGGCGTCCCCATAAACGCCAAGCGCAAACCCGCCATCAAACTATCAGCTCGCCTGTTTTTTAAGTTTCAGAAGTTTGCGAAGGATCATGTTACGCTTGAGCGCAGAGAGATGATCTACAAACAAAATACCATCCAGATGGTCAATTTCATGCTGAATACAGGTCGCAAGAAGGCCATCAGCATGCAATTCTTGCTCTTTCCCATCACGGTCCAGATATTTTACTTTAATCTCGGCGGGACGAACAACATCTGCGTAATGGGCGGGAACAGAGAGGCATCCCTCTTCATAAACGCTGTCGTCATCGGAAACCCATGTGATCTCTGGGTTGATCAACGCTATCGGATCAGGATCATTTTCCTCATCATTTTTTCCGATCACATCAACCACAAGCAAGCGCTTCTGCACCCCAACCTGGATGGCAGCAAGTCCAATCCCCGGTGCCTCGTACATGGTTTCGAACATATCGTCGACCAATTTACGAATTTCGTCATTCACCTCAGCAACGGGCTCAGAGATGGTTTTCAAGCGCGGATCGGGCGCTGTTAAAATTGGTAAAAGGGCCATGGTCTTAAACTATTCCAACGGTTAATATGGTTCTTGATCAAGTCACACAGTAGGTATTACTCCGTGATAAAAAGGTCAAGGTTATTGCGGGATTTATGAACTTTTGAGCAAGGGGGCTCCTTGATGGATTATGTGTTGATCGGACTGGTAATTTTGCTGGCACTGGCGGTAGGTATTGTGATGTGGAAGATCTCCCGATCAGAGCAGATGATGCAAAATGCTGCAGACAACAGCGAAGCCCTGACACGCCTCACAGAATCTCTGTTAAACCAACAAAACCAGCTGGAAGGGCAGTTACGGCAAATGTCCGCAGATGGCACAGCCAAACAAAGCGAAATTAATAAAACACTTGCCGAAAGACTGGACAGTGTCTCTAAACGTCTGGGAGACGCTCTATCTGAAAACACCGACAAAACCAGCAGGACACTTGCAGAACGGTTGGACAAAGTTTCCCAACTGTTAGGGGAAAACCTGAACCAATCCACTGAAAAAACAAATAAATCCCTATCTGAGCTGCAAGAACGTCTTGCCGTGATTGATAAGGCTCAAGCCAACCTAACTGACCTTTCAACACAGGTCGTTGGACTTCAGGACATTCTAGCGAATAAACAGGCGCGCGGGGCATTTGGCGAAATCCAACTTAACGATCTGGTGACGTCTGCCCTTCCTCCGTCCGCTTATGATTTTCAAGTGAGTTTGAGTAATGGCCGACGAGCGGACTGTCTCATCCGCCTTCCAAACCCGCCGGGGTCTATAGTGGTAGATGCCAAGTTCCCATTGGAGAGCTATCACATGCTTCGTAATGCCGAAGATGACGCGAGCCTACAGGCTGCGAAGCGGGCGTTTATCACTGCGATGACAAAACACATCATGGATATCAGCGAGAAATACATTATTGATGAGGAAACAGCCGAATCAGCGCTTCTTTTCCTACCATCTGAAGCCGTATATGCAGAAATCCATGCCAATTTCCCGCAAGTTCTGCAAAAATCTTATGCAGCAAGGGTCTGGATTGTCTCTCCCACCACACTAATGGCTACCCTGAACACGGTTAGGGCCGTCCTGAAAGACAGCCAAATGCGGGAACAGGCCGGGGTCATTCAAAAAGAGGTTGGCGTGTTGCTCAAAGATGTAGAGCGGTTGGATAAACGGGTGGACAATCTATCCCGCCATTTTTCTCAGGCTGCCAAGGATATTACCGATATCGAAACCTCGAGCCGTAAAATCAGTAGCCGCGGTGAAAAAATTGAAGATCTACAACTTGGCGAAAGCGATAACGGAGATGAACTTTTATCCTCACCGCCAGATATGCTGAGCAACTCAAACTAAGCTACGTCGAGATTTCAGGGCGGTGGCAAGGGTACCATCGTCCAAATAATCCAGCTCGCCACCAACTGGAACACCATGGGCCAAATGGCTTACTTTGACACCACTTTCTTCCAAGCGGTCTGTGAGATAATGGGCTGTTGTCTGTCCGTCCACTGTGGCGTTGAGAGCCACAATCACTTCACTCACACCACCATCGGCAACACGAGTGATCAATTCATCAATACGCAAATCCTCAGGCCCCACACCATCCAGTGGTGATAAAGTACCCCCAAGGACGTGATAAAGCCCAGCAAAGGCACCAGCCCGCTCTAATGCCCAAAGATCAGAAACATCTTCGACCACGCAGATGGTGGCCTGATCCCTTGTATTGTTCTGACAAATACCGCAAGGGTCTGTGGTATCCAGATTGCCGCATGAACCGCAATTTTTCACATTTGTAGCAGCCGCGGCCATCGCCTCCCCAAGTGGAGAGAGTAAGCTTTCACGATGTTTGATCAGATGCAGGGTAGCCCGGCGCGCAGATCGCGCCCCGAGACCCGGAATTTTGGACATCAGCTGGATCAGCTGATCAATTTCAGAGCTGGCCATATACCTGCCTTAGAATGGCATCTGCATGCCTGGAGGCAAGTCAATCCCGCCAGTCATTTCTTTCATCTGCTCTTGCGTATAAGCTTCAACTTTTGTGCGTGCATCCGCGTGAGCTGCTTTCAGAAGGTCTTCCAACATTTCAACCTCATCAGGATCCATCAGCTTTGGATCAATCTTCAGACCACGCATATCACCCTTACCGTTCAGCGTCACAGCAACCATACCCGCGCCAGCTTCACCAGTAATTTCATGGCTCTCCAATGCTTTTTGCATTTCAGCCATTTTCTTCTGCATTTCCTTGGCCTGTTTCATCAGGTTACCAAGATTTTTCATCTATTTTTCTCCGTCACTCATACTCGTCAGCCTCAACAGGGCCATCTATCATTTCCATGCTTAGATCGGGCGCCAGGTCGCGAACTTCAACAACTGTTGCCCCATCAAATGTTTCTTTAATTCTCTGAACCAAAGGATGACGCTCAACCGCTGCGATCAGTGCCGCCTTATCTGAAAGTCGCTTTTCTGAAACCGTTTGCGCGCCTTCTGCCTCAGCCGACATTTCCACCAGCCATTGATCCCCGGTAATTTCCCGAAGGCGACGTCCCAGCTTCGCTGCAAGATCTGCTGGCGCACCCGGGGCTGGCGCAAATTCCAAGATTCCTGCCTCAAGGCGAACCGGGCGAACGAAATTAATCACCTGCCCTTTCAGCATCACATCAGCACGGTCCTGCAGGAGATCAACAACATCTTCCATGTTATCGACACCTTCTGGTCGCGCTTCTTGTAGGGCTTCTTCTTGAACAATCTGAGCGGCTACAGGAGCAATCTCTGCGCTCTGATCACTGACAACTTTCAGCTGCGCACGGGGGGCAGACATCGCCGCTGGTTCCGGCGCGGTGTTTGACACCGCAAGTGCCGCCGCGCCTCCTCCGTGGCGAGCAACAGGCGCATTCGCCGACGCCCCTCCACCATTTGGGGCCATATGGCCACCGCCACCATTTGTGTGCGCACCTTCCGCAACCTGACGTGCCAAATCACCGGGTGTCGGCAGATCACTCGCATAGGCCAGACGAACCAATAACATCTCTGCTGCGGCAATCGAACTTGGTGCGCGGCGGGTTTCATCAAGCCCCTTTAGCAGCATTTGCCATGCCCGGGCCAATACAGGCATCGAAAGACGGCTCGCCATATCCTGACCGCGGCCCACGTCGCCGCCGCTAACGGCGACGTTATTTGCCGCCTCTGGCGTTACTTTCAACGTTGTTAGCCAATGAGTTAGCTCCAGAAGGTCTTGAATGATTACGACGGGATCAGCTCCGCGATCATATTGCCCGCGTAAGATACCTAGTGCCTCTGCCACATTACCTTGGAAAACAACTTCAAGCAGATCCAGCATACGAGAGCGGTCTGCAAGACCCAGCATATCACGGGCCTGCTCCGCACCTACATTGCCATCCCCATGAGCAATTGCCTGATCCAACAAAGACAGACCATCACGCACGGAACCTTCCGCAGCTCTGGCAATCAATGCCAACGCCTCTTCAGAGACATTGGCGTTTTCTTTCTCGGCGATTTTACCAAAATAGTCCGCGAGTGTCCCCGCATCCACTCGTTTCAGATCAAAACGCTGACAACGAGAGAGAACAGTAACCGGAATTTTGCGGATTTCTGTCGTCGCGAAGATAAATTTCACATGTTCAGGAGGCTCTTCCAACGTCTTCAAAAGCGCGTTAAACGCATTTTTGGAGAGCATGTGCACTTCGTCGATGATGTAAATTTTATAACGTGCATTAATCGGAAGATAACGCACCCCATCGATCAATTCGCGAATGTCATCAACACCCGTCCGGCTCGCAGCGTCCATTTCCAACACATCTTGGTGACGATCTTCTGCAATCGCAACACAGTTATCACAAACCCCACAAGGGTGAACGGTTGGCCCACCAGTCCCATCTACCCCCGTACAATTAAGACCACGAGCGAGAATTCGGGCTGTTGTGGTTTTACCGATTCCCCGCGTACCCGTCAGCACAAAAGCATGCGCGAGGCGTCCTGCCTCTAGCGCATTAGACAAGGTTCGCACCATGGCTTCATGCCCGATGAGATCATCGAAATTTGAAGGACGGTATTTGCGCGCAAGCACGCGATAGGCTGTTTTATTTGCTTCTTCCGACATAAGCCGGATCATAGCAGACGCCCTCGCGCGATCAAAGATTAATAGCGCCGCGAATAGAGAAGCATTGTATATTTATTGAAGTGTGTTTTTCGGGGAGAGAAAAATTTAAGAAGACTGGCAACGACCCGCGCCGAAACTCGTTACGGCTGCTTCCTTCCGGACCTGACCGGGTTAGCGAGGAGCACGTCCATCACCAGCCTTCCGCTGCTTATATCTGATATGTCTGCAGGAATAGCAACCCCATTCTGCGCATTTTTTATCAATTTATTGAATTTTGGCGCTGTAAATTAAGTCTATTGGCAACTGCCAACCACTTATGTCAGAATTTTCACCATCATGACCACACCACTCGTATTCACCGGCAACTGCTTTGACCGGGCAAGTCACTTGCGCAATGATGCCAACTGGCTTGCAGAACAAAAACAAGATCCGAAAAGCCGTTTTCTGCCAATGCATCGGCTGAAAGCCCTGATACAGTTAGGAGAAAGCAGCCAAATTGATTGGCGCCCATCAGATGAAGTCCAAGAATATCTTGATGACGGCAGCACTCTGATTTTCTTAGGAAATCACGACGGCATTGCGCATTTCGCCATCGATGTATCGACAATCGAAAACCCAAAGGCCCCCCCCTCTTCAAACTGGGGCAAATTCATTGACGTCAGATCGATTTCCGCTCAGTTAAATTCACACGAGGCTGGCGCCCTAGCGCAAGCTAGGTCCATGCTGTCCTGGCATGAAAATCATCGCTTTTGCTCAGTATGCGGCGCACCATCAGTTTTAAAAGATTCAGGTTATGCACGTAAATGCAGCCAAGAGGCATGCGGTGGCATGCATTTTCCGCGAACAGATCCGGTCGCCATTATGATGGTAACCCGAGGAGATAGGTGCCTGCTTGGATATGGCCCCCATTTTCCCAAAGAACAATATTCTGCCCTTGCCGGTTTCATTGAACCTGGGGAGACAATTGAACAAGGGGTTCGCAGAGAAATCCTAGAAGAGACAGGCGTTATAGTTGGGAATGTCCGCTATCACTCTTCGCAACCTTGGCCATACCCATCTTCATTGATGATTGGCTGCTTTGCAGAAGCCTTGAGCGAAGAGATCACATTGGACCCTGTTGAGCTTGCGCACGCAGACTGGTTCACCAAAGATCAGGTGCGTGACATGCTAGCAAAATCATTAACGCGGGATACGCCGCGCATGTCTCCGCCGCTTGCAATTGCCCATCAACTGGCAAAAGCATGGACGGAAGAAAAATAAATACGAATCAGGCAATACTAAAATGTCGCTGCGTTTTCACATTTTTGGAAACGTGGCGGCTCTCCACTCGCAACAAAATATCACATTCACCCCCACCTATATCAGAATGTTGCGATGCAATATATTCGAAACCCATAAAATTCTAGACCGCGCCCTATGCAGCGCTCAATGTGATTCATTTTATGTCGACTGACTCAGGTTTCATCCACTCAACCCAAGAAACATAAGCCGCACAAATGGTTGGTTTTTGATCATTCGGCGCCTAAAAAATAATCTCGCCGCTTAAATCACATGCAATGATGAATTTTTTTGGGAAAAAGTCGCTAGAAAAGAAAAATTGCACTTGCGATCTTATTTCGCAGGTGCAATATAAGTCTTGTCAGCACACACACACTGACTGCCCTCATTGAGGGCGTTTCCTCCCTTACTTGGGCTGCGTTGCCGCGCAGCCCTTTTTTTTGCCCAATGATCTTAGCGAGCAGTGCTCGCCAATGTCAATGGGTCTGTGAATTTCATCAATCCACGGAATGGCAGGATCAGCGCAGCGATCATTACAAGCTTCACACCATAGTCACCCAGCGCCCATGTCACCCAGGGTAGGCCAGTGCCTGCGAAAGCAAGCGAGAAGAAAATTACAGTGTCCAATGAGGAGGCAATCAAGGAAGAGATAACGGGTGCTTTCCACCAACTTGCTTGACGCAGTTTATCAAACAGGAATACATCCAAAAGCTGAGCTGATAGGAAAGCAGAGCCAGAGGCGATGGCAATACGCGTATCGGCAAGCCACAAAGACATGACAACCGCTGCGACAAAACCAACAAACACAACAATCTGCGCCCGGGCTGGGCCCAACGCGCGATTTGTCAGATCAGTCACCAAAAAAGCAAACGGATAGCTAAGCGCGCCCCACGTCAGCCAGTCGTTGATTGGCATTTCAACAAGAATGTTAGAAGCTGTCACAACAACAGCCATGGCAACAACGCCAATCAAAAGGAACATGCGTCCAGCAGTGGTGACGGATGTTTTGGTTTCCATATCAAACTTCCTACTAAATATAACAAAGCGCCTTCAAATAAGACGGGCTTAAATTTGAAGGCGCTTATATGACTAAATCGGCCGAGGATCAAGCGCTTTAAGCGCGATATTCCTTCCGATAAGTATGGGCAGGATAAACTCCCAGCATCTTTAATTTCGCTGAGAAGAACTGCAACTCTTCAATTGCACGGGCAAGAGGTGCTTCATCCGGGTGCCCTTCAACATCAATATAGAATTGCGCAGCTTCAAAGCTGGCATCTGTAATATAGCTTTCCAGCTTGGTCACGTTCACCCCATTCGTCGCAAAACCACCGAGCGCTTTATAAAGAGCTGCTGGTTGACTGCGAACCTGGAAGACAAAACTCGTCATGCAAGGCCCATCCGTAATGGATGGCGTTAGTCGGTCCCGAGACAGGATCAAAAAGCGTGTTGTGTTCCCAAGGCGATCCTCCACGCGCTCACGCAGGACTTCCAGCCCATAAATTTCGCCTGCCAAGCTGGAGGCAATAGAGGCTTGCGTCTTGTCACCAAGCTCCGCAATCATTTTGGCAGAGCCAGCTGTGTCTGCATGAATGATCGGCTCGATTCCCAGCTCCCGCGTAAAGTTGCGGCACTGCGATAAAGCCTGCTCGTGGCTATGAACGGATTTCACATCTTTAAGCGTCGCGCCTTTCACCCCCAAAAGTTGGTGCTGCACGGACTGGAAATGCTCTCCGATTGTGAACAAACCTGATTCTGGCAACAAATGATGAATGTCAGCTACGCGTCCGCCCAAGGAATTTTCAATCGGGATCATCGCATATTTGGCTTCGCGATCACGAACCATCGTAATCGCGTCCATAAAGGTTTCACATGCAATCGCCTCCATATCCGGAAAGACAGCTTTACAAGAAAGATGTCCGTAAGCACCGGGGACGCCCTGAAAGGCGATTGAATTATCTGGATCTGGCGTAGTCATGATCTAATCCTGAATAGACGTTAATTTTTGTTGGAATGATAGCTATTACTTACTTAGAGGCATCAAACAGTTCGCGAATACGCCGCAAATCTTCGGGCGTGTCAACACCAAGTGGTACTGTATCCACCAAAGCGGCACTTATTTTCATGCCAGCCTCCAAAGCTCTGAGCTGCTCTAACTTCTCTCGCTTCTCAAGTGGTGAAGGCGGCAAGGCCACAAATTGCTCAAGCGCGGAACGACGATAAGCATAAATACCGATATGGTGATAATGAGGCCCATCGCCCCAAGGGGTTTGGAGACGACTAAACCATAATGCTGGTCCATATGTCGCCCCGTTCGCGAGACTAACCACCGCTTTCACTGCGGCATCATCTTGCAACTCCTCTGGATCTTTAATCTCAGCAACAAGTGTCGCGATATCTGCATCAGTTTGACTAAGAGCATCCGCCGCATCACAGATGGCAGCCGGATCCAACGCGGGCAAATCCCCCTGTAAATTGATGATCGCATCATATTTACCATCGGGGTCAAAAATCTCCACCGCCTGAAAAACCCGGTCTGAGCCCGAAGGCAAATCAGCCTCTGTCATAATAGCAATACCACCTGCAGCTTCTACTGCAGCGGCCACCTCTTTCTCGGCGACCGCGACGATTACTGGTCCCACCTCTGCTTCCGTTGCCCGTTTCCAGACCTGAACGATCATCGGCAATCCATCAATTTCGGCCAGTGGCTTTCCCGGAAGGCGCGTAGATGCCATGCGCGCAGGAATAACAACAACTGGATTTAGGCTTTTTGGCATAAAATTCTCTCGATCTAGTGGATTTGACTGTGTCAAAAAGGCAGTTATTTTATACGACGGCCGTTTTAGAAGGAAAAGTTCTTAAATTCCCCTCGCTTTTTTTATTCGCGTTTGGTAGAGCTACGGCCAGTAATCTAGAGCTGAGGTAAGCTGATGAACTCATTTGAGCTGAACAAAATTGCTGGCGCCGTATTGGCAGGTGCCCTGACTGTTGTAGCTATCAACGAATTCGCCAATATTGCTGTCTCTCCGACCATTCCTGAAACAAATGCCTATGCGATTGACACAGGTGCAGAAGAATCAACAGGAACAGCGGCGGTAGCAGAAGAACAAGGTCCGTCTCTCGCTGTTCTTATGGCGTCCGCGGATCCAGCAGCTGGCGAAAAGATTTTCAAAAAATGTGCATCTTGTCATAGCGTTGAAGAAGGTGGTCCAAACAAAATTGGTCCAAACCTTTACGGTATCTTGAATGCTTCAAAAGGTCACCTCGATAGTTTCTCTTACTCATCTGCATTGCTTGAGAAGGGTGGAAACTGGGATTATGAAGCGCTTAATGCCTTCCTGACCAAGCCTAAAGACTACATCAAAGGCACGAAGATGTCCTTCGCAGGCATCAAGAAAGACGGTCAGCGCGCAGATCTGATTGCGTATTTGCGCACTCTGGGCAAAACTGACGTTCCTCTGCCAACAGAATAAGTCAGGCTAATATCCGTGACCTGTCCTCCGGAATTTGTTGACCTCGCCCATCGTCTTGCTGACGCAGCGGGCGAGGTGATTAAGCCTTTGTTCCGCAACAAGCTGGATATCATCTCCAAAGATGATATGAGCCCGGTAACCGTTGCTGATCGCAACGCAGAACTTGTCATGCGAGAACTGATTGAGGAAGCGTTTCCCGATCACGGTATATACGGCGAGGAACATGGCCAAGTCCGGACAGATGCTGAATATGTGTGGGTGCTAGACCCGATTGATGGCACCCATTCTTTTATTTCTGGTCTCCCCACTTTTGCGACACTAATCGGCCTGACCCGCAACGGTAAGCCTGTTATGGGTGTGATGGATCAGCCAATATCCAGTGAACGCTGGGTAGGCGCTAATGGAAAAACAGAATTCAACGGGAAACCTGTTCAGGCCAACTCTGATATCACCTCTATTTCTGAAAGCTCCCTTTTCTCATGGGGAATTGAACTTTTAGACAGTGACCGCGGTGCAGACTACAGAAACCTGATGGATGCGGTTAGCCGCAAACGGTTCGGCTATGACAGTTATGCCTATGGCTCTATCGCCCTCGGGTTTGTCGATATTGTCGCTGATTTTGACATGAAGCCATTTGATTACTGTGCTCTCGTCCCAATTATCGAAAATGCTGGCGGTGTAATTACAGATTGGAATGGCGGAGAGCTGACCCTTAACACGCCAGGCTATATCCTTGCCTCAGCAAACCAGACACTTCACGAACAAGCACTTAAGCTGTTGAACGAGAAGTAACACATCCCTTTTGGCCTTGATGTTGCCGCCTTTTCCCCCCATCTTTGAACACATCCAAAGATTTAAAAAATGACAGGGATGTTATGGGGAATTTGAAAACTGCTGCGATCGCGTTTACCGCTCTTTTCATCACGGCACAGCCAGCATTAGCCGAAGACATCAAAACTACTAAGTCACATGGCCTGTCACTTGCTGGCCCCCTAAAATATCCTGCTGACTTCACGCATCTTGAATATGCAAACCCTGACGCGCCCAAAGGGGGGCAAATAAAGCTATCTGCACAAGGTGGTTTTGATAGCCTCAATCCATATATCGCAAAAGGGCAGTCTGCAAATGGTCTCGGGCTCACCTTTGCGACGCTCCTCTCCCAACCCGGGGATGAAGGTTCTGCCGAATACGGATATGTCGCGGAAAGTGTTGAAGTTGCAGAAGATCTAAGCTTTGCCATTTTCAACATCCGTGCCGAAGCTCGCTTTCATGACGGATCCCCTATCACAGCCGATGACATTGCGTTCAGCCTAAAGTTGGCAAAAGAGAAAGGGCGCCCGCTTTTTCGCTATTATTATGCAAATGTAGAAAAAGC
>JAEPMY010000061.1 GCA_017643685.1 Sneathiella sp.
ATCAACAGCCTTGGCAACTTCCGGATCGAGATTTTTCACATAACCCAAATCACGGCTATAAGCGATTTTAAGCCCTTTAAAGCCGCCATCCAGATTTTCGCGGAAGTTAATATCAGTCTCCGGCAGGGCATACCAATCCCGCGCATCAAAACCCGACATCACATCAAGCATCAGCGCGCTGTCCATCACGTTGCGCGTCATCGGCCCCACATGGGAGACCGTTCCAAAAGCAGATGCAGGCCATACTGGTACGCGGCCAAAGCTAGGTTTCAGACCAAAGATCCCGGTAAATCCAGCCGGAATACGAATAGAACCGCCTCCATCTGATCCGGTATGCAGAACCCCCATGCCGGCGGCACAAGCAGCCGACGCCCCACCGCTGGAACCACCAGGTGTGCGATCCGGGTTCCAAGGGTTGCGGGTGACCCCTGAAAGTGGGCTGTCAGTGACACCTTTATAACCAAATTCCGGGGTCGTTGTTTTGCCGAGAAAAACCGCACCATGTTCCCGCAGCCGTTCAACCGCAGGCGAGTCATCATTCCACGGCCCTGCTGGATCAACCAGCTTTGAGCCTTTTAAAGTTGGAAAGCCTTTCATCAGCATGATGTCTTTGACGGTGGTTGGCACCCCATCAACAAGCCCCATGGGCGTGCCTTTCATCCAACGATCTTCAGATGCTTTGGCCGCTGCTAACGCCCCTTCTTCATCAACAAAGACAAAGGCATTCAGAACCGGATCATATGTTTCGATCTGCTTTAACGCAGCTTTCGTTGCTTCAACTGGTGAGATGTTTTTGTTCTTATATCCATCAAGCAAATCTGTTGCTGAGATATAGGTGAGATCGTCTGTCATATTTTCCCCCTGATTTTATTTTAGATCAGATTATGAGACATGCCCCCACTAATCAAGCGGATGAATGACAGACTTATGCAACTCGCTCAATTCAGCAGTTTACAAGCCCTGCCCTTATCCGCCATATGTCTAGGCAACCGCTTCCACTTGTGTAGACATGTATGATTAAAAAAGCGCATATCACAAAAATGAAGGACCGGATCCGCATTCCCCGGTCCAAATGGAAACGGCGCCTGCTGGGGTGGGCGTTGGTTGTTGGCGGTATTTTGGGCTTCCTGCCTGTTCTTGGGTTCTGGATGATCCCGCTTGGCATAACTATTCTTGCTGTGGATAGCCATTTCTTCCGCCGAGTCCGTCGCAAAACCGAAGTGTGGTGGGGCCGCAAAAGGCAGGATAAAAAATAATGTTGTCACAACTTGTCTCTACAACCGTCATGACCTGTATAGACATGAAAAGGATAGCCAATACATGAAACAGGTTTGCATTGCCGCCCTTCTCTCCCTTATGGCTTTGGCGCCCGCGAATGCGGAGGAAATTCTAAATAAATATGCAGGTGTTGTGACAAGTGTTTATGACGGGGACACCGTCACGATGGAAGTGTTAATCTGGAAAGGTCAGAAGGTGGAAGCAAGTATTCGCCTGAAAGGGATCGACACGCCCGAAATTCGCGGCAAATGTTCTGCGGAAAAACTTCTTGCGATCAAGGCACGAGATTTCGTTCGGGAGCTGACCCTCGGTAAACTCACCATACTGGAAGCAATCCCATATGAAGGAAAAGCCGACGGTAAATTTGGCCGCATCATTGGCACCCTTTACACACCCAATGGCGAGAATATTAATCAGATGCTGGTGAATAAAGGCCTCGCCCGAGAGTATGACGCGGGAAAACGCCAAAGCTGGTGCGAATAGATTTCACCAAACACACCAAAATTGAATAACTCTCCCAATTACATTCGAAAATATTTATATTTAATCATTCTTTTATTTGCCTAAAAAATAAACAAGAAATGATTATTATTTAAACAATTCACATCAATTCAATACTCATATCATACATATTTATATATATTCATAACTTATACAGTATAGATACTATTTTTATTTTTGATATTAGACATTAAGATATTAGCGTGCTACCGTGAATTCATTCAATTCTAAACTTGGGCACCATGAACTCTTTAAAAGGCCTTCTGGCTTCTTACAATCAAGATCAGTATTTCTGCGAATTACTTGGCTTGCCTGATAGACAATCGGTCAACCCTAAAACTTTGAAGTCAATTATCACGCGTTTAGACAAGCTTAATCTAAAAGCTTTGCGGAAGCGCGCCAAAGATGCCGAACGGGAATTATACAATCTGGGTATCACCTTCACCGTTTACACTGACTCTCAAGCTATTGATCGGATTTTACCCTTTGATGTGATCCCTCGGGTTATCTCAGCTCAGGATTTTGATATTATTGATCGCGGCGTAAAACAGCGCGTTGCTGCCATCAATGCCTTTTTAAAGGACATCTATCACGATCAGAAGATCCTCAAAGACGGCATAGTTCCAAAACAGCTTGTCCTCGGGAATGAAAATTATTGCAAGCATATGGAGGGGGTCGATATCCCCGGCGATACCTATGTTCATATTTGCGGAATTGATATTGTCAGGGATTTAGACGGCTCCTTTAAAGTTCTGGAAGACAACGCCCGAACCCCATCTGGTGTCTCTTACGTAGTCGAAAACCGTCACTTAATGCTGCGCACATTCCCCGACCTACTAAAGGGTATTGGTGTTCAGCGTGTTTCTGATTATGGCATGCGCCTTTATCAGGCACTGGCAGATGTAGCCCCAAAACAGGCAGCCGAAGACCCGACAATTGTTCTTCTCTCCCCTGGTATATACAACTCCGCTTATTTTGAGCATGTGTTTATCGCCCGCGAAATGGGAGTTCCCCTTGTTGAAGGCGGCGACCTTGTGACAGAAAATGACACGGTTTACATGAAGACCACAGGTGGCCTGTCGCGGGTTGATGTAATCTACCGCCGGATCGGTGACGATTTCCTTGATCCAGAAACCTTCCGCAAAGACAGCATGCTCGGTGTCCCCGGCCTGTTCAAAGCTTATCAGAAGGGTAATGTCACATTGGCCAACGCCATTGGCACCGGTGTTGCTGATGATAAAGCCATTTATGCCTATATGCCGCGGATCATTAAATATTACCTTGATGAAGATGCTATTTTAAGCAACGTCGACACCCATATTTGTGGTGAAGAGGATGGCCTGAAATACACATTGGACAACATCGATAAGCTGGTCGTTAAACCCGTTGGAGAGGCTGGCGGCTATGGTGTTTTGGTCGGACCTCGCGCCACCAAAGCCGAATTGGAGCAACGCCGCATAGAACTCCGCGATGATCCATCTAATTATATTTCTCAGCCGGTTGTTGGATTATCCGTTTGCCCGACCCTCGTCCCTAATGGGATTGAGCCCCGCCACGTCGACCTTCGGCCATTTGCGGTGACGGGTAAAAACACATGGGTGCTGCCCGGCGGCTTAACACGCGTTGCACTCAATAAAGGTTCACTCATTGTAAACTCCTCTCAAGGAGGCGGTTCAAAGGATACCTGGGTTCTTGAAAAATAGTCTGCTCGCTCGATTTGCATTAAATACATTCTGGCTCGCCCGATATGTGGAGAGAGCCGATAGTCTGGCACGCCTGCTTGAAGTCACAGAAACCCATTCCCGTGATGAGCATGGCGATCAGGATTGGCAACTTATCCTCGAGGTAAACGGCGATCTTGCCCGGTTCAAATCCCAATACGGCAAAATCACAGCCATCGATGTGGTGCGGTTTTATGCTTTGGATCGGGAAAATCCGGGCTCCCTTGTGAGCACGGTCAGCTACGCCCGCGAAAATGCCAGATCCCTGCGACACTTGATCAGTACGGAGATGTGGTCACAAATCAACGTGATGCATAGCAATATTACGGGCCTTAAGAATAAAGACATTCAGCTACGCCGCCTTGCCGGCCTTTGCGCCACCATCAAGGAAGATTGCCAGGCTCATTCCGGCATTACAGAGGCAACTCTCTACCGAGATCAGGCCTATCATTTCTATTGGATTGGTAAAATGGTAGAGCGGGCGGATCAGGCCTCCCGCATTTTAGACGTTGGCTTTACCCGGTCAAAAAAACTGGGCTTCACCGATGAGAACGCTGGAGAGAACCTATCACACTGGACCGGGCTTCTCAGGGCTATTGGCGGGTATCAGGCTTATCGGCGCACCCACCCAATTCGTCTTCGGGCCGAAGAAGTCACCAGCTTTATTCTTCTGAATGACAGCTTCCCCAGATCAGTGATGTATTGCATTAAGGAAGCCCATGAGTATATGGTTGAGCTCATTGAAGACCATGGTGTGGAAACCGCGAAAGAGGCTTTAATCGCGTTGGAGGACGTGAAGAAGCAATTATCTGAAGCGGATATTCAAAAGTTGATCGATTCTGATCTTCATGAATTTGCTGATACTCTGCAGCGGCAACTGATTACCTTCACGCAAAAGCTTGCAGAAGGGTGTTTCGGGCAGAGTTAACCGGGACGACTTACATGCAGACTTTGCGGATCCGACATCGGACAGAGTATCGATATCACGAACCCGTCACATTTGGAGAGCATCGCCTGATGTTCCGACCAAGAGACAGTCATGATCTCCGCCATGTCTCAAGCCAGCTGACCATCTCCCCCACCGCAGAAGTAAGATGGCACCATGATGTCTTCAGCAATTCTATTGCCATTACAGAATTTAAAGACGCCGCAGACCACCTGACCTTCGAAAGTGAAGTTGTCGTTGTTCATTATGGGAATGAAGAGACAGAGTTTCCCATAGATACCTATGCGCGGCATCTACCATTTGCTTATTCCTGTGACGAAGTGGGCGATCTTGCCCGCACGAATGAACGCCATTACCCCGACCCGGAACAAACGGTTGATCAGTGGGCGATTGGATATCTTGAGCAAGGGAATAACGAAACCGATAAAGTACTCGCCGCAATGACGCATGCAATCGGGTCGTCCTTTGACTATGTCACCCGCCTTGAAGAAGGCACACAAACCCCCAACGAAACCCTGCAACGACGTCAGGGAACTTGTCGGGATTTCGCTCTCCTCCTTATTGAGGCGGCGCGCTCCCTCGGTCTCGCGGCCCGTTTTGTCACCGGATACCTTTATGACCCACTGGAGGAGACTGGCGGCAAGGGATTGCTCGGCACTGGTGCCACACATGCTTGGGTGCAAGTGTTTCTCCCCGGTGCTGGCTGGATCGAATATGACCCGACGAATGGCATTATCGGCGGCGCGAACCTTATTCGTGTTGCCGTAACCCGCGACCCATCTCAGGCCATCGTGGTGCGCGGATCTTATTTTGGCGCACCAGAGGCCTTTAAGGACATGCAGGTCTCCGTCGAGGTGGAGCGGATTTAAAGCGCCTCACCTTCGGGCGGCATGGGCGGAATACGCTTGAACGCAGACCTGAGCGCCCGCCCCCAACGTTTCTGGATATCCTTTAGATATAGATCGTCTTCTTCGATCACGCGGCGCATCTCAACGGTCAGCGCGTCCCGGCGGACGGTCAGGACATCCAGCGGCGGCCCAACAGATATATTAGATCGCAGCGTAGAATCCATAGAGATAAGCGCCAATTTCACCGCGTCATCAAGCCCCAGATCATAATCCACAACCCGATCCAAAATTGGCTTGCCGTATTTCGTCTCCCCGATCTGGAAAAACGGTGTTTGTTCGGTGGATTCAATGAAATTACCAGCAGCATAAATGTGGAACAAGCTCATACGCCCGCCCTTCACCTGACCGCCCAGCAGGAAAACAGAATTAACTTCCACCCCCTGCTGCCTCAGCACCTCACCATCCTGCTTTTCAATCTGACGGAGGGCCTTGCCAACCAGACGGGCCGCATCGCGCATCCCGCCCACAGTCATCATGGAAACCGGCTCATCCTCGTCATCCAGAATGATGCCCTTACTAACCATATCCACAACCGCCTGCGTCACTGCAAGGTTCCCGGCAGTGCATAACGAGATCACCCGTTCTCCCGGCACTTCCCATGTGGTCAATTTTCTGAAAACTGAAATCTGATCAACGCCAGCATTGGTTCGAGAATCCGAAACCATCACCAGACCGTCTTTCAAGGCCATACCAACGCAATACGTCATCCAACACTCCGGATAAATGTAAGCCCCGCGGACACTCTCCGCATGAATATATAAGAAACTTACATAATAGACTTTTAAGAAATCGGAAAGAAAAACAACAATTCAAGAGCCTGAATACATCAAATGACGAAAATACTATCAGACGCTAGTGAATAAAGACCTCATCCGCGAGTTTGACGCTGGAAAACGCCAAAGCTGGTGCGAGTGAGTTGGTTTAGAAAATTCTAAATTCAATCTTGATTTACGAGTAATTTTAAAAGAAAATTCTCGTTATGAATTTTAATAATCAAACAATCAAAATTATTTTTAAAATAGTTACTTATTTAGTAATTATTTGTTTCTTCTTTTCTATTGGGTACATTTTAAAAGTTAAGTTAGACACCGAGTGGTTGATTAAAAAATTAGATGAAGGATTTCCAACCATTCTCACCGGTTTTATTGGCTTTACAGGCCTAATTTTAACTACGTGGTGGGCAGGTAGACAAAACTCTATAGCCATAGCTAAATCTGCTTTGATTGATAGAGAGCTTGAAGAATTAAAATGGTATGAACAAGGGCATATTAAAGCTGCATATTTAGTTCAAGTACTCAAAGAACTGAAAATTCACATTGCATTAGTAAAAGAAATGATGGAAGAAATTCATAGCGTCCCCAAACATGACATTATACGCGAGGCAGAAAATCGCTTAAAATGGATAAGGGATCACGTGTTAGAGTCGGATTTAATATCTCCTCCTCCAATTTTTCGGGACCCAAACTTTTGTATCAACATTGGAGTTGCTGCAACTGTTTATTGTCTGAAAATTGAAAGCCACTTGAAGACGATAAGTATTGCATTTGAAGCAGTTCATAATGATGTAATCGATAGATGTGAAGCGATCTCTCAAGATTGCTCAAAATCACTTGAATATATAGATTTAACAATAAGAACCTATGAACCGCTTATTCCAAACAAAGTGTTAAATAAATCTGAAAACATGGATGTAGAACTTTAGTATTTTGCAACAAATCCCAAAAACAAAAAAGCCCCGCTTTGCAGCAGGGCTTTTTGATGGGGCGAATGACCGGGATCGAACCGGCGACCTCCTGAGTCACAGTCAGGCGCTCTAACCAACTGAGCTACATTCGCCACAAGAGGCGCCCTATTTAGCGTCCCTATTGCGACCGGTCAAGGCGCTTTATTCATTTCCCTCAAAAAAATTCTCCAAACGACGGATTGCACTGGTCAAAACATCCTCTCGTTTACAGAAACAGAAGCGAATAAAATGCTTTACCGCCCCTTCGGACGCGTAAAAGGCACTCACCGGCAAGGCGGCCACGCCTGCCTTGGTGATAATCTCCTGACAGAATTCCACGTCCGTCCCGTCAAATCCGACGGCACGAATATCTGCGTTAATAAAATAGGTACCGTCACAATCGGCGGTCTCAAAACCAATCCCGTTCAGGGCGTTTCGGAAGAAATCCCGCTTCGACTGCATACTATCCTGCAAATCGTCATAGAATTCCTGATCCTTATCAAGACCAAATGCCACCGCATTTTGCAATGCTGGCGGCGTCGTAAAGGTGACGAATTGGTGCGCTTTGGCGATTTTGCCAACCAGCTCGGTACAGCCGGTAATATAGCCAACTTTCCACCCTGTCAGAGAGAATGTCTTCCCAGCGGAGCCAATCCGCACCGTCCGGTCCCCCATTCCGGGTAAGGTCGCCAGCGGAATATGACGGGCAAGCCCAAAGGTAATATGCTCATACACCTCGTCACAAACGGCATATGCGTCATGTTTAAGGCACATATCCGCCAAAAGCTGCAACTC
The DNA here is from genome assembly GCA_017643685.1 of Sneathiella sp. Classification (GTDB taxonomy): domain Bacteria; phylum Pseudomonadota; class Alphaproteobacteria; order Sneathiellales; family Sneathiellaceae; genus Sneathiella. The sequence continues at coordinate 7,873 of JAEPMY010000061.1, forward strand.
TTCAATGGTGAAGACTTTACCCGTTGGGTTCATGGGGCTGTTTAGCAGCAGAAGTTTTGTCTTATCAGAAAAAGCCGCACGAAGACGCTCTTCGCTCAGCTCCCAATGGGGCGGATCGAGGCGGACAAATTTTGGAATGCCCCCTGCCCGCAACACCAGCGGTAAATAGCAATCATATAAAGGCTCTAGCAGGACAACCTCATCCCCCGGATTAATCAGCGCCATAAGGCAATCGTTAAGTGCCTCTGTCGCCCCCGATGTCACCAGAATGTCTGTTTCAGGTTGAACCGCGATGCCATAAAACCGGTGATTACTTCTGGCAACTGCTTGTCGCAATTCCATTGTGCCCATCATGGGCGGATACTGATTTGGCCCCTCCAGCAAGCCTTTGGCCGCCATGGCGCGAATATCCTCTGGCCCATCCTCATCCGGAAACCCCTGCCCCAGATTGATCGCTTTATTTTCCATCGCCAGTTTGGACATCACCTCAAATACAGTGGTTCCAAAACCGGCCAGCACGTCGTTCGTCTGCTTCACAGGCCCATCCTTAAACTTAACTTGCAGTCGATTGAAGATCGGGCATATCTTCTGATGACCTCGCGCCGAAGTAAAGGGAAAAGGAAATTTGCGCCTATGACTGTGTCCGCCAAAATGTCCAAACTGGGAACGGAAACCGCCTTTGATGTGCTGGCCCGCGCGGCAGCGCTGGCGGGTAGCGGAATGGATGTGATCAATTTGGGAATTGGTCAGCCGGATTTCCCGACGCCACCCCACATTGTCGAGGCGGGTATTCGGGCACTCAAAGACGGCCATCACGGATATACTGCCGCGACCGGTATTCCAGAGCTTAGAGAAGCAGTTGCAGAGGACATTATGGCACGGCGCGGCGTTGCCGTATCCGCGGATCATATCCTGATCATGCCGGGCGGAAAAATGACCATGTCTTTCGCCATTGAAATGTTTGGAGAAATCGGCGCCGAGATCCTCTACCCCAATCCAGGTTTTCCAATTTACGAAAGCATGATCCGCTATAGCGGTGCGACACCTGTTCCGATCCCATTGTTGGAAAGCGCAGGATTTTCATTCAAGGCGGAAGATGTCTTGTCCTTAATCACTGAGAAAACCCGTCTGATCATTATTAACACGCCCGCTAATCCAACGGGCGGCGTCATTGACCGCGCAGAACTTCAAAAGCTTGCCGATGGTCTGCAAAACTGGCCAGATGTGTTTATTCTCTCCGACGAGATATACAGCCGCATGACATATGACGGTCTGGGTCATTGCAGTCTTCTGGAATTTGAAAATATTCGCGATCGGCTGATCCTTCTGGATGGGTGGTCAAAAACATACGCGATGACCGGATGGCGGCTGGGGTACGGGCTGTGGCCTGCCAGCCTGATTGAATATGCAAAGCGGCTTTGCGTAAACTATCATTCCTGCGTCAATTCATCAGCGCAATATGCTGGCGTTGCCGCCTTAACCGGCGATCAAAGTCCAGTTGATGAAATGATGACTGCCTTTGATGAGCGCCGAAAACTGATCGTTGGGCGGCTGAATGACATGCGGGGTATTTCCTGCGTCATGCCAAAAGGTGCCTTTTATGCCTTTCCAAACATTACTGAAACTGGCATGACCGCCAAAGAGATGCAGGATCTGCTGCTTGAGAAACAAGGTATTGCCACCATTGCCGGAACCAGTTTTGGAGCCAGCGGTGAAGGGTATATCCGCTTTTCATATGCCAATAGCAGTGACAATATAAACAAGGCCATGGACCGTATGTCCGCGGCCATGACCGAGATAATGGGAGCCTGAGACATGAGCGAAGAGCGTCTCACCAAACTGGAAATGACCATTGCCGAGCAAGAGGCCACCATTCAGGATTTAAGTGATGTGGTAAATCAGCAGTGGCTTGAAATTGAAAAGCTTCAGAACAAGCTGAAGGTAACCCATTCGCGTATCGTATCGCTGGAAGAAAATCTGCCAGCCGATACACATGTGGAAAAGCCGCCCCATTATTAAAGGATCACTTGCATTCAGGGGCTTTCCCTCATATAAGCCCAGATCATTTTATTCCGGCAAAAGTCGGTTATAAGGAAAGTTCATGGTTAAAGACCCAAAAGCGACACAAGATAACGCTTCTGAAGATGACGACAACACACCGGAAGTTGATCCGGTTGTGACATATATTATGGATGCCCTCCGTTATGGTGACGAGGTATCCCCAAATCATATCGCGCAGGCCATCGCCCGCGACCGCGCCAAACCGCATTCACCGCAGGATTTTTGGCGTAAATTCATGACGGCCGTCCGTCAGCAGGCCATCAGCCTGGCCCGCAAAGGGGAAATTGAGATCATTCGCCGCGGTGAAGTGGCCGATCCAAACGACTTCAAAGGCCTATATAAGTTGCGCTTGCCTAGAAAGTAATCAAAAGCGCCCTATGTTTGTCACGGGTCATTCAGGGAGGGAATGACCTTTTTGCATAAAAAATAATCAAATGAATAAAAAACAGGCATTGTTTTTGATCATTTTTTTTGCACTTGGTCCGTCGCATACTGATTCAAAGGCAGATTTGAGCCTTTTATCCAGTTTTGAGCTGTATTTTTAAAACTGGCACGAGTTGTGCTATGTAACGTGCAGGCATCATTGCCACGATCTGACGCATCAACTGAAGAAGTGACAAATGAAAAAAATCGAAGCCATCATCAAACCGTTCAAATTGGACGAAGTTAAAGAGGCACTGCAGGAAGTGGGACTGCAGGGTATTACAGTGACCGAGGCGAAAGGTTATGGCCGTCAGAAAGGTCATACTGAGCTGTATCGCGGCGCGGAATATGTTGTTGATTTCCTGCCCAAAGTGAAAATCGAAATCGTTCTTGAGGACGAAATGGTTGAGCGCGCACTGGAAGCGATCCAGAACGCTGCCCGCACAGGCCGTATCGGCGACGGTAAGATCTTCATTTCCACAGTTGAAGAAGTAATCCGCATCAGAACAGGTGAAACCGGACCCGAAGCGGTCTGATCCACTTAAGTTGAAGCATCCTAATAATCGGGTGCCCGGATAACAGGCACCTCCCCTTAATAATTCAAACAACAGAGAGACTGAGATGACAATTGCAGACGTTCTCAAACGCATCAAAGATGAAGAAATCGAATATGTAGATCTTCGCTTCACGGATCCAAAAGGTAAGTGGCAGCACCTGGCCATGCACGCGGATGCTGTAAACGAAGATATGTTTGAAGATGGCATCATGTTCGATGGCTCCTCCATCACAGGTTGGAAAGCCATTAACGAATCCGACATGACTTTGATGCCAGATGTTGAAACTGTAACTCTTGATCCATTTGCAGCGCGCCCAACACTGATCGTGTTCTGTGATATTCTGGACCCAACAAGCGGCGAAAGCTACGAGCGTGACCCACGTTCTGTTGCGAAAAAAGCTGAAGCTTACCTTGCCTCCACTGGCCTCGGTGACACAGCTTATTTCGGTCCAGAAGCTGAATTCTTTATGTTTGACGATGTTCAGTTCTCAAACGACAGCCACCACACATTCTTCAAACTGGAAGATGTTGAAGCCCCACACATGTCCGGTCAGGACATCGAAGGCGGCAACGTTGGTCACCGTCCAAAAGTAAAAGGCGGCTACTTCCCAGTACAGCCAGTTGATAGCGGCGCAGACATCCGTTCTGAAATGCTGACTGTTGCAAAAGAAATGGGCCTGAAAGTTGAGAAGCACCACCATGAGGTTGCTCCATCTCAGCACGAGCTTGGCTTTATCTTTAAAACGATGGTTGAAGCTGCTGACGACATTCAGCGTCAGAAATATGTTGTTCACAACGTAGCGCACGCCTACGGCAAAACAGCGACATTCATGCCAAAACCAGTTGCCGGCGATAACGGCTCCGGCATGCACGTTCACCAGTCCATCTGGAAAGGCGGCGAGCCAACATTTGCGGGCGGCGGTTACGCTGGTCTGTCTGAAACTGCCCTTTACTACATCGGCGGTATCATCAAACACGCGAAAGCCATCAACGCTTTCACAAACGCGTCCACAAACTCTTACAAGCGTCTGATCCCAGGCTTCGAAGCTCCAGTTCTGCTGGCATATTCTGCCCGTAACCGGTCCGCTTCTTGCCGTATTCCATTCTCTGGCAGCCCTAAAGGTAAGCGCGTTGAAATCCGCTTCCCGGACTGTACAGCTAACCCATACCTCGCCTTCGCTGCGATGATGATGGCTGGCCTTGACGGCATCCAGAACAAAATTCACCCAGGTGATGCGATGGATAAAGACCTTTACGATCTGCCAGCTGAAGAGCTGAAAGACATCCCAACAGTTGCTGGCTCCCTTCGCGAAGCTCTGACTGCTCTGGATGCGGATCGTGAGTTCCTGACAAAAGGTGACGTGTTCACTAACGACATGATCGACGGATACATCGCCATGAAATGGGAAGAGGTTTACCGCTTCGAGCATGCCCCTCACCCAGCAGAATTCGACATGTACTTCTCTGTATAAGTACAGACTTATTCGGAAAAAGGGTCGCTTCGGCGGCCCTTTTTTGTGCCTAAAATCACGTTATTCACACGAAATTTATGTTTTTTGGTAACTTCGGTCACAACGGGATTTCTTTTGGATAGAGACCTTACCTCTCTTTCATTACATTTGTCTTGAGGAGGAAAGCAGATGACTGACTATTCAGAAGCTGAGATCAAGTCGGCCCGCCGGCAAGTTCGGCAGATGCGCCATTTCTATCGTCATCTCATGACCTATGGCGTAATTATTGTCTTTCTTCACATCATCAACCTGATGACCTCTTCCTATTATTGGGCAATATGGCCAACCCTTGGGTGGGGAATTGCGATTGCCCTGCATGCGGCAAAGAATATGGATTTCCTTCCCTTCCTAAACGCCGAATGGGAAGAGCGAAAGGTGCAGGAAATTCTGGCCAAGAAAAAAGGGCAGGTTTAACCCCTGCCCTTGCGGTGTTCTTTCTGTATCTGAGACGTTAATCTTCAGCCGGCACCTCCCGCGGGCGCCCATTCTCATCAATGGCGACGAAAATATATGTTCCTTCCGTCACTTTGATTTCTTCCGGGTCCAGTTTACGAACCACAATTGTGGTGAGCTTAATATGCATCGACGTGCGTCCCACTTTCAGGATTTCGCCATAAATGCTGACCATATCACCCACCTTAATTGGCTGATGAAATGTCATCGCTTCTACGGCGACAGTTACAACGCGGCCTTTAGAACGACGTGCGGCGACCACACCACCAGCGATATCCATCTGTGACAAAACCCAACCGCCAAAAATGTCGCCATTATTGTTTACATCCCGCGGCTGAGGGGCTGTGCGGATAATTGGATCGCGCTTGTCATATGTCATTAAAAATCACCTTTAAAAAACATTGGAATGGTTATGGAAATTATACACTTTCCTTGGTATTAAAGAACAGTATTCTGTAGATATTTCTTTACGCTAGTCATCAGGGGCGGTTCCTAGTTCATGTCCGATCTTTTTCAACAACCCAATTCTCAAAGCACAGATTATTCCGCGAAGGACATTGAAGTCCTTGAGGGGTTGGAGCCGGTTCGAAAACGTCCCGGCATGTATATTGGCGGCACCGACGAGAGAGCCCGTCACCACTTGGTTGCCGAGGTTCTGGACAACTCCATGGACGAGGCCGTTGCCGGCTTTGCCAACCGGATTGAGGTCGAACTGTTCGCGGATGGCTCCGTCTCCATTCGCGATAATGGTCGCGGTATTCCGATCGATCCGCACCCAAAGTTTAAAGATAAATCTGCCCTAGAAGTTATTCTGACAACTCTGCACTCTGGCGGTAAATTTTCTAACAAAGTTTACGACACCGCAGGGGGTCTGCATGGTGTGGGTGTGTCCGTTGTGAACGCCCTTTCCTCTCACACGGTTGTTGAGGTGGCCCGCGATAAAGAGCTGTGGCGTCAGGAATATTCCCGCGGCGCGCCAACAACCAAGCTTGAAAAAGTTGGCGGCGCCCCAAACCGCCGCGGCACCATGATCCAGTTCCGCCCGGATGATGACATTTTCGAACAAGGCACCGTCCTTCGCCCCGGCCGTTTGTATAAAATGGCCCGCTCCAAAGCGTATCTTTTCCGCGGCGTTGAAATTCGCTGGAAATGTGACCCTGAGCTGATCAAGGACGATACCCCGGCAGAAGCCACACTGCACTTCCCCGGCGGTCTTGCAGACTTCCTTGCAGGTGCGGTTGAAGGCAAGCCAACGGTAACCGCTGAACCTTTCGCCGGACGCATTGAAGTTGAAGGTAAAAAAGGCCGTGTTGAGTGGGCCATCACATGGCCGCAAGACAACACATCCTTCCTCTCCTCTTACTGTAATACGGTTCCAACACCGGAAGGCGGCACCCATGAAAGCGGTTTCAGAACTGCCATGGTCAGAAGCCTGAAAGCCTATGGGGAGATGATCAGCAACAAGAAAGCCGCGCAAATTACCGCCGATGATATCTTGGGCGGGGCGGCGGCTGTTCTCTCCATCTTTATTCCGGAGCCACAATTCCAGGGACAAACCAAGGAAAAACTGGCGACACCAGAGGCGACCCGCCTTGTAGATACGGCAATTAAAGATCATTTCGACAACTGGCTTGCATCTGCGCCAGATCAGACGAATAACCTGCTCAACTGGATTATTGCCAAATCAGAAGAACGCCTGCGCCGCCGGGCGGAAAAAGACACAAGCCGGAAAACCGCAACCAACCGTTTGCGCCTCCCCGGCAAACTTGCTGATTGTAGCCAGCATGGCACGAGCGACACTGAAATTTTCATCGTTGAGGGTGATAGTGCGGGTGGCTCTGCCAAGCAGGGCCGTGACCGTAAAACGCAAGCAATTTTGCCCCTTCGCGGTAAGATCCTGAACGTCGCATCGGCGGTTAGCTCCAAAATCAAAGCTAATCAGGAACTGTCTGACCTGATCCAGGCGCTTGGCTGCGGCACGCGGGATAAATACCGCCGTGATGATCTTCGCTACGACAAAGTCATTATCATGACCGATGCGGATGTGGACGGTGCCCATATCGCGACCCTGTTGATGACATTCTTCTATCAGGAAATGCCACAGCTCATTCGCGACGGTCATCTTTATCTGGCTCAGCCGCCGCTCTATCGGCTTACCCAAGGCGGTAAAACTGCCTATGCCATGGATGATGCCCATAAAGATGAACTTCTGGAGAAAGAATTCAAAGGCCGCGGGAAAATCGATATCAGCCGATTTAAAGGTCTAGGTGAGATGCCACCTGCCCAGCTGAAAGAAACCACGATGAACCCGAAAAACCGGGTTCTACTGCGGGTTCAGATCCCAATGGAAGAATTTGGCGAAACAGCCGACCGTGTTGAAAGCCTTATGGGCAAGAAGCCAGAGCTTCGCTTTACCTTCATTCAGGAAAATGCTCAGTTTGCCGATAACCTGGATATTTAATCCGGGTTATCGCCTACCCCCTACCAGCTCAACCAATCGCGCATGATGGTGTTTGTCTCAAACGGACGCTCCATCGTGGGCAGATGGCCACATTCAGCTATCAGATGAAATTCAGCATCTGGAATGGCTTCCGCCATTTTCTCCTGATGAGAGGCTGGAATAAGCGCATCTTCATTACCGGACAAAACCAGTGTCGGGCACTCAATTTGCGCTAATTCAGCGGTCCTGTCTTTGCGCTGCATGATCGCCATCTCTTGGCGAATAAATCCTTCTTTTCCAATATCTTGTGCCATTTTATAAATGCGCTCTGTGAGCACTTCATCTTTAAAACGGCTTGGATGAATAAGGATTGGCAGAAGGCTTTCCGTCACCCCCTTAAAGGCTGAGCCTCGCTGAACCAGATTTATGAAATCCTGACGCTTTTTCTTGTCGCTTGGACTATCGGCATCGGCGCGTGTATCCATCAATGCCAGATGCGTCACCCGCTCAGGCGCGCGCAACACGATCTCTAGCGCCACATATCCGCCCATGGAAAGCCCCGCAAGCGCGAACGTCTCTGGCGCTGTTTTCAGGATATGGTCGGCAATCTCCTCGAAGGTTTCATGCAAATGATGTTCAGCCACCGTCATGTCGGCAATATCGGATAACGCTTGCAGTTGATCCCGCCACAGTTCGTCAGTGCACAGAAGTCCCGGAACCAGAATGAGGGGTGTTTTCTCGGACATACAAACCACTTTCTTGTTCTGCAGCCAACAGAATCTCTCTCAAACCACGGTATTAACGCTGACGAGATATTGTCGACTATTTCAAGGACAGACACATTTCTGTAAGAATGTCACACTAAATATGGTCTATCCCTTGGAAACCAAGGGAAATTAAAGGAAAAAATTGACAGAGCAACATATTTCACTAAATTGCCTGTAATTTTGAGTAAATAGAGATTATCGGTGGTAATTCGCGCAGCATGACATTTGCAGATCTTGGGCTAAGCCCGGAAGTACTAAAAGCCGTAGACGATTCCGGCTACACGCAACCAACCCCTATCCAGGAAAAAGCCATTCCAACTGTTTTGATGGGACGGGATGTTTTGGGGACTGCGCAAACCGGTACTGGTAAAACCGCAAGCTTCACCTTGCCAATGATCGATATTCTGGCTTCTGGACAGGCAAAATCCAGAATGCCTCGCTCACTCATCCTTGAGCCAACCCGCGAATTGGCGGCACAGGTTGCCGATAACTTCGAAAAATACGGAAAATACAGCAAACTCAGCATGGCATTGCTGATCGGTGGTGTCTCCTTTGGCGACCAAGAAACCAAACTGGATAAAGGTGTTGACGTTCTGATCGCGACACCAGGCCGCCTTCTTGACCATTTCGAGCGTGGCAAAGTGCTGCTGAACGGTGTCCGAACTTTGGTGATCGATGAAGCCGACCGCATGATGGACATGGGCTTTATCCCGGATGTGGAACGCATCGTATCTTTGATGCCACCTCTTCGTCAGACATTATTCTTCTCTGCCACCATGTCAAAAGACATGCGTAAACTGGCTGATAAGTTCCTGATGAACCCCAAAGAAATTGAGGTTGAAGCCCCCTCCTCCGCAGCGGAGACGGTGAAGCAGGTTATGGTTCGCGTGACCCGCAACGAAAAACGCCCAGCCCTGAGAGCGATGCTGAAGAAAGAAGAAGTGAAAAACTCCTTCATCTTCTGCAACCGCAAAAAAGATGTGGATATTCTGCTCGGATCGCTGAACAAACATGGCTTTAGCGCCGGTGCCCTTCACGGGGATATGACCCAGTCATCCCGGATGGAAACATTGGCCAAGTTTAAAGCTGGCGAACTCAATCACCTCGTTTGTTCTGATGTTGCTGCGCGCGGCATTGATATTTCAAATGTCAGCCACGTTTTCAATTTTGACGTTCCAATCCACAGCGAAGATTATGTGCATCGGATTGGCCGGACAGGTCGCGCGGGACAGGAAGGTCACGCCTATATGCTGACCACCAAGTCAGATGAGAAATTCCTCGCCGCCATTTACAAAACAATCGGCAAAGAAATCCCGGTCGTTGAGCTTGAGAATAAAGACGAAATCTCAGCAGAAGCTAGTGAGATCGCCTCTCGCTCCCGCTCCTCCTCTAAAGGAGGCAAACAACAGCGCGGCCGTGGTAGCCGCAATTCCCGTGAAGAGGCCGACAACTCTTCATCCAATCAAAATAACAATAACAACAACCGAAACAATAAGCAGGCAAGTATGAAAGATCAGAAACCAGCGAACAATCAGAACCGCCGCCGCCGCAACAACCGCGACTGGGACGAGGATGATACACCTGTACTGGGCCTTGGTGATCACGTACCTGCGTTTTTCAATATTCCGCTTCGGAAAGCCTCTTCCTAAAGAGAGCTTAACGTAAGCCAACAAAAAACCCCCTGATAATTCAGGGGGTTTTTTGTTACATCAACTTGGTAATGAATTGATCAGTCGTCCCGGTAAACTTTTTCGCGACGCTCGTGCCGCTCCTGTGCTTCCAGGCTCAATGTTGCGACAGGCCGTGCTTCCAAACGGCGAAGAGAAATTGGCTCCCCCGTTTCGTCACAATACCCGTATTCCCCCTCATCAATCCGACGAAGAGCCGAGTCAATCTTACCAATCAACTTACGCTGACGGTCTCGCGTGCGAAGCTCAAGCGCTCGCTCAGATTCCGTAGACGCGCGGTCGGCGATATCAGGCTCTTTAATAGTTTCTTCCTGCAAATTTGCAATTGTTTGGTTTGCGTCTGCAAGAATCTCCGCCCTCCATTTCAATAATTTTTTACGAAAATATTCCTGCTGGCGAGGATTCATAAATTCCTCGTCCTCAGATGGGCGGTAATCATCAGAAATATGAACATTCATTACGCAACTCCAGTTAGCGCATTTAATTCAGGTAATGAATTATATTGCCGCGGAACGAACACGGCAACATTAGTTTTAAGCATTTTGTCGAAACTGTGAGAAAGAAATATGACGCAAATTGCAGAACTAAATCAGTATCCTAATTTAGCGAGTTCTACTGCTGCGCGCACTTCAATATCGCGAACAATCTGACCAAGGCCCGGATCATCCGCAGGCACATTCATTTGCTCTAATGCTGTCTTTAGCTGCTTTAACCGATCTACAGGAATAGATCCAATCAAAAGACCGTGACGAATCTCTTCCAGGCGGTCCAGAAGGTCTAAACTTTTCTTGATGGCGTTCTTGTTGCTGGTGGTTGAATCATCAACACCTTGCAAGGCGACAATTGCATCAACAGACGCAATCGGAGAGCCGGATGCCACATTTGTCGGAGTTGAAACCTCTTCCGCTTCACTTGGAACAGAAAATTTCGCACCTGTGCCAGAGGCAGATTTACTGCCCTTGCTCTTTTGCGTTGAATTGACGCGGCCTGGCCCGGTAATGCGCATGGCGTTCCTATTCAGCCTTCCTGTAAAGGTTTGTATTTATTCCCAAAAAGGTTTCTACAACTGATTTTGGCAACATTTTCTCATAATTCAAGAGCGAATTATTGCCGGGTACACGGGAATTAACTGCCTAGCGTGAAATTTTCCGCCTCTCCCCAAACACAAAATCAATGCAAATCAACGCCTTAACACCCCGCCTAATCTGGCACAGTTTTCGCATAATAGTATCTGAAATTCGAAAGAACCTTCAAACAGAGGTTCAAAGACGGGTGTAAACAGTATGACATTTGATAGCATTCAAAAACATATTCTCTCCGCTTTCACGCGCAGCAAGGCGGTACTGCACATTCTGACAATCGGGGCATTTCTGCTCGGTAATATCAGTGTTGCAAATGGCGCGTCCCGCATTAAAGACATCGCGGACTTTGAAGGCGTTCGGGACAACATCCTTGTGGGTTACGGCCTTGTTGTAGGACTGAACGGCACAGGTGACAGCCTGAACAATTCCCCTTTCACACAACAAAGCCTCGAAGCCATGCTGGAGCGTCTGGGCGTAAACACCCGCGGCGCAGATGCCAAAACAGATAACGTGGCCGCCGTTGTGGTCACCGCCACCCTGCCCCCATTTGCCCGTCAGGGAACAAATGTTGATGTTGCGATCAGCTCTATTGGTGATGCGGAAAGCCTCCTCGGCGGCACATTGGTTGTGACACCTTTGATGGCGGCTGATGGCGAAGTTTACGCGGTTGCCCAAGGCTCTGTCACTGTCGCTGGTTTTAGTGCTGGCGGCGAAGCTGCCACAGTCACAAAAGGCGTTCCGACAGCCGGCCGGATTGCAAATGGCGCAATCGTTGAGCGGGAACTCAGCTTCGACCTTGCCAATATGAATTCCTTGCGCATCTCGCTTCGCAATCCTGATTTCACCACTTCCCGCCGCATTGAACAGGCAATTAACAAATTTGCAGGCGGTGAGATCGCGAAATCAACGGATCCATCGACTGTTGTCCTGAACCTGAACGGCAGCAAACGAAAAGACATGGTGTCTCTGATTACAGATATCGAGCAGCTTACCGTTGTTCCAGATCAGATTG
>JAEPMY010000112.1 GCA_017643685.1 Sneathiella sp.
AAAGTTCCGGTAGCCTTCAACCCGCTGTTCGGACAGGCGAACATCACGGCCCTGCGCTGCACTGGCGCTTAGGAAAAAACGAAGCGCATCGGCGCCATATTTTTCAACCAGATCAAGCGGATCAACAACGTTGCCCTTGGATTTAGACATTTTCGCGCCATGCTCATCGCGAACCAAAGCGTGGATGTAGACCGTGTGGAACGGTGGCTCTTCATCCATGAAATGCAGGCCCATCATCATCATCCGGGCAACCCAGAAGAAGATAATGTCAAAACCGGTAATCAACACATCTGTCTGATAGTATTTCGCAAGTTCCGGTGTCTTATCTGGCCAGCCAAGGGTTGAGAAAGGCCAAAGCGCAGACGAGAACCATGTATCCAGAACGTCTTCGTCCCGGTTCAGCTCAACATCTTTGCCAAAATGAGCCTTCGCAGCGGCGTAGGCTTCTTCTTCGGTTTCTTCAACAAAAATGGTGCCATCTTCGGCAAACCACGCCGGAATACGATGTCCCCACCAAAGCTGACGGGAAATACACCAAGGCTGAATGTTGCGCATCCAGTCATAGTAAGTATTGGTCCATTTCGCCGGAACGAATTTGGTTTTGCCGCTTTCAACAGCGCGGATTGCAGGCTGCGCCAAAGTGGCGGCATCTGCAAACCACTGGTCCGTCAGGAACGGCTCAATCACAACACCGGAACGGTCGCCGTAAGGGACCATATGGGTGTGATCTTCGATTTTCTCCAGAAGGCCAAGGCTCTCAATTTCTGCAACAATGGCTTTCCGCGCTTCGAAACGATCCATCCCGCGGTATTTTTCCGGCACGTCGTCATTCAGGCAGGCGTTAATATCCATGATGTTGATCACTTCAAGACCGGCGCGCTTGCCAACCTCAAAGTCATTGAAATCATGGGCCGGAGTGATTTTTACCGCACCGGAGCCTTGCTCAGGATCAGCATATTCATCGGCAACGATCGGGATCAAACGGCCCACGATTGGCAGAACAACGTTTTTACCGATCAGATCTTTATAACGGTCATCATCCGGATGAACCGCAACGCCGGTATCGCCCAGCATGGTCTCCGGACGGGTTGTTGCAACCGTGATATAGCGGCCTTCTTCCCCTTCAATCGGGTAGTTGAAGTGCCACATATGGCTATTAACTTCTTTCTGCTCAACTTCCAGATCAGAAATCGCCGTGTGGAATTTCGGATCCCAATTGACCAAGCGCTTATCGCGGTAAATCAGGCCTTCTTTATGAAGCTGAACGAAGACTTTCCGCACCGCGCGGGACAGCCCCTCATCCATGGTGAAGCGCTCCCGGCTCCAGTCACAGGAGGCACCGAGACGGTGAAGCTGACCGATGATGGATCCACCGGACTGCTCTTTCCATTCCCAGATTTTCTCGATAAATTTTTCACGGCCCAGATCGTGGCGGGTAATACCCTGCTCCGCCAGTTGGCGCTCGACCACCATTTGCGTTGCGATACCCGCATGGTCGGTGCCCGGCTGCCACAGCACGTCTTTACCGCGCATCCGTTCAAACCGGACCAAGATATCCTGCAAGGTGTTATTGAGCGCGTGGCCCATATGCAGATTACCCGTAACGTTCGGCGGCGGAATTACGATTGTAAAAGCATCTTCGCTTTCACTCCGGCCAGCAGCAAACGCGCCCTGCTCCATCCAGCGGGCGTATAATTTTCCTTCGACATCCTGTGGTCGATAAGATTTATCCAGCATTGCTGAATCCCTCTTTAATTTTTAATCAGTTCAGAAAAAGCGATGGACCGCAGAAGCGGTCCAGAAAGTTGGTGGTCGGCTCACGTCTCAGGGCGGGACTTATTCGTCGTCGTCCGCCCGATCCGCGAGCTTGCTCACCTCGCGTTCCACAATGCGCTGCACAATACTGGCAAGATGCTCATCAAGCCAGTCTTTCAGCATCGGACGCAGCAATTCTTTGACCAATTCTTCAAGGGTCGCATGGGAATTGCCCATCTGCATCCCCCGAGAAGCAGAAACGGCACCGGCCAAACTTGCAAATGAAGTTGTGGCAGCCGCAACTGTTGGTTCATTCAGAAGACTATCCAGACGGCGCTGCTCTTCAGCAGAAATCTGCGGCTCTGGCGCAGGTTCCGGCTCAGGCTCTGGCATTGGAACCGGCTCAAATTCGTCGGTAAAATCACTCTCGAAATCAACTTCTGGCTCTGGCTCGGGTTCAGGCTCTGGTTCCGGCTCAGGCGTAAGCTCCATTTCCGCTTCCTGAACGATTTCTTCCTCTTCAAGTTCAAGAACGTCTTCTTCCTCAAACTCGTCAGTCAGTTCCAGAACATCATCTTCGGGCTCAGGTTCAGCCTCCGGTTCGAAATCTGGTTCTGGCTCAAGATCAGGAAAATCTTCTTCCGCAGCTTCAGGTTCAGCTTCGGCAAAATCAGCAGCTTCCTCGACGGGCTCTTCCGCGGCACCTTCTTCGGCGGGTTTTTCTTCCTCGCCATCGTCGGCAATAATCCGGCGAATTGACGCCAGGATTTCTTCCATCGTTGGTTCTTGTTCTGCTTTTGGATCACTCATTGTCTAAATCACCACCGGAAATAGAAGCTTAATCGGTAAAACGTACCCGAGAATGACATAAAATGCCAGTCCCGAGAACAAAATAAAGACTAAAGCAGAAACAAAGAGTTAATTAGTGTTAATTCAGGCCACCGTCGGTGCCGAACCATTTATCACGAACCCGTTTATAGTTTTCTTCTGGATCGTAATAATCCACATTCAGACCAAGGCCGGACGCGCTCAAACCACCGGTTGCAGCAAGAACGTCATACATGGCAACCACAAGATTCCGCTTGGCAGAAACCAGATTTACCTGACTTTGCAGCAGTTCCTGCTCCGCATCCAGAACATCCAATGTTGTCCGGGAGCCTACCTGCGCTTCCTGATTGACACCCTCAAGGGCGATCCGGTTAGCCCGCACCTGCTCTTCGGTAGATGCGATTTGCGCGCGTGCCGCTTCAAGCTGTTCCCATGACTGGAACACCGCTTCACGGACCTGACGAACGGCGGCTTCGATTTCAATTTTGCGCTGGTTGTTAATCTGACGGGCCTGACGCACGCTGGAATAAACAGATCCAGACTGATACAGCGGAACTGTCAGGGTCGCAGAAATGGAACCGCTTTCGCCCCACTGGCTCTCGGATGACTGATCATCGGAGTGGGAGACGGAGCCGTTCAGCGTCAGCGATGGCAGCAAGCGGCCAGATGTCTGACGGATCGCGTGTTTGGAACTTTCTTCCTGAAACTGCGCTGCCTTAATGTCCGGGTGGTTCGCATTGCCCATGGAGAGCGCCGCATCTACGGATTCCGGAAAATTTTCAGGAAGCGCCGGATAAGCAACGTCGCCTGGTTTTTGACCAACCACACGCTCATAATTGGCTTCACTCACCTTCAGGTTACCAATCGCCTGAACCAGATCAGACCGGGCACCGGCCAGACGGGCATCCGCCTGCGCAACATCGGTCCGGGTGATTTCACCAACATCAAAACGATCCTGCGCCGCTTCGCGCTGACGCTCTAGCACAAGCACGTTATTTCTGTTCAGATCCACAACCGCTTTGTCGCGCACCACATTCATGTAAGCCCCAACGGCGGAGCTCAGAACAGACTGCTCGATGGAATCAAGAGAGGAGCGCGCGGCTTTTACATTCGCCTCAGCGGCTTTTGTACCGGCCTCTGTTTGACCACCTGAATAAAGCGGCTGACTGACTGACAGCGCCACAGAAGACGGATTATATGTCCGGTCCCCGCCAGCCGCTGTTGTTGAGGCATTTTTGTTATATTCAGTTCCCGCCTCACCCACGAGGGTCACAGTTGGGCGCCAGCCGGAAAGGGCCTGCGCCACACCTTCGTCAACGCTTCGAACGTTGGCCCGCTGCGCGGAGAGGGTTGGGTTGGAATTGTAAGTTAAAGCAAGTGCGTCCCGCAGGGTTTCTGCATTGACCGTTGCCGCTGGCAACAGTACCGCCAGAATGGAAGTTACTGAAAGAATGTGTTTCTTCATCACAAAGCCCTTGCTTTATCCGGGCGATAAACCGCCCGGTCCCCACCAAATTGGGACGCTGATTAAAAACAAGCGCCCCTTCGTAACAGATACCTACTACTTACTTCGTTTCTAAACAAACAGTCTAACCCAACTATCTGCCTAAAATGTGACAAAGATCATATTCAGATTAGAAGCTGAACCCTGCCACTTTTTTCATTTCGTCCAAGGATGGGACGATTGCATCGAACAATGCCTTTTCAATAATGACGCCGTCCTCTTTCAGGAACAGTGTCGCCACACCCGGCTTCTCACCTAGGATGCACACAAGACGCCCGCCCTCAGCCAGCTGGTCAAACAGCTCAGCCGGAACTTCGTCGATGGCGCCATTAATGTGAATCACATTGTAAGGGCCCTGCTTTGCAACACCGGCTTTCAGGTCTCCCTGAATAACAGCGACATTGTCTGCCTCAATCGATGTCAGCGTGTTGGAGGCAGTCTCCACCAACTCTTCCTGCGCCTCAATGGCGACAACGGCTTGCGCCAGATGCCCCAGAACCGCAGATGTGTAACCCGTACCAACAGCCACATCGAGAACGACGTCTGTTTCTTTAACGGCTGCCGCCTGCAAAACCAGCGCAAAAACACGCGGCTCAATCAGGTAGCGGCCTGCCGCCACTTCCAGATCTTCGTCCATATAGGCAACGCCCTGCAGATTTTCAGGCACGAAGATTTCCCGCGGGACCGTACCCATGGCATCTGCCACGCTATCACTCGTCACATTGTTAGGGCGGAGTTGACTGAGCACCATATTAAGCCGTGCTGCTGCAAAATTTTCAGTCATTTATAGGGTTCCCGTATTTCTGCCTGAAAAGCTTAGACCAAAATTCTTTTCCACGCGTCGTGGTTGTCGCGTTTATACTGAAAATAGGGGGAAAAAAGCAAGAGAGAAGCGCAGAAAGCCCATTGGCTTTTCTGTCCCTCCCCTAAATCGTGTTATTTTCGTCAGCGAATGCCCCCCCCATTTTAGAGGGATTGCTCCTACCAACACTTCAAAAACGAACCCGGTCAGCCCCAAGAAACACACATCCTTTAAAGCCCAAACAAGGAACAAACTGTAAACTGAACTGTAAACTGGCAAAAAAGACCGTTAATTTTTTGTGATTTCAGGCGCAATTCACTTATTGACAGGTAGGGCATAAAGACTTAAAACGCCATGACTTTTCGGGGATCGCCTCCCGAGATAGAGGCCTGGTGGCGGAGTGGCGACGCAGCGGATTGCAAATCCGTGTACACCGGTTCGATTCCGGTCCAGGCCTCCACTTTATTTTTCCAATAAAATCAATCAACTATCCCATTCATCGCCTAGCAGCTCCGGCTCGTCGAAATCTTTGAGATCCTGCAAATGCTGATCGCCGCTTTCGATGAATAGCTGTTCAATCAGATGGCCTGCAAGACGGTCTGCGCCTGTATTGGTGCCGGGGATATCGCTGCTGATCGGGGCATGGGTCAGGGTCGCGGCGGCGTTGAACATATAAAGACGGTCAAGATGCGGTGCGCTTTGACCCGGCTTTGGCAAGAACTGAAACGCCTCCCCCAGATAAGGATATGCGCCGAGGGTCCGATCTTCCAGCCCGCTTGGCGGCGTAAATACATCCCGCCACAGGCAGATGTCATCTGCAAACGGAGCGATCTCGTTCTGGGCAGCGAGGTTCATGGCATATCCGGTTCCGAAAATCGCAAAATCCCCCGTCACGGTTCCGACGGCGGTTTCAAATACCAGCCGGTCGCCCTCAGATTTGATCTCCTTGAGCCCCGCACCGAAATGCAAATGGAAATTCGGATAAGGTTTCAGGCGGAGCATGGAATCTCGCGGCGGGGCCACGCGCGGGTCGAACCCGGCTTTCATCATTTCCCATTTCACCTGATCGGGCAGTTTGTAATACCCTCGTAAAAAACCGGGATAGACAATATTCTTAAACTTGTTGATGCGCGGCATTTCCGGCGCGCGGATGAGCATATGCACCTCTCCTGCCCCCTGCTCCAGCGCCGTTGCAGCGGCATCAACGGCTGACGCCGCACCGCCAACCACAACGATATCACGGCCCTTCAACGCCGGATACTCGATCACATCCTCCGTATGGGCATATTGAGCTGTGGGAAGGCCTTTCGCAGCCTCTGGCAGGGAAACACCACCCGATGCGGCCCGGCCCGTCGCCAACACCACATGACGGGCAGCGACCCTTTTGGGGCCAGATGGCCCAACGAGGTCCAACTGATATAAATCCCCCTCCGGGGTGATACGCTCCAGCGCGGTGCCATTTTCAATGCGAAGCTTCAAAACCTTCCGGTACCAGACCAGATAATCCATCCACATTTCTTTAGGAATTTTGCCAAGCGGCTCCCACGCGGCGGTGCCAAAGCTGGCCTCGTGCCAGGCCCGAAAGGTGAGCGACGGCATGCCAAGATTTGGTCCCGTTAAATGCTTGGGGGAGCGGAGGGTCTCCATCCGGGCGGTGGTGATCCACGGCCCTTCTTCGCCTTGCGGGCGGCGATCGAACAGGACCACATTGCGCACCCCGTCCCGCTTCAATGCAAAGGCAAGTGCCATGCCGCTTGCCCCCGCGCCGATGATCGCGACATCCAGCGCCTTTTGCCCATCCGCATCCCGGCGCGGCTTCACCCAGTTTTTCGCTGGCTGGTTCAGATATTCAAGTTCGGCGGCAATCTGCTCTTCCAGCAGGTTTAAGGAAGACATTTTCATAACACTCTGGCTTTGTTCGTTCTTATTATTGAGGCGGGCATATGATGAACATATCGTTGAACCAATTCTGAACCTCGGATAATCTATTTGTCAATTGTCACAAGGAGAAATTAAATGCGTCTGATTATTGCGCTGCTGTTACCATTTTTGCTGTTCTTTACAATCGGCAAACCGTTTCAGGGCATTCTGTGCCTGATCCTGCAAATTACACTGATCGGCTGGATCCCGGCAGCGATTTGGGCAGTTTACGCTCTCAGCCAGTATAATACCGATAAAAAACTGGAACATTTGGGCGGATAATTCCCGTAAGGGCTTGGGTCAGACTTTGGTGATAAACCGCTGTTTCCCTTGCCCTTTTATTCTCTGATGAAATTTTTTTAAAAAAAATGAAAATCAGGGCTTGGCAGAAGATACGTCTCTTGCTATAAGCCGCGTCACCGCTTGATGCGGACCACTGATCCCCGATAGCTCAGTTGGTAGAGCAGCTGACTGTTAATCAGCCTGTCGCAGGTTCGAGTCCTGCTCGGGGAGCCAATTTAAAAAGGCCCTGGCTTTTAGCCACGGGCCTTTTTTATTTGTTCTTCCCCCTATAAACAAAATATTAAACCTCACTTTGCTAAAGTACCCGCGTTTTCGGTTTCATGACCGGGCCAATAATGTATGTGCGGGAGCGAGTGTGATGAAGGAAGGGCTTTATAAAGCTGAGTTTGAGACCCCATTTGGGAGGGGCTCTGGCGTGATGCTGTTTGAAAGCGGGCGCGTTCGCGGTGGGAATACCGGGCTTTATTATGTGGGCAAATATGATGTCACCGGGGACAGCCTTCATGCCCATTTGAAAGTTCTACGGCACACGCATGATGGTCACACGGCCTCGGTTTTCGGGATGGATGACATCACGGTTATTCTGGAAGGCATGATCGATGGGGAGGTGATTACCCTCGACGGTGTGTCGGAAGAAATCCCCGACATGCAGATGCGCGGCCGCCTAACCCTCCTCCCCCATCAGGAATAGCACCTAAAAACGCTCATCCAGAAATCCGCGGCGGGATACCCGATTTTCCGCAAAATTAAGCTCGCCGTGCGTCTCTTCGTCACAAGACCAGTTTTCATCATCATTGGCAGGGGTTTGCATATGCACCCCGCGGGTAATCAACGTGATATACCGGGCGCTCAGCCCCTCTTCCGGTTCATTATCATTGGCGGCCTCATCCGGCTCACGATATCCAAGTGGATTAAAATCCTCTGCTGGATGCTCGGCCCCGTGATCCTGATTGCTGGTAAATTGCTGCATTTTAAAATCCCCTCTCTTGTAAACTTACGCGTCGTCGGCGTTGCGATTGCGGCCCACATTCCCGGCAAGCAAATTGAGCATTTTCAACACCTGATCAATATGACGCGAGGCGGAGCGGTTCGGTGTAAAGCTGGTGACGATCGTTGCGATCAGTACCAGAAAGGCGAGCGCCTGCCCCGCTAGAAAGCTGGCATCCCCCAGTTTTGACATCACAAGTTCCAATGGCATTTAATCCCCCTTAGTTTGAAAGTGTTTTGAAATTCTGGCTCATCCACGCGGCTAGGGTCGTCAGCGCGACGATCACCGTTCCGATAATGCCGATAAAGCGCACAGCCCCGCGCCCCATGCTCACCTGCTCTTTCAGCAGCTTCACATCTTCGCGCAGCTCCACCATATCCAGATGCAGGTTTTCAAGGCGCGCCCGCAGGGCCCCCAGTTCAATTTCCAGTTTTTCCATGATCTTCCCCCCTATCCCATGGCCTGAATGGAAAACCATGATGAGTTGCTTTGCAGGATTTTATTCCCGCTCGTGGTTTCGGCTTTCACCACCACCTCAAAATAATCACCGGAACTGACGGGGATCACCGGGCTTGAAAGGATGGAGAGATCCGCATCATCCTGAATGCGGATATCATAAGGGTATCCCGGATAAGCCGTTGATCCGTTTTTGAAAATCAGCGCTTGTCGCATATCGTCGCCGGCACTGTCCCAGCGGACCTGCGCCCGCAGGGTGACATAATTCACCCCCGATGGAATGGTCAGGCGGGACGGGTTCGCCCCATCAAAAAAGCTATCCGTATCATAGGCTCCCGCCTGCCAAGTGAGCGTTGTGACCGCCCCGGCGGTCAATGGGGTCTCCGCGTCAAGTGCGGTGAGCGCCCCAGAAAAAGTCGCGGCACCGCCGCCCGACACCGCATCACTGAGACGGTGAATATCCGCCCCATCCGCATATAGCAGATGCAACTCCCCATCCGGGACGGCCGCGCCCACACCGCCGCTTATCTGCAACAGGGCATTCTGACCACTTGTATTTTTCACCATGAAGGGGCGGGAAATGGCGGGCAAGGTCACGGTAAAATCCGCAGCGGGTGCCCCCGTTATTTGATGGAACCAGTGGGTTTGAAATATCTCCGCGCTCATGATGAAATCACCGCCGCTGGCACCATGATCCATCTTTGCGGCACAAAGCGCCGCCTCCAATTTCGCATCCGCATCGTTAGAGGTGATATGGGCCAATGCCTGATTTTCGGCGATCTCGGGTAACTCCAATAACGTCATATGTCCTCCTTCACGGCGGGATGTCCCCGCCCGATGGCTTCGGATAATTGATAAAGGCTTAGATCAAGGGGCGGAATTTCACCCTCGGCAACGTTAAAATCCGCATTAAAATCAGCCAGTTGATAGATAAATTCAGTTGCACCGGTGATATAGTGGGACACAGCTTTTCCGGCATATGTGATCCGCAGTTCATACCGCTCGGTCGCTTCTGAAAGGGGCGGTGACTTGCTCAAAGAAACACCACCGCTTCGGGATCGCCGCGTCCAACTGATCACCACCTCTCCCGCTGACCGCACCGCTTTCAGATGAACCGGGGCGTATGGTTTTAAATCGCCGCCCGCCGGGATAATAACGGTGGGCGCAACATCCTCTGGCAGCTCGCCTGCGGTGACCGCTTTAAAATACCGCCGCGTATTGATCGCCGATAGCGGCAGGGTGAGAGATCGGATGCTGTCAGCCTCCAACAGGATCGCCCGCTCTCCCATCTTGTGGTGATGAATTTGCGCCTCTGTTCCCCGCCGCCCCCGCAGTAGATTTTTCAGCCTTACCCGACTTGAGCTGATCCATTCCACAAAACCGAACTGGATCACTTCCTCCCCAATCAGCAGACTATTTCGCCCGGAAGACAGATCCGCCATAGAGACCGTCTCGAACCGATCAGCGCCCGAAATAATCTCCAGCTCCAACCCATTTTCGGTATCGGTGCGCCAGGGGTGATCGGTACCCGCCAGTGCCCCGGCGGTGATGCCGTGGGCGACACTCATCTGGCTGCTGCCTGCCATGTCATAGCGGATGTTATCGCTTGATTGGTAAAGCCCCGCCCCGCGCCAACGCGCATCCGGCACCCCAA
This sequence comes from Sneathiella sp., assembly GCA_017643685.1. Lineage (GTDB taxonomy): Bacteria > Pseudomonadota > Alphaproteobacteria > Sneathiellales > Sneathiellaceae > Sneathiella. The sequence continues at coordinate 10,211 of JAEPMY010000112.1, forward strand.
AGGCGTAATAAAGGCGAGACCCTGCCCCGCCCGTTGCATCCTGATCCCGCAGCAAACTGCCATTGAATAAAAACAGCGTTGTCTTTTGCGGGCGGGATAAGGTCGGTGCCACATAACCAGAACCCGCATCGGCAATCACCTCGCTTTTGACATCCGCCGCTGCCACACCGCCAAGGGCGGTCACATCCTGCGCAAAGTCTGTCTGCAAATGGCTTTGGCTGATCTGCACCTCTTGGCTTCCCCCCTCATATATCAGGCGGATACGATCTGACGGGTCCAGATACAGATATTTCATCGGCAGTCCAAGCCGAACCACATCCCGCTCCTGCCATGCGGATTTCAGGCTATTTTGGCTAATGGCTTTGGCTTTATCAGCCCCCATCGCCATGGCGAAATTAAGGCTGGTTTCATTACGCCCCTGCATGGTGGCGATGGGACGGTCGGCACGGGTCGCTGTTTGCACACCCGGCAGATACCCCCCATCCGACGCCAGATACCGAACGGACATCCGCTCTGGTAATTCCGCTTCCTGCAGGCGGGTAAATTCCGGCTGCTGGATCAAATCCGCCACATCCACATCAATGACCGCCGCACTGGTTTTGGGTTTGAATGCCAGCTGATAGCCGGTTTCTGTCAGATCAAGCCCAGCCGCCATCAATATGGGGGACAAGGCCGCTTGCAAGCTTCCCTCCCGGTTGATCAGATATCCATCCACCTCCCCCGTTACCTCGGCCGTGTCCATATCCAATGGGATCAACCCTGCAAGCCCGCCAATGGTACCGATCATATCGGCGTAACGTGCCGTGCCCCCCTTCACCCGGCGCAGGCGCAATCGCCGCGCAGGCGCGTTATTGGCCAGCAGGATCAGACTATCGCTCAGCTCCTCATAAACCGCGCCTTGGAATGTGGTGACACCCGCAAAATTGCTAAGGTCCACATCCGCCACATCCGCGAGGCTATCGGCATCCAGATACCGTACCGCAGCCGGACCACTTCGAAACAGAATGGCGTTGTCGCTATTCTCCTGCGGCACGGTTGTCAGATTTGTAAAATCCCCATCCCTAACCGCTGTGATATCATGCGTAATCAGCGACCATTTCAGGATGCGATGGTTATTTTTTAAAACCAGCTCCTGCCGCTTGGGCAGCAGGCAGACCAGCTCCATCACATTATTGCTAACCGCACCGTCGCTTAAGTCCCCCGCGGGAATATCATATCGGGTAAAAAGCGCC
>JAEPMY010000079.1 GCA_017643685.1 Sneathiella sp.
ATCCAACGTCTGATCAACTTTCAGCCGGGCTTCGGCTTTTGCCGTCCACGAGGCCGCAACTTCCGCTGGCGCACCCTCCAGTGATTTCAGGGCACTGATTGCCGCGGCCAAATCCCCTTTGCCAATGGCCTGTTCGGCGCGAGCAACAATTGCATCCACATCACTGCCTTCCGTATCATCAATCCGACGGAATTTCACCAAAGACGCCAGATTATGAAGGGTTTTTCCATACCATGTATCACTGGCGGGCAATCTTGCGGCCTGAACGATAGCGGCAGCATCCGCCTCAAAACCTTCCATCAATTGACGAAGCGTGGGCGCGCCTGTTTTTGCCACATCTGCAAGGCTTGCCAGTTCTGCTTGTAACGGCGCAGGCGTAACGGCCAAACCTTGCTGTAATGCCCCAGCGAATGGCGCATCGCTTCGGCTTTCCCTATGGATTTGACCAAGGGCCAGCAGGATCAAACTTTCATTGCCGTTTGCATCCGCCGCCTGTTTGGTTTTCTCTGCCGCTGTCATCGCAGCGCTTAATGTTTCAACTTCTGTTTTCTGTGCAGTTAAATCTGCATCGGCGGCACTTTGCGCCTGCTTCACCCGAGATATTTCTGCATTAATGGAAGCCAGCTCTGACTTCAAAGCCGCAAGTTCAGCAAGAGCTGCATCAGAAACTGAAACGCCCCCCTCACCTTCTGCTGCAGTTGTAACAGGCAAGGTTGGTTGGAAGGTGGACATATCCTCAACCTTCTTCTCCAATGCTGTTTGTGTATCTTGCAGATTTTGCAGCGCCACTTTCAGTTCGTTCATAGCGTCCTGATTTTCTTCAGCCCGCTGCAGCAGATTAGCCTGCATCTGATTAAGGGCGTCCGTAAAGTCACTCGTATCCGCAGATACGGCAACCGGCGCAGGGCCTTTTGTCTCAAGAGCCGAAAGGCGAACTTCCAGCTCAGAGACATGTTGATCGGCAGGCCAATAGCCCTTGAGTACAGATACAGCCCCACTTGGCAGTACAGGCGCCACAACCGGCAACAAAACCGGCCAGGCAACAAGACCCAACAGGAAAGCACCAGCCACGCCATAAGCAATCGCTTTACCGCCGCCAGATTTACCTGTTGGCTTGTCTGCCGCGCTTTTGGATGCAGTCGCCCCGGCTTTCGGGGGCTCTTTTTCTGAACCATTTGGCTTGGCTGTTGTTGCAGATTTCGACGCACCAGATTTATCCGCAACCGTCTTTTCTGGCGCTGATTTAGGCGTTACAGTCGCGCTTTCTTTCGCATCTGGCTTTTTATCGCCATCCTTTTTCCCGCTTGGTGGTACTGCCACTGTTTGATCCCCTTGCCCTGAATTTGCGGTCTTCTGTTTGATTAGCTCAAGCAGGGATGCCTCGGTCGGCCTTACTGCGACATGCAGGGATTTCGCACCTACCCCTGCAAGAGCATCCGCCACATTCTGACTTAAACACCAGAAGTCTACGTTGCTAATATATTTATCTAACTTAGCCCCATCAATGATCTGCTTCAAAACTTTTGCAGTATGAGGCGAAAATAATAGGATGCCATCCACATCCTCGTTCTTTAATGCCGCAAGCGCTTTGGGGCTCAAATCCGCGGCGTCATGAGCATCATAGAGAATTTCCCGGCGATAGGAAAAGCCAGCGGCCTCAATGTCCCCTTTTAAATCTCCGGCAAGGCGCGCACCGCCTGCATGCAAAAGTGGTCCCGCTTTTGGATCTGCCTTTGCCTTGATCAATTTCGCAAGATCATGAACATCCCCATCAGCACTAAAAACCTTTTTAAATCCAGCGCTTTCAGCAGCAGTCGCACTTTTCTCCCCCACCGCATATACAGGCAATTTCCGCTCATCCGTCAGGCGGGCAAGCGCCTCAGCCCCGTTCATACTGCTGACAATAATCCCCTGCACCCCTTTCAAATCCACTGTTTCCAATGGTCGAAAAGAGATCTCCAGCAACGGAGAGAGAATCACATCATGCCCCTCAGCCTGAAGCGCGGTTTTCATCTCCCGCGCGGCACTGATTGGTCTGGTGATTAGCAGTTTCATCTATTTGCCCCTTCAAGAAGCCCCTTCATCGAAGCTATATTCAGACTAAATCTGAAAAGCGGAGAAATCAGGGCCAGCCATTTCGCGAAGCGCTACGCCAAGACGCTGCCCCAATTTTTCGGCTTCACCAGAAGGAGCGCTTCCGCTCACATCAAAGCGATCCACTCCATCTGGACTGTAGAGACTTGCGCGGAGGGTCAAAGTGCCATCTTCTGCCAGGGTTGCAAATCCAGCAATCGGCGTCCGGCAAGAACCATCCAATTCAGCCAGCATCGCCCGTTCTGCGTTCACCCGTGTCTGGCTGGATACATCGTTAATCGCCGCCAGCAATTCTGCCACATCTGCATCATCAGCACGGCGCTCAATTCCAATGGCGCCTTGGGCAACGGCTGGCAACATGTCATCAACTTCCATCTGCTGAGTGATCACATGCTCTTTTCCAAGGCGGTTAAGACCAGCCATAGCAAGCAAAGTTGCATCAGCCTGACCTTCGCGCAATTTCCGAAGGCGTGTGTCGACGGCGCCTCGGAAAATACAAACCTGTAAATCTGGGCGGCGATTGAGAATCTGTGCCTGACGGCGGAGCGATGCGGTGCCCACCATCGCCCCGGCGGGCAGTTCGGATAACGTTTTACCACTTGCGGAAATAAACGCATCGCGTGGATCTTCTCGCGGCAAAATACAATCAATGATCAGACCCGCGGGCAATGTGGTTTCCATGTCTTTCATGGAATGAACTGCAAAATCGATATCACCACTTAAAAGCGCCTGTTCAATCTCTTTTACAAACAGACCCTTCCCTCCCGCTTCACTCAGCGCGCGATCCTGAATCTGGTCACCTGTGGTTTTGATAACCACGATTTCCATATCCTCTTCGCGCAGACGATCCGGAAAGGCTTGGACCAGTCGCTCGCGTGTTTCATACGCCTGTGCCAGTGCCAGCGGGCTTCCCCGTGTTCCGATTCTATACTTTTTCTCTGTCGTCATATTGCAGGATATCCTATTCAGTGATACAGCCTTAGCCAATTTGCACCGCTTTTACATAGAAAACAATGATTGTACTCGGCCTAGAAAGTAGTTGCGATGAAACCGCTGCTGCCGTCGTTACGGCAGAAGGCCGGATTTTGTCAAATGTTGTGTTGTCGCAGGTGGATGAACATGCTCCTTTTGGAGGTGTCGTTCCCGAGATTGCGGCTCGTGCTCATGTGACCCAAATGGATGCCATCGTCGATAGCGCAATGAAAGAAGCTGGCATCACCTACAAAGATCTGGATGGCGTTGCCGCGACCGCGGGCCCCGGTCTCATTGGCGGTGTTTTAGTTGGCCTGATGACCGCGAAATCTATTGCCGCCGTAGCAGATATACCATTTGTCGGTGTCAATCATTTGGAAGGTCATGCTCTAACCGTTCGCATGACAGACGGTATTTCATTCCCCTATCTGCTACTTCTGGTCTCCGGTGGGCATTCACAAATTCTGGTCGTTGAAGGTATCGGCAAATATAGGCGCCTCGGCACTACGATTGATGATGCCGTCGGGGAAGCATTTGATAAAACTGCGAAAATGATGGATTTGGGTTTTCCTGGCGGCCCCGCGGTAGAACGCACTGCCCAAACAGGTGACGGAGCCAGATTTAAACTTCCCCGCCCGATGAAAGGGAAACCCGGTTGCGATTTTTCATTCTCTGGCCTAAAAACTGCCGTCAGACAAGCCCTCGCGGATCTTGGGAAAACTGTTACGGACCAAGATAAAGCTGACCTCGCCGCCAGCTTTCAGGTCGCCGCAGTAGACGCCCTTCTCTCCCGCGTTAAGCAAGCGCTTAAAATTTTCAAAGCTGATTACCCTGATGCAACAAATATGGTGATTGCAGGTGGAGTTGCAGCCAACAAGCATCTCCGGGCAGAGCTGGATCAGATGCTCGCCAAATATAAACTCAATCTGGTGGTTCCGCCGCCGCGCCTATGCACCGATAACGGTGCCATGATTGCATGGGCAGGGCTCGAGCGGCTCCGCCGCGGTGAAAGCGATCCACTTGAATTGGCCGCGAAAGCCCGTTGGCCATTAGATCCCGATGCAGAACCGGCCCCCTTTGCCGGATATAAAGCCTGACACAAGGAAAATGTGATGACCGAAGACGAACAGAAACAAATGGCCGCCGCCGCTGCGGTTGAACATATCAAAGACGGTATGGTGGTTGGCCTCGGCACCGGATCAACCGCTGCCAAGATGGTCGACCTTGTCGGCGCGCGCGTTAAAGACGGGCTCGATATCATCGCTGTTCCCACATCCGAAGCAACCGCCGAACAAGCCCGCGGCCTTGGGATTAAAGTTGTTGGTCTTGATGAGGTTTCAGTCATTGATCTAACTATTGACGGCACCGACGAAGTCGACCCTCAAATGCGTCTGATCAAGGGCGGCGGCGGCGCACACCTTCGTGAAAAAATCGTGGCGTCACTCTCTGATACAATGATTGTCATCGCTGAAGCTAAAAAGATGGTCAATAAACTAGGGGCTTTTAAGTTACCGGTTGAGGTAATCCCTTTTGCGGCCGGCGCGCTCTTGCCGAAACTAGAGGCGCTTGGGGCGGATGTCAGTATTCGCCAAAAAGACGGCACGGATTTCAAAACGGATGAAAACAACCTGATCATTGACTGCGCATTCGGCGAAATTGACGACCCTGAAGAGATTGCGCTTACCCTCAGCCTCATGCCCGGTGTCGTGGAACATGGCCTGTTCATTGACATGGCTGATTTAGTTCTTATTGGTACAGAAAACGGTGTTAAATCCTTTCAAAAAGACTGAATTCTTTTTCTAGACTAAAAATTATCAAAAAGTTTTGGCGGTGAACCAACTGGTTTTCCGCCATTTTTTATATTTCCCCCAAAAATAATCATTCTTGCAGTTAATAATGACTTGCAATAGCAGGAAGGGGCGGCTATGTTCCTTCTCGAGAATAAGCTTGCTTATCCTCTCTAGCTCAGACCTGACCCTCCGCTCTCCCGGCGGAGGGTCCTTTTTTTAAAGCTCCCTCTTTTTCCCTAAAGGCATTCCGATCTCACCGGCTTCGTGTTAGATAAGGGGCAATCAAGGAACAGGGATCTGATGAATAAGGTAAATGTAATTGGTGCTGGTGCGTGGGGAACGGCTCTTGCCGCCGCTATTGCACATGGTGGAAACTCAGTCGGTCTCTGGTGCCGGGACAATGCTTTGGCAACTGCGATTAACAAAGACCACGAAAATGGCAAGTATTTATCCGGCATCAAATTACCTAATAACTTAATCGCGACCACAGACTTACATACTGCGGTTAATGCAGATATATTACTGAATGTCGTTCCTGCTCAACATCTTCGGGACAACCTCCTCGCTTTAAAAGATCACATCAAAGCTGACACTGCTCTTGTAATTTGCGCCAAGGGTATTGAGAAGTCTACGGGCAAAATGATGAGTGACATTGTCCTAGAATGCCTACCAGATCAGCCTTTTGGCATTTTATCGGGTCCAAATTTTGCTCATGAAATCGCGCGCGGTTTACCCGCAGCGACAACCTTGGCAGCCTCTTCAAAGGGACTTGGCAAAAAATTGGCAGAAGCCATCGGCACTCCAACCCTCCGCCCCTATTACACAGATGACATTGTCGGCGCGCAACTTGGTGGTTCGGTAAAAAACGTCCTCGCCATTGCCTGTGGTGTGGTGGCTGGTGCAAAACTAGGTGAAAATGCCCGTGCGGCCCTTATTACGCGGGGGATGGCAGAAATTCTCCGCTTGGGTGAAAAACTGGGCGCCCGCGCGGAGACATTGATGGGGCTCTCCGGTTTTGGGGATCTGGTTCTCACCTGCTCTTCCAGCGCCTCGCGTAATTTCTCTCTAGGCGAAGCACTTGGCAAGGGAGAACAACTTCAGGATATCTTGAACGGGCGTATTGCGGTCACAGAGGGCGTCCAAACTGCCGCCGCTTTGAACACCCTTGCCGGCCAACATAAAATTGAGATGCCTATTTGTCAGGCTGTTGATAAGCTGCTTCACACCAGCGCAACAGTGCCTGAAATTGTCGAAGAATTACTGTCCCGCCCAATTCGGGATGAACATTTGGCGGGTTTTTAAATCAAAGGAAATAACATGCTATTTGCCGCTTTTTGCACCGATAAAGCCGATCATTTGAGTGTTCGCATGAAAAATCGCCCAGCGCATCTGGATTTTCTGGGCGCAAAAGGAGACGCCATCAAATACGCAGGACCAACCCTCGCCGATGATGGCGAAAGCCCAAATGGCAGTCTGATTATTTTCGAAGAAGCAACCCTAGAAGCCGCCAGATCCTGGGTATCAAATGACCCATACGCAAAAGCAGGCCTTTTCTCTGACGTCACCGTCCGCCCGTGGAAAAAAGCACTAGGCGCTGGTCTTTAATCTCAATTTATTTCTCCTGACCTACTGCTCTATTTGCAGAAAGTTGGGAATTCTACTCGAATATTAACATTTCGTAGGGATAAATTGCTTCTGCCTCTAGACCTTTAATTTTTAGAGGAATAGAACTATTGCTAATCTTGGACAAAATAATTTTTGGAGCACAAAGTGAAGGCTGTCCTTCTTGCAGGCGGGCTCGGAACCCGAATATCTGAAGAATCTCATCTTCGCCCAAAACCAATGATCGAAATTGGTGGCCGCCCTATTCTTTGGCATATTATGAAAATCTACGCGCACCACGGGATTACTGATTTTGTTGTGTGTCTTGGCTATCGAAGCTATGTCGTCAAAGAGTATTTTGCGAACTATGTCTTGCACCGCTCTGATGTTACATTTGATCTCAGCAATAACGAAATCACCTACCACAACGAAAAAGCTGAGCCTTGGAAAGTAACTTTAGTAGAAACGGGCCCAGACACCATGACAGGTGGACGACTTAAACGAGTTGCAAGCCACCTCACACCTGGTGAAACATTTTGCATGACATACGGTGATGGCGTAGCAGATATAGATATCACGGCCTCGATTAAGTATCATAAAGAAAAAGGTCACGAAGCGACTCTGACAGCAGTCACCCCTCCGGGGCGTTATGGCGCAACTGTTATCAATGATGGGAAGGTTGCTGAATTTATTGAAAAGCCAGCTGGAGATGGCGGTCTAATTAATGGTGGTTTTTTTGTCTTAGAACCATCCGTGATAGACCGAATATCCGGTGACGACATGCCATGGGAAGCAACCCCCTTAACAGGGCTGGCAAAAGATGGTGAGTTATCAGCCTATCGCCATGATGGCTTCTGGCAACCTATGGATACTCTCCGCGAAAAAAATTATCTTGAACAGCTTTGGGCCAGTGGAAATGCGCCTTGGAAAGTCTGGTCATAAATGACGGGCTGCGCGGTTGATAATGGTTTCTGGCGTAAGAAACGAGTTCTACTAACTGGACATACTGGCTTTAAAGGAGCTTGGGCTTCAGTCTGGCTTGCGCAGATGGGAGCGGAGGTGTTTGGCGTTTCGCTCCCACCCGAAACTGATCCTTCCCTGTATCAAATAATCTCTTCAGAAGTTAATCATACCTCGTATTTTGTTGACATTAATGATCGCCAAAAACTCACTGAAATTGTCCAAGATGTTCAGCCCGAAATCGTCTTACATATGGCTGCGCAAGCATTGGTTCGGAAATCCTATAGATTACCCCTTGAGACATACCAAACAAACGTCCTAGGGACACTCAACCTATTGAACGCACTTATCGACGTCACTGCCATTAAAGCGGTACTGGTGGTTACCAGTGACAAAGTGTACTTAAATAACGAAACGGGTCACCCCTTCAAAGAAAGTGATCCTCTTGGCGGAGATGATCCTTATTCATCCTCCAAAGCCGCATGTGAAATCGCAACGGCCTCGTTCGCGCAAAGCTTTTTCGCAGACAAAAACATCCCGATTGCTACCGCTCGCGCAGGAAATGTCATTGGTGGGGGAGACTTCTCAGAAGATCGCCTGATACCAGATATATGGAGAGCTACAGAAAATGGCGAGAGCGTAAAGTTACGCTATCCCAATGCAACACGACCTTGGCAACATGTTCTAGAATCAATTTCCGGATATCTAACTTATTTACAGTCTCTGTCCACTGCATCAGCTACTGATAAGAACATCCCAAAGGCTTTAAATTTCGGACCTGCTGATATGGAGGTCTTATCTGTTGGCAAAATCGCGAGCAGGCTTCAGGCTAGTTTTGGAATAAACTCTGACTGGGATTTGGAAAGCGCGCCTCAACTTCCAGAGAAATCCTCTCTAGCATTAGACGCCTCACTAGCTGATGAAACTATCAATTGGCGCGCAAAGTGGAATAGTGAACAGACACTAGAAAAAACAGCGGCATGGTATGAAGCGTATCGCAACAAAAAGAATATGCATGCCTTTACACTGAAGCAGATCCAAGAATACTCGAGCTGAAATCTATGACCACAACACTCCAATGCCGTTTCTGCAAAAGTAATTTAACGCATACTTTGGTGGATCTTGGAAAAACGCCACTTGCAAACAGCTATCTTAAAGATACCGAAGCAATACATGCAGAGAAAGAATATCCTCTGCATGCACGTGTATGTGGAAACTGCTTTCTTGTACAGGTAGAAGACGTTGTTCCCCCTGAAGAGATATTTTCGGATTACGCTTATTTCTCCTCCTATTCAGAGAGCTGGGTGGAACACGCCAGGCAATACGCAAATAAACAGATAGATCGATTTTCGCTAGATGCTAATAGCCTAGTGATGGAAGTTGCCTCTAATGACGGATATTTACTTCAGCATTTTATTCAACAGAACATACCTGTACTAGGAATTGAGCCCGCTGCAAATGTTGCTAAAGTTGCGGAAGCAAAGGGAGTAAAAACAGAGGTCGCCTTTTTTGGAACAGAAACAGCAAAACGATTAATCTCGAAAGGCTTAAAAGCCGATCTAATAGCCGCCAACAATGTTATGGCTCACGTGCCAGACATCAATGATTTCATTGCCGGGTTCAAAATCGTCCTTTCTCAACAGGGTGTTTTAACGATTGAATTCCCTCACTTGCTTAATCTTATCAATTACGTTCAATTTGATACGATATATCACGAGCACTATTCGTACCTTTCCTTGCTTACTGTAGAGAAGATCCTAAAGGCGCATAACCTTAAGGTATTTGATGTGGATGAATTATCGACCCATGGAGGTTCGCTACGTGTGTATGCGAGTCATGATAATAGAACTGATCTGACGGCATCAAAAAGCCTGGAAAGAGCTCGGCATGACGAGAGAATTTCTCAGCTTGATAAAATGAGTGCATATCAAGGTTTTGCCCCCCGCGTTGAACATGTTCGCGAGGCACTGCTCTCCTTTCTTGAGCAAGCGAAAAAAGATGGTAAAAAAGTTGTCGCATATGGTGCTGCAGCCAAAGGAAATACGCTTTTGAACTTTTGCGGTATTGGTACTAATCTCTTAGAATTTGTTGTCGATCGGAATATTGAAAAACAAAACAAGTACCTTCCCGGTAGCCATCTTTTTGTTTATGCCCCCTCAAAAATTACTGAAGCACAGCCCGATTTTGTCCTTATTTTACCTTGGAATTTGGCGGATGAGATCTCCAGTGAGATGGCCCACATCAAAGAGTGGGGCGGGAAATTTGCAGTTCCAATTCCAGAACTGGATATAATTTCATGAAATTCAGCGAAACGACTATTTCTGGTGCATATCTGCTAAAACGAGAACCGCACTCTGATGATCGGGGCTACTTCGCACGAACATATTGTGCTCAAGAATTTCTAGACCATGGGGTAAGCTTCCAGCCTGTACAGGCTAATATTTCCTTTAATCAACAAGCAAAGACCTTGAGGGGAATGCATTTTCACAACCCGCCACATCAAGAGGAGAAGCTGGTTTACTGTAGCTCCGGGTCGATATTTGATGTGATAGTCGATCTGCGATCAGGCTCAGATACATATGGCAAGTGGTACGGAGCAGAACTCACCAGAGAAAACGGGCACGGTCTGTTTATCCCCAAAGGATGCGCTCACGGATTTCTAACACTTCAGGAGGAAACGGAAGTAAGTTATCTAATGAGCCCGTCTTATACTCCCGGATACGATGCAGGCATTAGGTGGGATGATCCCGCAATTGGGATCGAATGGCCCGAAGCTCCCACCGTCATATCGAAAAAAGATCAAAACCTTCCCATGCTTAGAGACCTATAAAATCTCAAAAACCACTTTGAAAAGCGGCGCGTCTATCCAAGCATAGCCCTATTTTTCATCATTCCAATCATACGAAATAGCTGCTTCACTTTAGCCAACATATTAATCTCGCAAGGGAAATAAGCGGGTGACGTCACCCTATCAAGCCAACGCGCAACAGTTTCTACAGTTTTAAGGTGTTCAGGTCCAACACCATACTTTTTGCTATTATATTTTTTAGGCTTATGGCCGCTGCTCCCATCAACAGTTGAGATAACGCCTTGGTCCAAATTCAAGAGCGCGCTATCAGAGCGATAATTTGGATCTTTTTGACAGAAAAAATCGTCTAATAGGTCCCAACGACGATGCTCTAATGGAAACCTTTTCATGTCATTTATAATTATCTCTCGCCATTTTTCATGATCAACTTCCAGCGTGCCATTCATATGGACTCTATTTACATTGAGTAAATTTGCATAAGTCGAAGCGGAAATTGCCCGGATCTGAAAGTTCATTTCCGGTTCTACAGGATCCGCCACTCCCAACTCTAAAAAGTTCTGCTCAATTTTCTGCTGCTCATTTCTTTTTGCCGCACTGGCATTCATGGCAGCACCATTACTCTTCTCTCCTTGTCCCGCTATCGTAATTGGGTTCCGAACCCAAATCAAAGATTGCGCATGCGCAAGATTAGAAATGGCAGTATTAACGTCAGGAACTTGGCCTTGAAAGTACACCCCGCCTCTAGTCGCAATTTGGTTTATCACCCGCCTAGAAATACAGCCGTGATAAATATTAGCGCCGTCCCGGTAATTAATTATTTCGCCTTTGCAAAAACCCTCTAGTATCTTCTTTGGGTCTAGCTTCTTAATGGGCCCGCAAAAATCACGATAACGGAACTTTAACAACCCGTCATAAGGCTCTTCGTACTTATGAGGCCATAAATAAGTAATGTGTCGCCAAAGAAGAACATCTGGATCGTACTTATTCAGAAGACGCCTTAACGTTGTTAATCCATTCGCAAGAACGCCATCATCATCACCGATGATAATCACATAGTCCCCACTCGCATGAGAAAGTGCAAATTCGAAATTCTGACGCATGCTAAGATCACGATCAGTGGCCACATACTTCAAGCGCGGATCTTTGATAGAACGGATCACTTTCTCTGTATCGTCGACACTGAAGTTGTTGCTGACCACAACCTCTAGATTTTTATCATTAGACATAAGACAGGTACGTACACACGGTCCCAGATATTCCGCACGGTTGCGAGTTGGAATAACTATACTGATCTTTTTCGAATAATTCATTTCCATAAGGAGCGATTCTCACCCTGTATTCAACATCTAATTTATTTCATTTTTGCAAAAAACGCCTCAACAAAGCAACTTCTCGATCAAGTTTGAAAAGAAATTGCCAAGCGTATGATCCTAGCCACAACACTCAGAAAAAAGTCCATACCATAAAGCTCAAAGATTGAAGTGCACTAATATTTCAGGTTGTCAGAAGTCGTTGGATTTATATGCTAATACTAACTTTTTCATCAAACGCGCAGTGAATATCGGTTATTAAATAGTATGAACAGCGTTTTTTCCTTGCCTCCCATACTATCAGTCCAAACGAACCGATTACTGTACCACTAATTCTACAATTAAAATACTTAAGAACGAGAAGCTTATGTTTTGGAAACATCGAAATAGAATTGTATTCTTTCATATTCCCAAATGCGCTGGAACATCTGTATACAGATCATTAGCACACACACTTTCCGACAGAACGCCTCTCGATAAGTTACTTTATAGGCATCGCCTAACAATCATTCATGATGATTGGCATAAAAAGAGACGCACACAAAAACTGCGACGGGCGAGACGATCTCGCTTTGTAACAGGTCATTTTGAGTGGAGTACTTACAAAGAAATAAATCCACAACCAGATGATTTTTTGTTCACTTTTCTACGCAATCCTAAAGATCGCCTTTTGAGCTTATTTCGCTACCTAAGCGACCCACAGGGTAGTAAATGGCTTGAAAAACGGGGTGTGAGTAGCACAAATATCATAGATTTCTTTGAGACAGGGCACCCTCATATCAATTGGCAGATTGATAACGTAATGGTCAGAACCTTCGCAGGAAAATATGCTGAACCACTCAATACCTCAGCAGAGTGGAATGAAGCCTTACAGATCGCTAAGAGAAATTTATCAAAACTGGACTTTATTGGTAACAACGTTAGTTTCGACAAAGACTTATCTTTCTTGTCGCACCGCTTGGAATTACCTCTAAATAAAGACACCACGCAAGAAAACAAATCTACTATATCCAGAGACAACTTCTTAGTAACACAAGAACTTGAAGAAATCTTGAGTCCGAGGCACAGATACGATGATCTACTATATGATTATGCTCTCAAGATTTGAATTGGCATAATTCCAGAATGCCCCGCAGCAACACCACTAATGGTAACTGCATATTACTCCTGTTTAGATCGGGTCACAAATTTTACTCAATTTATTGAGTCTAAAGAATTAAATTTAACAGATAACAAAAACTCACATCATAACCATGACCGACACTACACCTAGCTTAGAACTACTTCTGGTATGCACTAAGGAGCCAATTCCAAGTACCGACCGCGCCAGGGTGCAAACAATTCTCGCTATGTATGGTTACACCACATTGTATCAAAGAGAAGTTATTTGCCAGAAAACGATACTAGCTCCAAAGTTAGACAAGTACCCGCATCAACTGCAAATCATCGCTCAAAACCTTCAAACAAATATTTCTGAAAAGTATGGTGTGAAATTTAACTTCAATATACTAAAAGCTGTAAAAGGATTAAAAAGAAAACTAAGCAACTTAGATATGTATGTTGCTTTCCCACAAAGCCTTGCAGACCATACGGAACAGATTTCTAGTCTAGGCATTTCAGAATTACCGGAAATACAAAGCTTAGCTGCCAAAAACATTTCTGATTTCCACCCTCCATTCCCAATAGTTTCAACAATTTCAAATTATAATTCGAGAACAAGGGTTGACAAGGTTCAGTACAAGGGCGGTGTCGCTGTTTGCAAAACCTTCAGAACAACCAATACTGAAGGTTTAGAGCGTGAAATTGCTAGCAGGAAAGCATTAGGGGAAAAAATACCAGAGATCAGTAGGGTGCTTGAAAGTGGAGAAAATTATCTTGTGATGCCACTTTATAAATCCGTTTGGGAGTGGGATGAGAATAGCCTTAGCCTTTTTCCGCTAAAATATGCAGAGAACTGTATCGATATTGTTAGGCGCATTAACTCTGAGCGATGGTCTTTACTTGACTGGCACCCAGGAAACTTCATTTACGGCCCTGACGACCAAGTTACACTCATAGATTTAGAAGCAGCAAAAGAGGAACCTGTTGCCTCTCCATTTACTCAGTGCCCCGACATTGTTGGGCATAAAGACTTTCCATACCAAGGGAAGCCAATAAACTATGTCAATACTTGGCAGCCAATTGTTGGTATTCCACTAAATGTATTATTAGATGGCTCGAAACTTCACAAGTCTTTGCATCGCTCATTTTATTTTATAGTAAAAAGCACTCCAAAATGGGCTGCTAAAAGGCTAGAACAAAAACTTCGATTGTTATATCGCAGTATTGTTAGGAAAGATCATATACACAGGTCTAACTCCTACTTTATTCTCTGATTATAACATCACAGCCTTATAGGTGTGTAAATGAGTTCGAAACTTAAAAGTTTTTTTAAAAGTATTCCCATTATCGGCCCTTTGGGTAACAAACTAGCGCGCCTTGCCAAAAGAACCAGCAGACGCATTCGCGGTAAAACCAGCCGAGGTTGGGAACAATATACTTTCTCAAGAGAGCCTCTACCGAAAGATGAAGATATCTCGGTACCTCAGATAATAAACCTTCTAAATTATCTTAAAACGAGTTCCGTAGGGCAAGGTGCCGGCCCACTCAACATGCCAGCATCCGTTAGCATGAAGATTAAAGGTCAATATATTAAGGGCACACGAGAAGCAGAAGAAAGATTAAACTTTTTCCCTCAGCAGCTAGAAGGGAAAACCGTTCTCGATATTGGATCTAGCCACGGCGGCATGCTATTTTCAGTTGCAGACAAAATAAAGCATGGTGTTGGAATCGATTTTGATATTTTAGCAGTAAATACGGCTAACAAAATTCGTTCTGTCACCCAACAGCATAACTTAGATTTCTTCGCTTTTGACCTAGAAAAAGAAGATTTAAATCTTATTCTCGATCTTATTCCGGAAGAAAAAGTCGATGTCACGTTTCTTCTAGCTGTTTGCGCCTGGATAAAAAATTCAGATCAAGTCATCCAGTTCATATCAAAAATTTCAACAACGCTATTTTTTGAGACCAATGGCGATGAGGAAGTTCAACAGCAACAAATAGAGTGTCTACGTAGACACTATCAGAAAGTTGATTCCTTAATGGAAGTCACAAATTCGAAAAATGGACAAGAATACGTGCAAAGGCGCCTGTTTTTCTGCCATTAAAACACTTTTATTGGTCCATCAGCAGAGAAACCCACATTCATATTTCTCTCAGACAACCCCCATAAACAAAGTTTATTGGTAGTGAGTCACAAAACAGTTGAAGCCATGCTTCGGATATAATTACGTTTACCAAGTACCCTTAATAACTCTAAGATTTCATTGGAGAAGAGCATGACCGCTCGCGATGACCGGCAAGAATTCGAAGAAAATAAAGTGAAGCAATCTGCTGCACTGGGGCAAGATCACGCAGCATTTGATCAGTCTCTATCACTCGTTACAAAACTTGATGAATATGATTATTCGTATCTCTGGAGCTGGATGGGGGTTCCCATAATTCAGATGCCTGCAGATGTCATGGCAACTCAAGAAATTATTTGGTCGACCAAACCAGATGTTATTATTGAGACCGGCGTCGCTCGAGGTGGATCTGTCTTGTTTATGGCCTCTATGTTGGAGATGATCGGAAATGGGACTGTTATTGGCGTAGATGTGGATATTCGTTCTCACAACCGTGAGGCAATCGAAAACCACCCTATGTCAAAAAGGGTTAAACTTATTGAAGGCGGTTCGGTTGATATTGGTGTGTTGGAGGAGGTTAGATCCCTTATACCAGAGGACGCCAGAGTGATGGTTGTTCTTGATAGCGACCATAGCCGTGATCATGTTCTAGCTGAGTGCAGAGCTTATGGCGAACTTGTAACAGAAGGATGCTATCTTGTCGTTGCAGATACCCTTGTTGGACATGTCTCAAAAGAGAACGCTCCCAAAAAACGGTCCAAGCTATGGTACAAAGGGAATGATCCTCTTTCTGCCCTACAAGATTATCTCTCAGAGGTAGATAGATTTGAAGTTGATGAAGTTCTGAACGGAAAACTAGTCCTTTCTTCTTCTCCTGGAGGCTACGTGCGCTGCATACGCTAATGACTGCTTTTCTTCGCAACTATCGACCAACTGACTACCAGTGCTTAAAAGACATCCGCTCAGACTACGATCTACAGCAGTCTCTAATGGGAAGTCCGGAGCAACCGCCTCAAGTAGATGTAGATGCTTGGCTTAAACGTCGCCATTCAAGTGGCGCTTTTTGTGTAGTTGACGATGGCAACGGGAATGCAGTTGGTTTCGTCCAAATACATCAAATTCATCAAAAAAGTAAGTATGGCTGGCTTGGAATAGCTCTACACCCCACAGCTCAAGGCAAAGGAATAGGCCGCACTGCAATGCAAGCATTGCATAAATTTGCAAAATCAGAGTTCAACCTTCGTAAGCTCTTGCTAGAAGTTCGTGCCGACAACTCTGCTGCAATAAAGCTGTATGAAGCTCTTGGTTACCGAACCATAGGCAATCTAGTAGAGCATTATTTTGATGGAATCCAATATCGGGACGTTATATTGATGGAGAGGATGTTAGCGACATCATGACAAAAGTAGTGATCTCCCAACCGATGTACTTCCCATGGGCCGGTTTCATGGCACAAATCTCTCTTGCTG
>JAEPMY010000119.1 GCA_017643685.1 Sneathiella sp.
ATGGCTAATGAAAATACAAGTTAGGTTCAAATCACGGCGGAGTTCTAGAAACAGGTTAATGATCTGCGCCTGAATGGATACATCCAGTGACGCGACAGGCTCATCACAGATCAAAAGATCAGGTTGCATTGCAAGAGCACGAGCGATTGCAATACGCTGCCGCTGACCACCAGAGAACTGGTGCGGGTAACGAGAGACATAATCAGGATCAAGACCAACTTTGGCGAACCAATCCTTAACATACGCCAGAGAATCAGCCTTGCTGACCAGATCGTTTGCAATAGGGCCTTCCGCAACTGCTTCCCCCACTTTCATACGCGGGTCCAAAGACGCAAAAGGATCCTGAAAGACGGTTTGAATGCGGGTCGTGGTCTTTTTACCGCCCACCATAACGGGCTGCCCTTCAAGGGCGACATCCCCACTTGAGGTTTCCAAAATACCAGCCGCAAGCTTACCCAATGTGGATTTTCCGCAACCGGACTCGCCCACCAATCCAAGCGTCTGACCTTCTTCTATTGAGAAAGAAACATCATTTACCGCCTTAACAGACCGGGTTTCCACTTTCGCACCCAATTTAGCGGCAATTTTATCCCCTAGACTGATTTTGGGATGAAATTCACGCGTGACCTGATCGACCTTAAAAAAAGGAACCATTACACAGCCTCCTTCAGGTTAAGCGGATGATGACAGCGCCAAGCCCGGCCGGGCGCTTCTTGCACTGTTGGTGCTGAAGAACAAGTGTCCGTCGCATAAGAACAACGCGGCGCGAATGGACAGCCTTCAGGCAAAGATAAAAGTGATGGCGTGGTGCCAGAGATTTGCTCAAGCGGCTCCCCCGGCGCGGCCATCGCTGGCAAACTGTCAATCAGGCCTTGGGTATAGGGATGACGTGGATCACGGAGGACCTCAGCCGTTGGCCCCTCTTCCACAACACGGCCAGCATACATCACAAGAAGGCGGCTCGCTAAGCTAGAGACTGTCGCCAAATCGTGGCTGATCCAGATCATCGCAGTACCAGTCTCTTCGGCAAGACGTTTCATTTCAGACAATATTTGCGCCTGAATGGACACATCAAGGGCGGTCGTTGGCTCATCAGCAACAATCACACCGGGTCCATGAAGCAAGGTAATGGCGATGGCCACACGCTGACGCATCCCACCTGAGAACTCATGCGGATAATTATCCAAACGGGCAGCAGGATCAGGAATACCCACTTTAGTCAGCACTTCAATACAGCGTGCCTCAATATCCTTTTTGGACATTCGAGCATGCGCTTCCAGCGCAAGTTGCATTTGCGTTCGGATCGTTAGCAGCGGGTTCAGTGTCGCGATCGGATCCTGAAAAATCATAGCAATATCTTTGCCGCGCTTGGCACGAAGCTTCCGCTCCGACAATCCAACAAGGTCTTCGCCGTTCAGCTCAATCTTGCCGCCGACAATCTTACCCGGCGCATCAACAAGTCCCAAAAGCGAAAAGCCAGTCACCGACTT
This sequence comes from Sneathiella sp., assembly GCA_017643685.1. Lineage (GTDB taxonomy): Bacteria > Pseudomonadota > Alphaproteobacteria > Sneathiellales > Sneathiellaceae > Sneathiella. Next base: position 1,491 of record JAEPMY010000119.1, read on the forward strand.
ACCAGAACCAGATTCGCCCACCAGACCCAGAATTTCACCTTTCTCCAGCGAAAAACTAACCCCTTCAACCGCTTTCACAACACCGTCGCGCGTGTGAAAGTGGGTTTGCAAATTTTGCACATCCAGAACTTTACTCATTTGCGAAGCCTCGGGTTAAACTGGTCACGGATCTGATCGCCAACAATGTTAATGGCGACAATCAGGATAATCAGGGCAACACCCGGATAGACAGAAATCCAATATCGACCACTCATCATGTAAGGAAAACCGTTTGAAATAAGCATCCCAAGGCTTGGCTCCGTCACCGGTAGGCCCAACCCAAGGAAGCTCAAGGTCGCTTCAAGGGAAATGGCGCTTGCGATCTGAACGGTTGCCACAACAATCAAAGGCGGCATACAGTTTGGAAGCAAGTGACGATACGCTACCTGAAACCCGGAGAGCGGGGTCGCCAGGGCTGCCTCGACATAGTCTTTTTTGCGCTCGCCCTTCGCCGCGCCATAAGCGGTTCGGGCAAAATAGGCGTATTGCGCTGCTACCAGTGCAGAGATGAGCTGAAACTTACCCTGCCCCAACAAGGCCACAAGAACCAAAGCCAGCAGAATAGCTGGAAATGAAAGCTGCAAATCCACTACCCGCATCAGGAAAGTTTCAGTGCGGCCGCCTGCATAGGCAGCGAAAATACCAACCGCAGTTCCCAGAACCAACGCGATGCAGCCTGCTGCGAGGCCAATCATAATAGAGATGCGAAGACCATAAAAAATAGCAGAGAGAAGATCTCGTCCTTGCGGGTCTGTACCCAAATAATGCACATACCCACCGGAGCCAATAAAGCCAGGCCCGCGACGCGCATCCAATAAGGAAAGGGTTTCCAGATCGTAAGGGTTCTGCGGCACGATATATGGCGCGAAAACGGCCAGAACGATCATGATAACCACAACAACAAGGGCAAGAACCGCCAACTTGTTTTCGCGAAACTCTCGCCAAAAGCGATAAAGAGGTGATTGGGTATCAGACATTATGCCGCCCCCGCCCGAATACGTGGATCAATCAGCGCAAAGACAAGATCCACCGTTAGGTTAATCAACACAAACAGCAAAGCTGTCAAAATCAAATAGGCCACCATCACTGGGCGATCCAGCACGGTGATACTGTCAATAATCAGCTTGCCAATTCCCGGCCATGAGAAAATGGTTTCCGTCACAACAGCAAACGCAAGCGTTGAGCCAAGCTCCAGTCCGAAGACAGTAATAATTGGAACCGAGATCAACTTCATCAGATGTCGGCGCAAAATGCGACCTTCGGAAATACCGGCAGCACGTGCAAATTTAATCGTATCGGTCAGCATAATTTCGCGGGTCCCGGCGCGAGCGAGACGGATCATCATAGCCAGTTTAAAGAAAGCAAGGTTCAGCGCAGGCAGCAAAATATGAGAGAGACCATCAATTGTCAGGAAACTCCACTGCACACCCAGAAAGTTGACAACCTCACCGCGGCCACCGGCAGGCAATACGCCCATATTAACTGCAAAAGTCAGGATCAGGATCAGGCCCACCCAAAAACTTGGCACAGAAAAACCAAGCACGGAAATCGCCATAATCGCCTTAGAAATGATGCTATTCGGACGATAACCTGCATAAATGCCAAGCGTTACGCCGAAGACTGTCGCAGAGATAATGGAAATTAACACCAACTCCAGCGTGGCTGGAAGGCGCCCTGCAATCAATTCGAGAACTGGAACGTTGTAAATATAGGAACGTCCAAAATCACCCTGCACCAAGTTGGTGACAAAGATAAAATACTGCTGCCACAAAGGCAGGTCCAACCCAAGCTTTCGGATAACCTCTGCCCGGATTTCGTCGGTCGCCTCTGGTGGGATAATGATTTCGACCGGATTACCGATCGCATAGACGCCAACGAAAACAATAACAGACATAGCCGCCATCACGACGAATGCCTGCAACAATCGCTGGATTACAAACCCTAACATCCAAAATTTCCTAGCTCACTAAGACCGGAGCCGGGATATACCCGGCTCCTTATTTTTTAATTTTTCGGCTTGATGAAGAAGGCCAATGTATCTTCGTCAAATCGTGGCTGGAAGCTGAGCTTTCCGGCCTTGGCTGCCCAAACAGTCTGAAGCTGAACAACCGGGATGTAAACACGATCCGCCATGGTCAGTTCCATTGCTTCTTCATAGAGTGCACGGCGTTTATCAGCATCCAGTGTCATTGCACCTTTCTGCATCAATTCGTCAACACGGTCATTTTTATAAGCAACGCGGTTGAAGGCACCCAGTTTAACTTCTGGGTTTTTAGAGTGAGCCAAAGCACCCAGAGTATATGACGCTTCACCAGTCAGTGTGCCCCAACCGTTCATGAAGACGGAATATTCAAGACGAGACTGAGCTGGGAAATAAACTGTTTTAGAAACAGCGTTCACGTTGGTTTTAATGCCAACCTGGCTGAACATCTGACCCAGACCCTGACAGATCGCACCATCACCTGGCAGACGGTCAGAAGTACAGTAGAGGTCGATCTGGAAACCATCTGGATAGCCAGCTTCTGCCAGCAAAGCTTTTGCTTTAGCGGCATCATGTTCACGTGCTGGAATTTTCTCGCTGGAGCCGAAGAAGCCTGGAGGCATCATCTGATTGGCCGGTTTACCAAGACCTTCCAGAACGATCTGAACCATTGTTTCCCGGTCGATCGCAAGATCAATAGCTTCACGAACTTTTGGATCCTGCAGTGGGTTTTTATCCAGTTTAGAGCCGTCTTTTGCGCGCACTTTTGGTGTGTCATCGCGCTGGTCAAGCTGAAGGTTCATGATGTAAACACTGTCACCGACCACGGCATCCACGCTCGCATCGCGCTGCAATGCCAGATAATCAATGGAAGAAACATAGTTGATCACATCAACCTGACCGGCTTTCAAAGCCGCAAGGCGAGAGCTGTCATTAGGAATTTCTTTCCGAATAACTTTCTCCCAAGGACCCTTGCCACGCCAATAGTCGTCAAAGCGCTCAAGAACCAGATCGCCTTTTGGCTCCCAGCTCACCAACTTATACGGACCAGTACCAACGGCAGCAGGACCGCCATTGAAACCTTCAGCCGCGGTCTCCGGCGTGGAGTAATCTTTGGCTGCATCCGCACTTACAATAAACAGACGAACGAAATCGTATGGCAGCGTTGCTGCCGGACCATTTGTCTTAATGTGAACTGTGTGTGGGTCGATGATTTCAACATCCGCGACACGACGCACATATATAGTTGTTGTGGTTGGACCACTGACGGCTGGAATACGCTCGATTGAAAACTTCACGTCTTCTGCGTCGAAATCGGAACCGTCATGGAATTTTACGCCTTCGCGCAATTTGAATTCCCATGTGGTGTCATCAAGTGGCTTCCAGGATGTAGCGAGGCCAGCCTCAATCTGCAGATCGTCACCGGACCAAACCAGTGTATCATACATGTGTTTAGCCGCTTCCGCGTGACTGCCGAGGGCAGAGAAATGTGGATCCAGAGATTCTGGACCGCCCCGGACACCCATAGTCAGTGTCTGGGCAGTGGCGACGCCTGTGCTCAGAGTAACACCGATGGCTACAGCCATTGATGCAATTAGTGATTTTACCTTCATTGGTACCCCCTGTCGGAGATGGAAAAGATTTTTTAATTAATTCCAAATGGAACTTGTACTATCAACGATGTTATGAAATATTTAATCTGTCAAGTTCTATATGGAACTAATTGAGTTATGAATGAGGAAACAAAACTCAATGTCTACAACAACGGACTTTAAATCCCCGCGCCATTCTGGCGGTGTGTCGGGGATGAACCAGATGACCGAAGCGAAGCTGTGGCGCAACCCGTGCCCCTTTTCATTTCGCCTGAATTATCTGGCCATGCGCTACAACACCCCTTGTTACGATTGGGTGCAAAAAACTGAAGGATTAAGCCGCATTGAATATGTGGTGATCTATTCCCTTGCCCTATGTGAGGGCGGACAGGCGAAAGACATTGCCATATCCTCTGGCTTTCCAAAGAACAGCCTGTCACGCGCGATGTCCAAACTCGAAAAAGCCGGCTTGATTACCCGTCAGAAAGATAGTCAGGACAAAAGAAACCAACCTTTATTCCTCACCGACGAAGGCTGGGCTCTGTTTAACAGGACCCGTTTTGTTTTTGAACAACGGGAGCAGGAATTACTGGAAGGGTTAAGTGAAGAGGAAGTGAAAACCCTCTCTAACCTGATGGCCAAGGTCGTCCTCAATTCCGCTGTCCTTGATGATGAGTTTCCAGCCGATATGACACCGTCTAACACGGAGCAGAATACCCTATGATGATTTCAGAAATGAACTGGATGGACGTGGAAGAATACGTCAAAAAAGACAAACGTTGCATCCTGCCTATCGGATCTACCGAACAACATGCGCAGCTTTCCCTCTGCGTTGACGTTATCCTGGCTGAGCGCGTCTCTCGTGAAGCAGCCGAGCCACTAGGCGTTCCTGTGTTCCCTGTGATCCCCTATGGCCTGACACCTTACTTCTCTGCTTATCCCGGCACGGTCTCCCTGCGTGTTGAGACATTGATGGCATTGATGCGGGATGTCATTGGATCGCTTCGCCGATCTGGCTTTCAGAATATTCTGCTGGTCAATGGTCATGGGGGAAATAATCCAATTGGCGCCTTGGGCCAAGAGCTGATGGCGGAATATGGCGATATCTCAGTCCGTCTGCATAATTGGTGGGCTGCCCCCAAAACCATGGCAGCGGTAAAAGAAATTCATCCTATTGGCAGCCATGCCAACTGGATGGAAAATTTCCCGTGGACGCGTCTGGCCCACGCACCGGCACCAGAAGGCGAGAAGCCTGCGCCAGACATGGACAAAATCAAAGCCTGCACCCCGCATGAAGCCAAAGAGCTTCTGGGTGACGGCAACTTTGGCGGTCCTTGGCAGATGCCTGATGAACAAACCCAGAAAGTGTGGGATGCCGGCGTAGAAGAAACCCGTCAGGCACTGGAAGGCCCTTGGCCTGATTGGAGCAGCAAATAATGTCTGATCGTCCTGTTCTGATTTGGGGCGCCGGTGCCATTGGCGGTATTCTGGGGGCTTATTGGGCCCGCGCAGGTAAAGATGTCGTAATGGTTGATATTGATGCTGACCATGCCCGTACTTGCAGCACAGACGGGGTCTTAATCGAAGGCCCCGCCACTGGTGGCGATTTCACCCAAGTTGTTCCAACCTATACACCTTCCGAATTACTAGGTGAATATGACTGCATTGTTTTGGCTGTAAAGGCGCAGGCCACCAAACAGGCTGTAGAGCAATTACTACCGCACCTTTCAAAAGACGGATTTGTTCTTTCTGCCCAAAACGGTCTGAACGAACGTCTTATTTCGGAAATGGTGGGGCCTGACCGCACTATGGGTGCTTTCGTCAACTACGGCAGTGACTGGCAGAGACCTGGCCATATCCTTTATGGAAACCGGGGTGCCGTTGTCATTGGCGAAATTGATGGCTCAATTCGTCCTCGTACACAGAAAATGCTCGACCTGATGCAGGTTTTCGATGAAGGCGCGATTATGACTGATAATATCTGGGGATATTTGTGGGGAAAATTGGGCTATGGATCCATGCTCTTTGCCACAGCACTCACCCCCGACAGCATGTCTGCCAATTTTGCTGATCCGGAACGGGCACCTGTTCTGATGGAGCTTGGCCGCGAAGTCATGAAAGTAGCCCTTGCCGAAAAAATCAAACCGCTTGGATTTAACGGGTTTAACCCAGAGAGCTATTTTCCCGATGCCCCGGCAGGCGAGGCGGAGAAATCAATCGCTGCCCTTGTCGAATTTACAGCTAAAACAGCTAAAACCCACTCCGGCATCTGGCGGGATCTGGCCGTTCGAAAGCGGAAAACCGAAGTTGACCCCCAAATCGGCATTATTGCTGAGATTGCTGAAACCCACGGAATTCAGGTGCCCGTGATTAGCAAACTGGTGCAACTGATCCACGATATCGAAGAGGGCGCCCGCCCTCAGTCCGCCGACACATTCCGCGAACTTAAAAAGGTCATGGGTTAAGGAGATTTCCATGTCGATTGCCCTTGTTACAGGCGTTGTTGGTGGTATTGGTGCCGCCATCGCAAGGCGCCTTTCTTCTGATGGTTTCAACGTTGTTATCACGGATCGTCCCGGCCCCGCATTTGAGCAAGCCAAAACAGAACTGGGATTTGCCGGATATGCCGCGGACCTTGGCGATAGAGACGACGTTTTGAAACTCGCCGAGCAGATTGCCGCCGAATTTGGCACCCCGCAAATTGTGGTCAATGCCGCAGGTGGTGTTTGCCAGCAAGTACACGAACCTGTTGAAAACGTCACCGAAGATAATTGGCGCGCGCTTTTCGCCGCCAATACGGACAGCGCTTTCTTTCTGGCACAAGCCTTTACCCCTGCCATGAAAAAATCAGGAAAGGGACGCTTCATCACCATCAGCAGCGGTGCCGGTCTTCGGCCTAGCCTGACTAAAATCCAAGGTTACACCGCTTCAAAACATGCGCTTGTTGGCTTAACCAAACAGCTCGCTTTGGAGCTTGGTCCCTTCGGCATCACCGTAAATTCCATTGCACCCGGCTTTGTTTTGTCAAACTCCGCCACCCAAAAACAATGGGAAAGTTACGGCGAAGATGGACAAAAAGCGCTTGTTGAAAATATCCATATGCGCCGCCTTGGTATGCCTGATGACATTGCCAATGCTGCTTCTTTTCTTGCCGCCGATGCCTCTAACTGGATCACCGGCCAAATCATTTCTGTAGACGGAGGACATCGATGAGTGCCTCAAATCCTATCGACCAACATAATCGCGACCAATTTCTGAATGAGCTGAAAACCTACCTCGCCTGCCAGTCTGTCAGCACAGACCCTGCTTTTAGAAGTGGCATGGATGCCGCCCGGGTGTTTCTAACCGGCCTGCTAAATGAAATTGGCTTTAGTAATATTCAGGAACTGGATGGCGGTGTTGGCGGCCATAATGCTCTATACGGGGAATGGCTGGAAAAACCCGGCAAACCGACTTTGCTTGTTTACGGTCATTATGACGTTCAGCCACCAGACCCATTAGATCAATGGATTTCTGAACCATTTGAAATGACCGAACGCGATGGCCGCCTTTATGCACGGGGTATTTCCGATGATAAAGGCCCCACCATGATCGCGCTTGAGGCTCTCCGCTGTCACATGCGTGCCAATAATGAGCTGCCATTCAACGTTAAAATTCTCCTGGAAGGGGAAGAAGAGACAGGCTCTCCGTCCCTGCCAAATATTTTGAACCAGAACAAAGATCTATTAGCAGCAGATGCCATATTATCCGCCGACGGTGCGCGTTGGCGCGCGGATCTCACTGCGATCAATGTTGGCTCTCGCGGTAATGGCGGTTTTGAAATTTCACTTAAAACCGCTGATCTCGATCTACATTCAGGGCGTTATGGCGGCGCTGTTCCGAATGCGTTGCATGAAATGGCACGCGTTATTGCCGCACTTCATGATGCAGATAACCGAATTACCATTCCCGGTTTTTATGACGATGTCATCATGCCAGACGCCAAAACAGAGGCTGACCTGCACGCAATCGATTTCGACGGCGTTGCATGGACCGATACCATCGGTGCCGTTGAGCATGGCGAAAGCAATTTCACCACATTGCAACGGCTTTGGGACCGCCCAACGCTTGAAGTAAACGGCATGTGGGGCGGCTATCAGGGGGCAGGCAGCAAAACTGTTATCCCAAATGAAGCCCATGCAAAAATCACCATGCGTTTGGTGCCAGGGCAAAATCCTGAGAAAATCCGCGAAAGTTCAAAAACCTATATCCAGAGCCTATGCCCCGAGGGC
>JAEPMY010000109.1 GCA_017643685.1 Sneathiella sp.
ACCTTTTCATACATGTCTGGGGAGAGGCCAGCCTCCATCCCTTCGTCCTGCAAGGCCTGGTGCGTGGACATGGTTGGAACAAGGAACGCGCCCTTTTCAATCATCAGATCCATCACCTCTTCATCGATGAGGTTGCCATGTTCCAATGAGCGAACACCATATTCCAACGCACGCTTTGCAGCCCGTGCGGTATAAACATGAGCGGCCACGTAACATTCTGCCGCTTCGGCTTCTTCAACCGCCGCTTTAATCTCTTCCAATGCAAACTGTGTGTTACCGATCCGGTCAGTTGGAGACGCAACACCACCAGAGGCCATGATCTTGATGAAATTTGCACCTTTACGTAGCTCATCACGGCAGGCTTTACGAACTTCAGACACTCCATCCACGACCTTGCCAAGCCCCGCACAGCAGGTGCAGCTCTCCCAGTTTTCTCCCTTACCGCGCATGTCACCGTGACCACCGGTCTGAGAAATTGCATGACCACAGAACAGAACCCGCGGGCCGATCAAAAAACCTTCTTCGACAGATTGGACAAGACCATAATCCGCCCCACCGCAATCGCGGACAGTTGTAAAACCACGAGATAGCATCCCGGACAAAATCTGACCTGAACGGGCCGTAATGTAACTTGGGGACCAGCGCATCAAATCGGGAAAACTCGCGGTCGCGGCAACCACATGCACATGGGCATCACAAAGCCCCGGCATCAAAGTGGCGCCTTTCAGGTCCAATTCCCGATCCCCTTTTGACACGGGGCCATCTGAAATTTCCTGAATTCGGCCATCTACAACATGCAGATTTCTCAGACCAACGATTTCACCGGCGCGAACGTCCAGAAGATTGGCATTTTTGACGGTAACAGACTGTTTTTTCATGCTTCTTTACATTCCTTTGAAAGGACGCGCCAGATACTCAGCGGCGCAACGACTGAGGCCAGTTTTGCAACCTGACCGATATGGTCCGTGGTATAATGAAAAGGCCGATGCAACAGATTGAGCGTCCCATAGGTTCGGCCCATCAATCGCATCGGCATATTCAGGGCTGAACCAAGCCCCAGGGAGAGAATGGTTTCATGGTCTGGGAAGGCCCAACGGATATCATCCGCATTACGACCCAGAAACGGCTCACCTCGTTTCAGGACCAATTTTCCCCAAGGGGTTGGCCCCATTTCTTTAGTTCCGCCCACCGGATAAGTGGCCGGATCATTTGTATAAATTCGCTGCACGGTGCCATTTGCCGCGTCATGGATCAGAACCGTGAATAAAGAGACACCAACCTGCTGCTTGATCACCTGCTCCAGCGCCTGCCAGATCTGCACTTCATCGGCGCTAGAGGCGACCAGCATTTGCAGTTCTTTTTGGGTAACCAACCTCGTGTCCATAGATACATCCGTCATGCCCCGCCCCCACTGATCAAATTGGGAAGCCAAAGCGCGATTTGCGGAAACAGCGTCAGTAAAACAACCCCTACGCAAAGCAGCAGAAAGAAAGGCGCCGCAGCCTTGGCGATTTGGCTGATGGACATGTTGGTTAGCCCTTGCAGGACGAAAAGGTTAAAACCAACTGGCGGGGTGATGGTGGCAAGTTCCACCATCAAAATCAGAAAGATCCCGAACCAGAGCGGATCAAACCCCGCCTGCATCACAAGGGGCAACGTAATGGGCAGGCTCATAACCGTAATTGAAATCCCTTCAAGGAAAAGCCCCAGTAATACGTAGAAAACCGCGAGCAGCGCCATCAACGCGTAGGGCGACAATTCCAACCCTGCAATGGCCGTTGCCACATTCTGCGGCAGATGCAGATACCCCATGGTGGTGGAGAGAAGCGCCGCCGCAATCACCAGCGAGACCACCATCACTGACATCTTGACGGCGCTCGCGATAGATTGGGTCAACAGATCCCAGGTGAGCTGTCTGGTGACCAGCGCGATCAGAAGCGCCGCCGTCACACCAATTGCTGCCGCTTCCGATGGTGTGGCGAGCCCCGAATAAATCGAGCCTAACACCACAACCACCAACAGGAAGACCGGCATTAAATTCATAAAATCCTGCAGCCGAATAGGCTGACGTATTTGATTGTCCACCTCCGGCACCACACCTGCGCCGCTGCGGCCTCGCCAAGCGATATAGGCAGAATAGAGCCCGGCAATCATCAACCCTGGCAAAACACCTGCGGCAAAAAGGCTGATAATCGATACTTCTGCCAAGATGCCATAGACAATCATGACAATGGATGGCGGGATCAATAGGCCCAAGCTTCCAGCCCCTGCAAGCGAGCCCACAGCAATCTCCCGCTGATATCCGCGCGCTGATAATTCATCCAATGAAATTTTTCCGACTGTAACTGCGGTCGCCGTACTGGAGCCGCTAACTGCCGCAAAGATGGTACAGCCAACGATATTTGCATGAAGCAACCGCCCCGGAATTCGGCTGACCAAAGGCGCAAGGCCGTCGAATAACCGGCGGGACACATCCGTCCTGAAGATGATATCCCCCATCCAGATAAACATGGGGATTGCCGCCAACTCCCAGGAACTTGCGCTCCTCAACATAATATTGGTGGCAATGGCCCCCATCTTGATGAAAGACATATCCAGCAAGAAAAACTGCACTGTCAGGGAAACTGCGATCAGGCCAATAAAGACCCAGACCCCGATACCCAGATACAGAAAAATTAGAAAAAGGACAGTTAGTCCGGCACCCACTTCCAGCATGGTCTACTCCTACAGCTCTTCCGCACTGTCGAGGATGGGGGCACCTCTCATATATTGGATGGTCAAAGATATGAATTGCAGGACAAGCAACGCCACACCGAGCAGCATTAACGACTGAGGTATCCAAAGCGGAACTTCGGCAATGGAATTACTAGTGGTGCCGCGTTCGAAATTGCGGATCACCACCCGTCCCAAATAGTAACAAAGATACGAAAACAGACAGGCGCCACCGGCACAGAATAAAACTTCCAGTCCTCTGCGAAGCTTCATATTTACATTTCCGATCAACAGGTTGACCCGGATAAATGTGCCACTTCGAAGCGCCGAAGAAAAAGAGAGGAAGGTCATGATGGCAACCCCATAACCTACAAACTCGTCTAAAACATAAGTGGAAGCAGAAAATGCACTGCGTAACAGGATTTCAAAAAAGATAAACCCAACCATTGCGACCAAGATTCCCCCCGAGATCGCAGATGCCACTTTTGTCAGTTTGTCGATAAATACGGCCATCAAAACCTTCCCCAACTATGATGCAGACAATTGCAGGATCGTCTGCATCCCCTCAAAGGCGGTGGATAAATGCACGGATTACATTTTGCGCTTATTGAACGCGTCAATAACGGCCTGACCGCGGGCGCCGGTTTTCTCCAACCACTCATTCAGAACATCCTGACTGGCAGTCGATAGATCCCCAAGAAGGCCTGCAGCTTCCGTTGTGATGACAGTTCCACCCTCTTTTTTAACAAGGTCATAATTACGCTCTGTGCGGCCAACAACTTCTGCCCAGTTGCGATCGGATGCTTTTGCAGCAGCTGCATCAACGGCTTTTTTCATGTCATCTGACAAGCCGTCATAGACATCTTTATTCATGTGAACAAAGTTGAGCGGCAGGGCGTAATTAATTTCGGTAAAATAGGCTGTATGCTCGACAAATTTCTGTGTAACGCCCCCTTCAGCAGAGGTCAGAACCGCAGAGATACCCCCTGTTGCGAGCTGCGGCGCCACATCACCCCACGCAAGCTGAATAGGAGCTGCCCCAATTTTCTGGAAGGTCTTAGTTCCGCCCGGATCATAGGTACGGATCTTCAGACCTTTCAGCTTATCTTTGGAGGTAACTGGTGCCTTCGCCCAAATACCAGATGCTGGCCAAGGGGAGGCGTAAAGGAGCTTCTGCCCCGCCTTTTCAAACATCTTGTCATACTCAGGACGTGCAATTTCCAAAAGCAGCTTTGCCTCATCCACTGATTTCACAAGAAATGGCAGGGATGACAACGTCATAAAGGCGTCAATCCCACCCAAAAAACCACCCGGGGTATCCGCAATTTCCACGGCCCCGTCAGAAACAGCATCAAAATGGTCTACAGATTTGTAGCCCAGCGCCCCGCCGGAATGAACGGTGACCAGAACTTCCCCTTTGGTCGCCTCTTCCAGTGCCTTGGCAAAGATTTCATTCCCTTCAACATGCAGGGTCTTGGCCCCATAAGCATTCGCTAAATTCCACTTTTCCGCAGCAGATACATCTGCGGACAAACTACCGAACATGATCATAGCGGCCGCACCTGTAGTGGTCGCAGCCCCTAAAAAAGACTTCACATACTTCGTTTTCATAGTGATCTCCCTCGTTTCCCAACATCAAAACGGTATGCTTCTTTAAAAAAACAGTCAAGCCTGTTTTTTTATAAAAATATCATAAACACCTGCATACGACTGGCGTGTAGATAATTCACATCCTCTAGAGAGATCAATTTTTTGCATTATTTCCAAATATTTGGATAAATAATAAGGCACTACTCATAAGTTGAAATCCAGAAAGTTGAACCAACACATCTGCTGTGCAAAACAGCCCACTCCCCTCTTCGGAGGGGGTTTTTTATTTGACCGGAATTTGGCTCTTCTATATTTTCGGATATCCGAACACATCTTATTTCATTCGAAATCAGGAACAAAGGGATCTGACGTGCCAAACGCTTCGCCTCGTAAAGAAGGACCTATGGTCCTGCCCCGCGCCTTTTCCCTGCTACGATTATTGGCAGAAAATCCAAGCGGCATGACGCTTTCCGGTCTTTCTGTTGCACTGGATGTTCCCAAAAGCTCACTCTCCAGTACGCTAAACGCGCTTACAGATCAGGAGATGCTCAAGCGAGATGGCTCGCTTTACTTTTTAGGTCCAGAGAGTTACTCGCTCGCCTCTGTTATTCTGGCTGGGCGCTCTATCCGGCAGATTGCCCGCCCGTATCTGGAGCGTGCCATGATCGAGAGCGAAGAGACTATTCTGCTGGCAATCCCTGATAACGACGGCGCCCACACGACATACGTGGATGTGGTTGAAAGCCTGAAACCTGTGCGGTTTACATTGTCTATCGGAACCCGTCGCCCCTTATATGCGAATGCCAGTGGACGGCTTTTCCTTGCTCACTACTCAAATGAAGCACTGGAAAAATATCTAAAAGCAACCACGCTGGAGCCGTTAAGCCCGCTTGCAGTGAAAACCGCAGAAGAGTTGAAAGGCAAGCTCGCCGCCATTCGGGAAAATGGGGTTTCTGTAACCCTTGGGGATTATTCATCGGATTCCGCGGGCTTCTCCGCCCCCATCTATAATCATGACGGACACATGGTTGCCGCCCTCACTGTTGGTCTACCTGTCTCGCGGGGGGAGAGAGAAAAAGAGAAACTCAGCGATGTGGTTAGGCGTCAGGCCGCTGAGATCTCTAAAATCCTCGGATACTCTCCCGCAAAAGCCACTAAATAAGGAGCCGCTTTCAGGTTTCACTTGACCGGATAGGTATACCCGCCTTTAATACCCGAACAAAGTTCGAATAATCGAATTAATAACAAACATCGAACGTAAATCGGTACGGCATGACAGTTGCCGAAGAACCATAACAACAAAAACGGGGAAACAGATGTCCGGATTATATTTTGAAGAGTTTGAAGAAGGTCAGGAATTTCACCACGCCCTTACGCGAACTGTTACGGAAATGGACAATGTGATGTTCAGCGCCATGACACATAATCCGCAACCACTGCATTTGGACGAAGAATATTCCAAAGGCACTTTTTACGGCCAACGGATCGTCAACAGCCTGTTCACATTGGGCCTCGTCATCGGGGTTACAGTTGCCGATACCACACTTGGTACCACCCTTGGTAATTTAGGAATGACCAACATCCGATTTAAAAAACCGGTATTTCATGGGGACACCATTCGGGTTGTCACAACTATTAAATCCAAACGCGCCAGCAAATCGCGCCCAGGCGAAGGGATCGTTGAATTTATCCACACGGGCTATAATCAGCGCGATGAAGAAATCGCATATGTGGAGCGGACAGGATTGATGAAAATGAAAGCAGCCGCATCATGATTAGGTCCTGGCTTTTTGTCCCCGGAGATAGTGAGCGTAAAATGGAAAAAGGCCGCGGGAATGTGGCCGATGCTCTTATTTTGGATCTTGAGGATTCTGTTGCCGATAGCCGGCAGGAAATCGCTCGGGAAATGACGTGTAATTTTCTGCTTCAAGAAACAGATAGAAGTCGGCAGCAACTTTGGGTTCGGATTAATCCGCTTGATAACCCGCTGTCCCTGCCTGATCTTGCCGCCATTTTGAAGGGCAAACCAGATGGTATTGTCCTACCAAAAGTATATTCCGCAGCAGACGTGAATAAGCTGGCTGACTATCTGGATATTCTGGAGGTGCGGGAAGGTATTCCTAAAGGCAGCACCAAAATTGTCAGTGTTGCAACAGAAACTGCGCAGTCGCTGCTCACCTTTAACACCTATCTTGAAGGGATTACAGATCGGCTTGTCGGCATGACATGGGGCGGCGAAGATTTATCCGCAGCTTTGGGAGCTAGTTCAAACCGGCACCCACGGACAGGCGATTATGACGACCCGTTTTTATATGCCCGAACCATGTGCCTTGCCACCGCAAGGGCCATCGATGTTCAGCCCATCGGCGTTGTCTTCGTCGACTACAAAGACAGCGACGGCCTACATGAAGAATGTTTGCGGGATCGGCAGTCCGGTTATATCGGGAAGGTCTCCATCCATCCGGGGCAACCTGAGATTATCAATGCGGCCTTTACGCCCAGCAGTGACGAAGTTGCTCATGCCAAAAAAGTCGTCCAGATTTTTGAGGAAAATCCCGGTCTTGGTACAATCGGGATTGATGGTAAGATGTATGACATGCCTCACTTGAAACAGGCGAGAAACCTGTTAGAACTGGCGGCAAAGGTAAAATAATAAATAATAAGGAGTACCGTTATGCCCGGAACACTGGAAGGCGTTCGCGTTATTGATCTCTCAACCGTGGTATTGGGCCCTTGGGCCAGTCAGATGCTGGGAGATTTGGGCGCAGATGTGATCAAGGTGGAAACACCCCACGGGGATACCACCCGCCACACAGGACCGCGCAAAAGCGAAGGCATGGCGTCTTTCTTTCTGGGCTGTAACCGCAACAAAAAAAGCGTTGTTCTTGATATCACCAAGGAAAGTGGTCATCAGGCGTTGATGGAGATTATCAAATCCGCCGATGTCCTGATCCACAATATGCGCCCGCGAATTGCCGAAAAATTCGGGCTGGATTACGAGAAAATTGCCAAGGTTAATCCAGACCTTGTGTACTGCGCGACCTTTGGCTTTAGAAGCGGCGGACCGCTGGAGAACAACCCTGCATATGACGACATCATTCAGGCGGCGAGCGGTTTTTCCGATTTGATGACGGTCACGTCTGATCAGCCACGCTTTGTTCCGTCTATTGTTGCGGATAAAACTTCCTCCTTTAATGTCCTCTATTCCGTTCTGGCAGCCCTGTTCCATCGGGAGCGACACGGCGGAGGCCAAGCGATCGAAGTTCCCATGTTTGAATGTCTTGTGGACTTTGTGATGGTGGAGCATCTGGCCGGTTCTGTATTTAATCCGCCGCTGGATAACATGGGCTACAAACGCCTGCTGAATAAAGAGCGCAGACCTTATGCCACAACCGATGGCTATCTGGCGGTCATGCCCTACACGGATAAAAACTGGCAAGATTTCTTTGAAGCCACTGGCCGTGATGACCTGAAAGATGATGAACGCTTTGCGACCATGGCGGCCCGCACCACATATACCGAAGATGTCTATCGCACCCTTGGTGAAATGATGGAGACTAAATCCACAGAAGAGTGGATTGAACTACTCACCAAATATAACATCCCACACCAGTCGGTGAGTAAACTCGATGATCTGTTTGAACATGAGCAGCTAACAGCAACTGGTTTCTGGCGCGAGGTTGAACACCCTACCGAAGGGAATTTGAAGATCACGACCCCGCCCATTCGTTTTTCAAAAACACCATCAACCATTCGTCTGCTCCCACCGCAACTTGGTGAACATAGCCGGGAAATCTTGAAAGAGGTTGGGTACGACGATACCGCCATCGACAGCATGGTGGCAGAAGGCGCCACTAAAGAGCCAACATAAGGAGCCAGACGAAAATGACCGACTTACTCCCCTCTCCGGATATGTCTCCTGATGCTGGTCCTTATTGGGATGCTGCAAAGGAAAATCGCTTTCTGCTTCAAAACTGTGATGCGTGCGGGGAGTGGCGGTTTGTCCCGTCCCACCTTTGCACCCACTGCGGATCTGACAAAACCAGTTGGAAAGAGCCCTCTGGCAGAGGCGTAATCTACAGCCTGACCACCGTTCACCGTGGCCCAACAGCGGAATTTAGAGCTTATACCCCTTATATCATTGTTTTCGTTGATCTGGTCGAAGGGCCGCGGATTATGACCAACCTGATTGGGGAGGGAGCCGAACATGCCGCCATCGGAGATGCCGTTGAGGTTTGTTTCGAGGCACGTCAAGGAAACACCAAAGTTCCGCAATTTTGCCTAGCGCCTAAGGGGGATGCAGCATGATCAAGAATAATGTTGTCATTGCCGGCGTTGGCGAAAGTGATATTGGAAAAGTGCCAGAGCTGAGTGGCCTTGGCCTGAACGCGCAAGCGGCGAAACGCGCCCTTGATGACGCAGGCTTAGAGCTGAAAGATGTGGATGGCCTTTTAACCGCCTACTCCATGACCGAACCCTATTTCATGATGGGATCGGTGTTAGCAGAATATCTGGGCATCAAACCAACCTATTGCGCCTCTCTCACCGTGGGGGGCGGCACACCGGGCACAGCGCTGCACCATGCGGCTATGGCCATTGCAACAGGTCAGGCAAAAACCATCTTGGTAACCGCAGGTGAAAACCGGGCAACCGGCCAAAGCCGTGATGCCGCGGTTCAGGCCCTGACCCAGGTGGGACATCCCTACTTCGAAAATCCATATGGGCCGTTAATTCCATCCTTTTATGCGATGATCGCCAACCGATACATGCATGAGTTTGGCACTAAAAGAGAGGAAATGGCCGCCGTTGCTGTGCGCGCCCGTGAACATGCTATTCGCCATCCGGCAAGCCCAATGAGCAAAGGCATAACAACAGAGGATGTCTTAAGCTCAAAGCCGATCTCCACGCCGCTGAATATCCTAGACTGCTGCCTGATTTCGGATGCGGCGGGCGCGCTTGTGGTGACCAGTGCTGACCGCGCGAAAGATTTGAAATCTGATCCCGCCTACCTGTTGGGCATTGGAGAGAGCCATACCCACGAGCATATGACCATGGCCCCAAGTCTGACCGAATTTGGCACCACGATCTCTGGTAACGCCGCCTATGATATGAGCGGCCTGACCCCAGCCCATATTGATTTTGCTGAACTTTATGACTGCTTCAGCATTGTCCCGATTATTGAGGCTGAAGAGCTCGGTTTCGCCAAACGGGGCGAGGCAGGCGCCATGTTTGCCGAAGGGGCCACCAGTATTGAAGGAAGCTTCCCAATTAATACCCACGGCGGCCTTCTATCCTACGCGCAGGCTGGTGCCTCTGGCGGTATGCATGGCATTGTCGAGGCCGTTCGTCAGCTTCGGGGCAATGAAGGTGACCGGCAGGTTAAAAAGCACGATATTGGACTTGTGCATAATGAAGGGGGTATTCTCTCCTCTCATTGTACAATGATCTTTGGACGGGAAGCTATTTGACCGCAAACACCAATAATATCAGGCTGGCAACGGAAGGTGATTTCCGATATCTCCCCGCTGTAGAAGATGCCGCGGGAGAGGTCTTTAGAGATATCGGTTATGACGATATCGCCGACATGCCAGCCACCCCGCCGGAGGAATACAAGAACCTCCAGAAGAAGGGCGGCCTGATTTGGGTTGCAGATAATCCCGTATCGAGAATTGTTGCATTCTGCGCGACATCCCCCCTCCCACATGGATTATATATCAAAGAATTATCCGTTCACAATCTGCATATGAAACAAGGCCTTGGAAGCCTTTTGTTAAAACCAGCATTAACAGCAGGCAGATCCAATGGAGACAAATCCGCATTTCTGCTGACATTTGAAAAAGTGCCTTTCAACGCGCCATTTTATGCTCGCTTTGGCTTTGAAATTATCGAGGACCTAAGCCCTTATCCTGCATTAAAGGGGCTTGCAGATAACGAACGGGAAACACCGCTTTGGAAGTATGGCCGTGTGGCTATGAAGTTGGATTTGAATTAAAAACCCCGCCGAATTCAGCGGGGCTTTCGTGTCTTAGTAGTTTACCACATCGCGACCGGGTTAATAATCATCTGAACCGTCCCGCGAATTCTCGCCTGTCCCAGAACAAACATGAATTCTTTCACCTCTTCTTCTGCAAGGCGGCCGGTGTTCATGGTCTCCAGAATATAAATTCCATTTTCTTTCAGGAGGGTCACGTGACCATAGAAGAGTTTATCCCCCTTCATCGGCGGTACCGCCTCAATCCCCCATGTGTCAGCACCAACCGCCATCACGTCAAGACTTGCAAGATAGACGGCAGCATCGTTGGAAAGGCCTGGCTCCGTTGACACCCATGTGTTGGGCTCTTCTTTCAGCTTATGGTCCGTCCAACCTGTGTGGAACAGAACCACATCACCTTTGCGAATTTCCACGCCTTGGGCCTTGGCAGCAGCTTTCACATCATCAGAGGTAAAAGCCTGCCCGCCATCTAGCACTTCTTTGCCAAAATGCTTCGCCATATCAATCATGACCCCACGCCCCACGAGCGGCGGAATATTGTGAGTTCCCAATTTTGTAAGACCTGTCAGTTGGGCAAAGTCTTTCTCATCATTACAGTTGTAGTAAAGTCCCTCTTCCCCAAGGTGACCCAAGCCATCGATTTGTGGTCCGATACCCAACCATAACTGTGCCAGATCGTCATTATAGGTGCCTTCGTATCCAAAAGCGCTCAAGCGCTGACCGCCCTGTTGGTTCGGTTGAACCACCTGCACCATCATTCCCCGCGGCGGAAACGCAGGTGTAGATGGATCAATTACAATACCAAGCGGATGCGTTTCTCCCTTTTTGACAAGTTTGGTAGCCATCATCACTTGGTCGGGTGTCACGTGATTTGCAGCCCCAATTTCGTCATCCTTGCCCCATTTAGACGTTTTACAATGACCATGGGCCAGCGCTGGAGTTGCAATGAAAGCGGCAAGCGCGCCCAGAATGGCGGCTTTTGACAGTGTAGACATAATGTCCTCCCCTATGTGCATTTCAGGGCTTGAAGCCCAGTTTTTCTTTATTTTACGCACTACTGGCCGGATTTACCGGCCAGTTGAGTATAAGGGAAGCCTTATCCATGTAAACAATCTAATTAAGCAATAAATACTATAAATAGGCTATTGCAGAACGTCTTTAACCTTCTCTGCTATTTCTTTAAGGGAGAACGGTTTTGGCAGAAACTCAATCTGATTGATATCAAAATCAAGATCTTTACGGAACGCATCTTCTGCATAACCCGAAATAAAGATGACCTTCAAATCAGGCAATTGCCCTTTGATATTTTTCACCAAAGTAGGCCCGTCCATATTTGGCATCACCACATCAGAGATCAGCAAATCAATCTGGCCGTCGAAATCTTCCAATATTTCCAGCGCTGTTTCACCGCAATCGGCTTGCAAGACCTCATAGCCTTTATTCTGTAGCGCGCGAGAGGCAAAGAGACGAACAGGATCCTCATCTTCAACAAGCAAAATGGTGCCAATACCAGAGAGGTCCTTATGAGCCGCCGGTGCCTCAACGGCATTTTCATCCTCATCACTTTTATCTTCGATAAAGCGCGGAAGGTAAATTTCGAACGTTGTTCCCTTATCGTCCTCATTATTACGGGC